>SKNO01000186.1 GCA_007120465.1 Nitriliruptoraceae bacterium
CGACCGCGTCGCTCAGACGTCCCTCGCTGAGACGTGCGTCCTGCGAGATCGCCTCACCGACCCTACGGACCGTGTTGAGCACAGCGACAGGGCCGGAGGTCCCCGACGGGCTAAGTGGCCCACTCGACCGCGGAGCCGGATGGTTCAGTGACGTGCGCTTCGGCACCACTCTCGCACCACATCCTCGCAGTATCCGAGCCCGTTCGTGAGCGCGCTGTACCCGACGTTCTCGATCCCCGTCTGGGATCAGGTCGCAACGCCCGTTGGGGATGCCCGACTCAGCGAGTGCTCGGTGTGCCCGGGGCTTCCTCGCCTGTTGCGATACGGAACGCTCACAACCTGCTGATGTCGCCTGCGCATCTGCCGGTGGCCGTCACCGGGGGCTGAGACCACGGCGGCTGACTTCGAACGATGGCGACGCCGATCATGTCAACCCGCTCCGGTACGGCACGTCCCCCGTCGACGGAACGTACGGCTCGGAGGCGTGTCGACGTTCGGACGGCGCGGTGCAGCGAGCTGCGCCCGCGTCAGCGCGACGACGTGAGCCCCTCCCGGGCCGTCCCGTCGGCTTCGACGGCACCGTCACCGGTCTCGGTGCCCTCCTCGCTCCAGGTCCGGAACGTCTCGAGACCGAAGAGGACGAGGCCGGTCGCGCCGAGGAAGAAGACGAGCGTACCGATGGTGAAGAGGACGATGTCGCTCATCGGTCCCGCTCCGGGCTCGCTACCAGGGCGCCGAGCGAGAACAACGAGGGGACCCAGAGCCCCACGAAGATCGCCGTCTCCCGTTCGTCGGCCAGGAACCACAGTCCCACGGACAGCAGGAAGGACACGGTGCCGGCCAGGAGGAAGATGAGCTTGCCGGTGATGCGGCGTCGTGCAGGGCTACGGAGGACGCCGGGGGATCTCTCGGACGTCGCCATGAGGGTTGCTCCCTTGCTCGCGTTCACGAGGTTCGGAACTGGGCATCCCCACGGACGACGCCCGCAGCGCCAGGCTCCCAGCCCGCGTGAACACCCGCCCCTCCGATCTGCAACTGCACGGTCGAGATCACACCACGCGGACGATGCAGAAGCACCGTGTCACGACTCTGCGGTGGCTCTCATACGCCGATCGACCCGGGTCGGGATGGCCGTCGGGTGTGGGGACCTGTCCGGGCCCCGGTCCCACCGGGGGCGGACCCGGCATCGCCTCGCCCGAGTCGTCACCCGGCACGAACGACGGGAGGAGCTGCGATGAAACGACTGGTCGCGGCGCCCACGACACCGACCTCGGTACGCCCAGCAACCGGGCCGCAACGCCCGTCGCAGACGGCTGGTGACGGGCGCTCCTTCCCAGCGTGAGCACACCCGGGGACCGGCCGGTCCGACGATCCCACGTTCCTCTCAAGCCGGACCGGTGAACCGCCGATGGTGAGGGGGAACGCGTTCTCTCCACCCGCGTCTCTCTCCCACGCGGGGCTCCCCCGACACCCACGCCACGGCGTGGGTGTCGGTGCGTGGCGAGCACGATGCGCACCCGGTCGACCGGGGCGCGCGACCGCGCCCCGGTCACCCGCGGTCCGCACCCACCACCACGTGGACGTTGACCTGGGTGGAGAGGTTGCCCGGCTGCTCGCGCACCTCGGCCGCACCGATCTCCTCGGCGACCTGCCGGCCCTCATCCTCGAACCCGGCGGTCCACAGCACCGTGGTCACGTCGTAGGCGATCGCCGGGTTGCGCGCCACGATGCGGTACCCAGCGTCGCGCAACTGCTCGTACACCACGGTGGCCGCGGCGCCGCCGTCCTGCCGGTAGCCGTCGAGCACCTGCACCGAGATCGTGGCCGGATCGATCCGCTCGGCGGGCTCCTCGGCCGGCTCCTCGGCAGGTGGGTCCTCCGGCTCCTCCACCGGCTCCTCCACCTCGGCCGGCTCCTCGACGGGTTCCTCCGGGGGCTCGGCGGGCGGGTCCTCCGGCTCCTCCACCGGCTCCTCCACCTCGGCCGGCTCCTCGACGGGTTCCTCCACCGGGGGCTCGGCGGGCTCCTCGGGACCGTCGGCGATGTCGAGCCCGGGGTCGGCCCGGCCGATCATGCCGAGCACCCCGAACAGCACGGCCACGAGGGCCACCAGGCCGATCGCCCCGAGGACGTTGCGGAGGAGCGAGCGCCGGAAGCTCGGATCACGCGGTGGCGTGTGCTTCGCGGCGGTCACGATCGGTCAGCGCGCATCCGCGCCGAGCCGCCTCGCCGCACGCTGCCGCTGGCGCGCCGCACGCAGGCGGCGCAGCCGCTTGACCAGCATCGGGTCGTAGGCCAGGGCTGCCTCGTCGTCGATCACCCGGTTGAGCAGTTGGTAGTAGCGGGTCGGGGAGACGTCGAACCGCTCGCGCACCGCCTGCTCCTTCGCGCCGGCGTACCGCCACCACTCGCGTTCGAAGTCGAGGATACGCCGCGAGCGCTCGTCGAGCTCCGGCTCGTCCGTCGCGACGTCGGCGACCAGCTGCGCGTCCTGGGGCATCGGGCATCCTCCTGATCCACCCGACAGCCTCGCAGACGAACCACATCCGTGCAACTACGCCGAGGTGGCCCGACGGACGGGCCCGACCGACGTCCATCGGTGACGGTCTTTGGACCCCCCCAACGCCGCAGGCATCCGGAGTAGGCTGGACCCAGCCCCGACGTGACCCGTCGAGGCCGCGAGAACGACAGCACCGCGCGGTCGTGACCCGATCGTGCCCGGTGGCCATCCGGTCGTGCGCTCGACGCCCGCGACCGCAACAGGGAGGAGCACGAGGTGAGGGGACCCTTCGCCCGGGAGGACGGCCACGAACAGGTGGTCTTCGTACGTGACGACGAGGTGGGGCTGGCCTGCATCATCGCGATCCACTCGACGGCGCTCGGACCGGCGCTCGGTGGGGCTCGGTTCTACCCGTACGAGAGCGAGGACGCGGCGCTGACCGACGTGCTGCGCCTGTCCCAAGCCATGACCTACAAGAACGCCTGCGCCGGGCTGGATCTCGGCGGCGGCAAGGCCGTGCTGATCGGCGACCCCGCACAGATCAAGACCGAGGCGCTGCTGCGCACCTTCGGTCGGGCGGTCGAGAGCCTGGGAGGACGCTACATCACCGCCTGCGACGTCGGCACGACTCCGGCGGACATGGAGATGGTCCGGCGCGAGACCACCGCGGTCACCGGCACCGACCTCGCCGAGGGCGGGTCGGGTGACTCCGGCGTGTTCACCGCGCTCGGCGTGTACCTCGCGATGCACCCCGTGGCCGAGGCCGTGTTCGGCACCCCCGACCTGAGCAGCCGCCACATCGCCGTCCAGGGGCTGGGCAAGGTGGGTGCCCGGTTGGTCGGCCACCTCGTCGAGGAGGGCGCCAAGGTCACCGTCGCCGACATCGCGCCCGAGGCCATCGACCGCGTCACCGACCTCGCTGGTGTCGAGGTGGTAGGTGTCGACGAGTTGCTGCAGGTCGACGCGGACATCATCTCGCCCAACGCCCTCGGCGCGGTGTTCGACGAGACCACGATCCCCACGCTGCAGGCCAGGGCGATCTGCGGTGGCGCCAACAACCAGCTGGCCACCGAGGAGGACGCCACCCGGCTGCACGAGCGCGGGATCCTGTACGCACCCGACTACGTCGTCAACGCCGGCGGGGTGATCAACGTCGCGCAGGAGCTGCACCACCACGGCTACTCCGCCGACCGCGCCCGCGACCGGGTCCGGGCGATCCCGCAGACCCTGCGCAGCATCTTCGACGTGTCCCGCAAGCAGGACATCACGACCGAGGAGGCCGCCCTCCACGTGGCCGAGGAGCGCATCGCGGCGGTCAGCGGCACGCGCCGCCGCTTCTGGCTGCCCTGACCGCTCCGCCACCGCGGCCCCGGGCACCCGACGACCGGGGCCGCCGGACCGTGCGTCGCGGCGTCAGCCCTGGATCGTGACCCGGCCCGCCGTGGCGTCCTCGTGGGGGACGACCTCGCCCATCACCCAGGGGTCGAGGCCGCGGTCGCGCAGCAGCGCGACC
>SKNO01000144.1 GCA_007120465.1 Nitriliruptoraceae bacterium
ACCCGGGTGCGTCAGGTCGCCGCGAACGTGCGAGTCGTCCTGGCCGATCGGCACGGGCGCCTGTGGCTCGGCGCGCTGCTGCTGCACGCCCTGCTCGACGTGCCCGAGGTGTTCGAGCCGGTCTGGCTGCGCGACGTGGTCGGGATGTCGCAGTCCCTGATCGCCCTGCACGTGGTGGTGGGGTTCGTCGCGACCCTCGTCGGTCTGCTGCTGCTCGACCGGTGGTTGCGGGTGCACGACGCCGGACCGGCGCTGGTGGCCTCCGCCGTCGGGACCCTCGTCCTGTACCCCGCGTGGCTGCTGACCCCGGGCGTCGCGGCACGGTTCCTGCTGGTGATCCCGCGCAACCTCGTGATGGCACCGCTGTGGCCGATCCTGCGCTCCCGGGCGCTGGCCGCGACGCCGGGCACCGCGGGGACGGTGAGCGCGCTGACCTCGCTGACGGGCCTGATCCCGCTGGCGGCCGGGTTCAGCTGGGTGGCGAGCCTCATCGGGCTGACGCCCGTGATGCTGGTGGTCGTCGTCGGGGCGACGCTCGCCGTGCTCGCGGTGGTCCGCCGGGCACCCGCCGGGCAGCGCGGGTCGCTGGATCCCGGCGAGGACACGGCCTGACGCGCGTCGTCGATGCGGTGGGCTGCGTGCAGGTCGGCCGCCGCGTCAGGTCACGAGCGCGCGGACGTCGAAGACGATCACGACCACGAGCAGCGCGACCACGGCAGCGATGAAGCCCGTGTAGGCCCAGCGGTACCGCCAGTCGGCGAGCCACACCCGCCGCAGGCTGTAGATCGCCAGCCCCATCGCCGCGACCGACATCGCCAGCGACAGCGGGCGGGCGATCACGCCGAGCCACCCGACCACCGGTGCCAGGAGCGGGATCACCGCGTACATCAGGATGCAGCGCACCGCGGTGAGGACGAGCGAGCCCTTCAGCGTCACGATCGACCGGGGGGCGGCGTCCTCGACCAGCAGCAGCTGGCGCACGAGCCGGTCGGCCGCCGAACGCGGCCGGTCGGTCGTGGCGTCGGTGGACATCGGGGGACCCTCGTCGAGGTGGCGGCGCCGGTGCCGGGACGCAAGGTAACCGGTCCGCGCCACCCCCTCGGACACGAGGTCGCGGCCTACAGTCCGGCGATCGCGATCCCGGACTGCGCCTTGTAGGCCTTGTTGACCGCGATCAGCACCGCCGTCATCGCCTCGATCTGCTTCGCGTTGCGCAGCGCCCCGGCATCTACCCCGCCGCGCGCGGCGGTCGCGGCAGCCAGCTCGATCACCGTCGCCTTCGCGTCCTCATCGTCACCGCAGACCAGCACGGACTCGTCGTGGAGCGGGCCGTCCTCCAGCAGGCCGGGAGCCGACAGGTGGTGGAAGCCGGCCACCACGGTGGTGTCCGGCAGCGCCTGTGCGGCCTGCTCGGCCGCGCTGCCCTCCGGGACCTCCAGGGCGTACGGGCCCTGCTTGTCGAACCCGAGCGGGTTCACGCAGCTGATCAGCACCTGCCCGGCCAGCAGCTCGCGGATGTCGAGCAGCAGGTCGACCTGCCCCTCGTAGGGGACGCTCAGCAGGACGATGTCCGCGCCGTCCACCACCTCGGCGTTGGTGCCCGCGTGCAGCAGGCCCGGATCGGGCAGTCGGGGACGCAGCTCCTCCGCGGCGCTGGCCGCGCGATCGGCCTTGCGTGAACCGATCCGGACGTCGTGTCCGGCGAGTGCGAAGCGGTAGCCGAGCCCCTTCCCCTGCGGGCCGGTCCCACCGAGGATGGCGATGTCCATGGTGACCTCCTGACGGGTCCGGCCACCCTACCGCCCGCGGTCCTGCCACCCGCTGAGGTCGGAGGTCCCCTCCGGAGGGCCGTCGGTCCCGTGGATGTCGTCACCCCCCGGCACCCGCGCCGTCGCCACCCGGGCCGGGGGTGGCGCGCCGCTACCCTCCGGGTCCGGCTCCCGAGGTCCGTCCCGGCAGAGCCGGCCCGTCCCGACCCCAGCCCGGAGCTCCAGATGCCGCGCGTCGCGATCGATGTCCTGCTCAAGCGCGAGATCCTCGACCCGCAGGGGCGCGCCGTCGAGCAGGCGCTGCCGGGGCTCGGCTACCACCCGGCGTCCGAGGTCCGCGTCGGCAAGCACCTCGAGATGGTGGTCGACGCCGACGGGGACGAGCTCGCGTCGCAGGTCGAGCGCATGTGCGAGGGCTTCCTCACCAACCCGGTGATCGAGTCCTACCGCTGGCGGGTCATCGCCGACGACGAGCGCGCCGACGCCTGACCCGACGCCACCCGTGTCCGATCCCGATCGCGCCTCCCTCCCGCCGCTCAAGGACGACGGGCTGCCGACGCTGCCGACGGGCGAGCCGGTCCTGGCGCGCTGGTTCGTCATCGCCATGCTGGTGCTCGTCCCGATCGCGATCGGCGTCACCGTCGTCGCCTTCCTGGCGATCCCACGCGGTGATGCGGTCCCGCCGGCCGAACGTCGGCCCCCGGGCGACGCCGCGGTCACGATCGACCGGGGGGACGCCCAGCTCGGGGAGAGCACCGAGTCCGAGGACGGCCCCGGCTGCGCCGAGGACATCGAGCTGATCGGGGACCGCGGCACCCGCGCCGCGTCCCGTCGGGCGCTGGATGGCCTGTGCAGGCTGCTCGGGATGGGGCAGTACCCGACGGCCCGGGAAGGCCTGCGCGAGTGGCGCGCCGCCGACGGGCAGCTGCGGTTCGCGACCTTCGAGATCGCGGCGGTGGAGAGCTCCGCGCGGGTCGAGGACGACCGGCTGATCGTGGAGCTCAACGCCCGCTTCCTGTTCGAGGACGCCGGTCGGGCCGCCCCCACGCTGCTGCACCAGCTCGTGCTGATCGCCGACCCGGCCTGGCCCGGACAGCCGGTGTCCGCGGCATCGGAGCTCGCGGCAGCGCAGGCGCACGCGGACGCCTGCGCGCGCCTCAGCTTCGAGGGACAGCCACCTCGCGGCTGCCTCGACGTCGAGGAGCTGCTCGCCGAGGAGGACCCGCTCGGCGCCCTGGAGCGCGCCGGGTTCCCCGCCCGGTGACGTGGCCCGGGCGGGCGGCGCGGTACGGTCGCGCCCCCGTCCAACCGTCCGGAGGTGGCAACGTGCGCGTCGGGGTCGTGACCTTCCCCGGTTCCCTCGACGACCATGACGCGTCCGTCGCGATCGAGCGCTGCGGCGGCGAGGCCGTCGCCCTGTGGCACGCCGACGAGGACCTGAAGGGCGTCGACGCCGTGGTCCTCCCCGGCGGGTTCAGCTACGGCGACTACCTGCGGTGCGGCGCCGTCGCGCACCGCGCCCCCGTCATGACGACGATCGCGGGGTTCGCCCGCGAGGGCGGCCCGGTGCTCGGCATCTGCAACGGCTTCCAGGTGCTGTGCGAGGCGGGACTGCTCCCCGGTGCGCTGCTCCGCAACGAGGGACTGCGGTTCGTGTGCAGGGACGTGCTCCTGACCGTGGAGGCCGCGGACACATCGTGGACCGGCGCCTACGTTCCCGGGGAACGGATCGTGATCCCGGCCAAACACGGTGAGGGCCGCTACCACGCTGATGCCGCCACCCTCGACCGCCTCGAGGACGAGGGGCGGGTGGTGGTCCGCTACGCGCCGGGCAACAACCCCAACGGGTCCGCGCGGGACATCGCCGGGGTCGCCAACGAGCGCCGCAACGTCGTCGGCCTGATGCCGCACCCGGAGCACGCCGTGGACGCGGACCTGCTCGGCGGGGAGGACGGGCGCGGGTTCTTCGAGAGCCTGCTGGCGGCCGTGCAGCCGAGCTGACGGGTCCGGCCCGACCGGGCTCGCGCGCTCCCGTGCGGCCCGGGGTGACGCGTCCCGGTCAGCTTGACAGCGGCGGGGCGTCGAAGGGCAGGTCCTGGCGGCGGCGCTGGCCCCGCAGGTACGCGAACATCGCGAGGTGGGCGAGGATCCCGGCGCCGAGGACCGCGGCGGGGACCCACATGCCCTGGGAGGCGAGCAGCAGCGCCGCGACGAAGGCGCAGCCGACGAGCACGGCGCGGA
>SKNO01000062.1 GCA_007120465.1 Nitriliruptoraceae bacterium
CCCGGCTGCTGCGCCGCCACGGCGATGAGCGCCATGCCGACCGGATCGCGCGGGCGATCGTGGCCGCGCGACCGGTGCAGACCACCACCGAGCTCGCCGGTGTCGTCCGCGCGGCGATCCCGGCCGCGGCCCGCCGGACCGGTGGGCACCCCGCCACGCGCACCTTCCAGGCGCTGCGGATCGCCGTCAACGACGAGCTCGCCGCCCTCGACGCGGTGCTGCCCGCCGTGATCGACCGGCTCGCACCCGGCGGGGTCGCGGTCGTCCTGAGCTACCACAGCCTCGAGGATCGCCGGGTCAAGCGGGCCTTCGCCGACGCCGCCACCGGGTGCGTCTGTCCCCCCGGCCTGCCGGTCTGCGGTTGCGGCCGGGTGCCCCTCGTCGCACCGCTCGTGCGCCGTCCCGAACGCCCCGACGACCACGAGGTGGCCCGCAACCCCCGTGCCGCGTCGGCGCGCCTGCGCGCGGTCCGCCGGCTCGAAGGAGACCGCCGATGACCGCGACGCTCACCCCCCAACGGGTTCCGCACCGGACGCCAGCGGCAGATGAGCGCCCCGACCTCACGGTCGTCGCCGACCCGCGACCCCGGCACACCCTCGCCTACGTCCTGACGATGCTGGTGCTGCTCGCGGGTGCGGTGTTCGGCGCCGTCGCGCTCAGCGCGCTGGCGGCCGCCGAGGCGGTCGAGGCCCGTTCCCTGGAACGGCAGGTGGCCGCGGGGGAGCGCGAGTACGCCCGCCAGGTCGCCGAGGTGGCCGCGCTGGAGGACCCCGGCCGGATCCGCGAGGCCGCCCTGGAGCTGGGGCTGGTGCCCTCCGGACCGGCCCGGCACCTCCACCTCGACCGTGCGTTGCCGGCCGACGGTGCCGTGGTGGAGGCACCGCTGCCCGAGACCGCGTCCGACCCCCTGAAACCCGTCCTCTCCGCGGAGCGCTAGGTGACCGAGCAGCCCCGCCGCCGGCGCCTCCTCCGCGCCCCACGGATCCTCACCCGGACCGCCGAGCAGGTGTCGGTCCGGCGGATCCGGTGGCTCCTGGCGGTGTACGGGCTGGTGCTGTTGCTGGTGCTGGGACAGCTGGTGATGATCCAGGTCGTCCAGGCCGATGAGTACGCCGATCGCAGCGTCCGGCAGCGCGAGCGGGTGATCGAGCTCCCGGCGACCCGGGGCCGGATCTACGACCGGGACGGTGACGTGCTCGCCACCTCCGTGGAGGGTGCGACGATCTACGCCGACCCGCGCGCCTACCGCGGCGGCGAGACCCCCGACGGCGACCCGGTGCCCCCGGCCGCGGACGCCGCCGAGGTCGCGGCGACGCTGGCCCCGATCCTCGGGCGCGACGCGGACGACCTGCTGGAGCGCCTCCGGCGCGACGCCCACTTCGTCTACCTCGGCCGCCAACTGGACCATGAGGTCGGGGAGCAGGTCCGGGCGCTCGCCCTGCCGGGCATCGGGGTGCTCGCCGAACCGAAGCGCGTCTACCCCGGCGGGGGGTTGGCCGCCCAGGTGGTGGGCTTCACCGGCATCGACGGTGACGGGCTCCAGGGCCTCGAGGCCCAGTACGACACGATCCTCCAGGGTCGGCCCGGCTCGCTGTTCCTGGAGCGTGCCCCCGGCGGGTTGGATATCGCCACGGGCATCCGGGAGTTGGTGCCCTCCGAGGTGGGCACCGACCTGGTGCTCACCCTCGACCGCGACATCCAGCACGCCGCCGAGGTCGCCGCGGCGAACGCCGTGGAGCGCTTCGATGCCAAGGCGGCGACCGTGATCGCCGTCGAGGTGGGCAGCGGCGAGGTGCTGGCGATGGCCAGCGTCCCAGGGTTCGACCCGAACGCTCGGCGTCCCGACGACGCCGACGCGTGGCGCAACCGAGCCATCACCGACGTGTTCGAGCCAGGCTCGACCCAGAAGGCGCTCACGATCGCCGCCGCGCTGGAGGAGGGCCTGGTCACGTCCGACACCGAGTTCGAGGTCCAGGACCGGATCCGTGTCGGGGGCAGCACCTTCGCCGATCCCTACCCGCACCCCGACCGTACCTGGACCGTCTCGCAGATCATCGAGCGGTCCAGCAACGTCGGCACGATCCAGATCGCGCAGGAGCTCGGGGAGGAGCAGCTCGACGGCTACCTGCGCGCCTTCGGGCTCGGCACCCCGTCGGGGCTCGGGTTCCCGGCGGAGGCGTCGGGGATGCTGATGCCCCACGAGGACTGGTGGGGCAGCTCGCTGCCGACGATCGCGATCGGCCACGGGGTCGCCGTCACGCTGGTGCAGCTGGCCGCCGCCTACGGTGCCCTCGCGAACGACGGGGTCGCCGTCGCCCCCAGCGTCGTGCGGGGGACCGTCGGCAGCGACGGCCGCTTGGCACCGAGCCCGGCGTCGGCCAGCCGTCGGGTCGTCAGCGAGCGGACCGCCCACCAGATGCAGCGCATGCTGATCGACGCGGTCAGCGGCGCGAACGGCACCGGCGCCCTCGCGGCCGTCCCGGGGTACTCCGTCGGCGGCAAGACCGGGACGGCCCGCAAGCCCGACCCGCAGGGTGGGTACTCGGACCGGTACGTCGCGACCTTCGCCGGGTTCGCGCCCGCCCACGACCCGCAGATCGTCGTCGCGGTCATGGTGGACGAGCCCTACCCGTTCTGGGGCGGGGTGGTGGCCGCCCCGGTGTTCAGCGAGGTCATGGAGGCCGCGCTGATCGCCCGACGGGTCCCGCCCGACGGGACCAGCCCGACGCTGTCGGAGGCGCTGGTGCGGGCGCGGACGGCGCTGGAGGAGCTCGAGGCCGCCGCCGCGGAAGCCGCGGACCTCGAGGACGACCTCGGCATCCCGATCGAGGACCCGGCGTCGCCCCCGGCGGGTGACGCCGCCGCAGATGCTGCGGACGACCACCCCGACGAGGGCTGAGTGTGCCGGCGAGGCGTACCACGACCGTCCGGCTGGCCGCACCGGGTGCGCGGACGGGTCCGACGGCGACGTTAGGCTCGCGCGCGGGAGGTGGCCGCCGCCTCCTGAGCGCGCACGCGCTCGTCGCCCGTCCGATCGCCCGCCCCGCCGGCACCGTCGCGAGGAGCACCGTGAGCGCCCCCCTCTCCGCCGTGGCGACGGCCCTGCGACGCGCGGAGCGGCACGGGCGTGACGTGGAGCTCGTCGACGCGACCCACGACAGCCGGCAGGCGCGTCCCGGTTGGCTGTTCTGCGCGATCCCGGGGGCGCGGCAGGACGGCCACGACCACGCCGCCTCGGCCGTCGACGCCGGCGCCGCCGCGCTGCTGGTCGAGCGGTGGCTGGACCTGCCCGTGTCCCAGCTGCGGGTCCCGTCGGTCCGCGCCGCGACCGGCCCGGCTGCGAGTGTGGTGCACGGGCACCCGAGCCAGCGGCTCACGGTGGTCGGCATCACGGGGACCAACGGCAAGACCACCACCTCGTACCTGCTGGAGGCAGCGGCGGGTGCCGCCGCCCACGGCACCGGGGTGATCGGCACGGTCGAGGCGCGCATCCACGGCGAGCCGCAACCCGGCGTGCGCACCACCCCCGAGGGCACCGACCTGCAGCGCCTGTTGCGGCGGATGCTGGACCGGGGGGTCGACGTCGTGGCGATGGAGGTGTCGTCCCACGGTCTGGACCTGCGACGGGTCGACGGCACCCGGTTCGCCGTGGCGGTGTTCACCAACCTGAGCCAGGACCACCTCGACTGGCACGGGTCGATGCAGGCGTACTTCGCGGCCAAGGCCCGCCTGTTCACCCCGTCCCTGGCCGAGCGGGGGGTGGTGGTCCTCGACGGCCCCTGGGCCGCGCGGCTGGTGGCGGAGGCGCGCATCCCGCTCACCACGATCGGGCGGGACGTGGACACCGACGCCGACGTCGTGATCGTCTCGCAGGAGCTCAGCGTCGACGGCGGCCGTGCGCGGGTGCGCTGGGGCGACGACGAGGTGGCGATCGAGACCCGGCTGCCCGGCGACTTCAACCTGGTCAACGCGGTCACCGC
>SKNO01000136.1 GCA_007120465.1 Nitriliruptoraceae bacterium
AGTGAACACGTTCGCCTGGGCCCGCGCGAGTTCAACCACCGCCCGCCAGGCGGGGCCGCTCCTCCCCTCGGTCGGAGGACTCGGAACCATCGGCCACCTCCTTCCCCGTGGACCGCGGTCGCGGACATCCGAGCCGATGGGGACCGCGTCCGGACCGCGGATCGTCGACCTGTGGATGATGGGGTCGGTGACCGCGCCCTGACCGGCCGCACGTGCGCGACCGCGACGACCAACGAGCGCAACCCCACACAGACGGCCACGACGGCCCCCATCACGACCCCGCACGTGCGCGACCGCGACCACCACCGAGCGCAACCCCACACAGACGGCGAGGTGGCGGGTGAGGTGGTCAGATCGTGCGGCTGCGCCAGGCGTCGCGCAGGCGCACCCGGGCACCGACGCGCAGGATCCCGCCCTCGTAGATCCGGGCCGCGATCAGCGCGACCCCGACGATGGCGAGCACCAGCAGCACCAGCGACCCGCCCACCTCCAGCGCGGTCGCCTCGCCGAGCGACTGGCGCACCAGCATCACGAACGGGGCGGTCGGTGGCAGCCACCCGGCGATCACGCTCCAGGTCGCGTCCGGTGCCTGGATCGCGAGGAACCCGGTGAAGTAGCCGGCCAGGGCGAGCATCGTCGCCGGCGTCAGCACCGCCTGCGCCTCCTCGGGACGCGACACGAGCGATCCGAGCGCCGCGCACAGGAGCGAGTAGAAGGCGAACCCGAGCACGAACCAGACCGCGACCATGGCGGCCTGTGCGCCGAGGCCTGCGGGGATCAGCTCGCGGTTGGCGACCACCAGCACGGTCAACGCCGGCACGAACAGCGTGAGCACCTGCCCGATCGCGATGATCCCCATACCGAGGACCTTGCCGGTCATCAGCTGCCGGACCGGGACGGCCTCGACGAGCAGTTCGACGACCCGGCTGCCCTTCTCCTCGATGATCCCGTTCACGATCATCGACGCGTAGAACATCAGCAGGGCGAAGATGAACACGACCCCGATGTTGGCCACGAGCATGCCCGCCACCATCTCGGCCGGGTCCTGCTCCCCGATCACCTCGACCGGCAGGGGTGTCAGCGCGAGCACCTCGTCCGCGATCCCGGTGGCGTCGGCGCCCTCCAGCAGGTCGACCAGCGCGAGGGCCTCGGCGATCGACCGGGCCCGACCCTGGTTCGGTGCCCCGAAGGGGCCGGTGTCCGCCGCGGTGAGCACCCGTTCGCCGTCGACGACCGCGAGCCGGACCTCACCGTCCGCGTCCGCGAGCAGGGCGCTGGCGGCCGCCTCGTCGTCGACGGGCTCGAACGTGACCGTGCCGAGCTGGCTCGTGATCGCCTCGGCTCGGGCAGCGTCCAGCGGCCCGACGACCGCGACCGGGACCGGCTCCTGCGCGCCGTCAGCGACGACGGCCCCCGACGTGAAGGTCTGCACCAGCGTCGGGACGAGCGCCGCCGCGACCAGGAGCACGCTGATCACGACGGTCGTCCACACGAACAGCTTCGAGCGCAGTCGCTGCCGGACCTCACGGCCGGCGACCAGCAGCACCGTCCTGATCGGGGTCACGGCTGCACCTGCGTGCTCCCGTGGCCGGGGTCGGTGGGCGCCACCTCGCCGTTGCCGACCGCGTCGCGGAACAGCTCGGAGAGGCGGGGTTGCTCGAGGTGGACGTCCAGCAGCCGCCCGTGCCGCTGGGCGACCTCGAGCACCCGGCCCGCATCGGCACCGACCGGCAGCAGCACCGTCGCGCCGGCCGCGTCGACGGCGACCACCTCGGCATCGGCGGGGAGCTCGTCGACCCAGGCGGTGCCGTCGTCCACCTCGATCCGCAGGCGCCGCCCACCGCGGGCCTTCAGCGCGGCCACCTCACCGCCCATCACCAGCCGCCCCTCGGCGATCACGGCGACGGTCTGGCACAGCCCCTCGACGAGGTCGAGCTGGTGGGAGGAGAAGATCACGGCGACGCCGGCCTCGGCCCGTTCCCGCAGCACGTCGCTCATCACGTCGGTCGCGATCGGGTCGAGCCCGGAGAAGGGTTCGTCGAGCACCAGCAGCTCGGGGTCGTGCACCAGGGCGGCGGCGAGCTGGACGCGCTGCTGGTTGCCGAGGGAGAGCTCCTCCACCGCCGCGTCCGCCCGGTCCGTCAGCCCGAGCCGGTCGATCCATCGGTGCGCACTGGCGGCGGCGTCGTGGGTGGCCATCCCGTGCAGGCGGGCCAGGTAGACCAGCTGCTCGTGGACCCGCATCTTCGGGTACAGGCCCCGCTCCTCGGGCATGTACCCGGTCCGGCGCCGCACCGCGAGGTCGATCGGGCCGCCCTGCCAGGTGACCGTGCCGCGGTCGGGGCGGGTCACCCCGACGGCGCACCGCATCGCCGTGGTCTTGCCGGCACCGTTGGGGCCGAGGAAGCCGCACAGCTCACCGGGTGCCACGCGGAAGGACAGGCCGTCGAGCGCGACGACGTCGCCGAACGATCGGCGCAGGTCGGCGAACTCGAGCATCGGGACTCCCCGTCGGCCGGACGGCGGTGCGGTGGGATGGCGAGGAGGTGCGGCGCGGTCACGACGAGCGGCTCGGACCGGCGCGGCGCAGCTCAGCCACCCGCCTCCGCCAACGCGTCCGCGAGCAGGCCGCGAGCGATCACCCGCAGGGCGAGCACCTCGTCCGCGCCCTCGAAGATCGACAGTACCCGCGCGTCGACGAACAGGCGGCTCACCGTGTACTCCTCGGCGTAGCCGTACCCGCCGTGGAGCTGCTGGGCCTCGCGGGTGACCCACTCGCTGACCCGGCAGGAGAACTGCTTCGCTTGCGAGGCCGCGAGCTGGGCGTGCGTGTCGCCGCGTGCGAGCTGGCGGGCCACCTCGAGGGAGTACACGCGCGACCCGGCGAGCAGCGCCGCCATGCGGGCGAGCTTGACCCGCGTGAGCTGGTACTCGGCCAGGGGCCGGCCGAACACCTGGCGGGCGCGGCTGTAGGCGACGGCCTCGTCGAGCGCCGCCTGCATCACGCCCTGGGCGCGCGCCGCGGTCTGCAAACGGCCGCTCGAGAACCCCTGCATCTGGAGGTAGAACCCGCGTCCGAGCCCGTCGTCCTCGCCGATCAGCGCCGTGTGCGGGACCCGCCAGCCCTCGAAGGACAGCTCGAACGAGTGCATGCCGCGGTAGCCGAGGGTGGCGATCGCCCGCGCGTCGATCGTGCCGCCGCCCTCCTGGGTCGCGGTCCAGGCGTGGCCGGGGAAGGCGTCCTTCTCCACCACGAACAGGGACAGCCCGCGGTGGCCCGCACTGCGGTCGGGGTCGGTGCGGGCGAGCACCAGCAGGTACTCGGCGCGCCCGCCGAAGGTGCACCAGGTCTTGACGCCGTCGAGGACCCAGTCGTCCCCGTCGCGGGCGGCGGTGACCTTGACACCGGCGACGTCGGATCCGACATCGGGTTCGGTCACGGCGACGCTGCACATCTTCTCGCCGGTGGCGATCGCCGGGAGCCAGCGCTGCTTCTGCTCCTGCGTGCCACCCTGCAGGATCGCGGTCCCGATGATCTCCGGGCGGGTGATCAGCGAGCCGGCGACCCCGAGGGAGCCGCGGGAGAGCTCCTCGGTGACCAGCACCATGTGGATGAACTCGTCCTCGCCGCCCTCGGACAGCCCCCCGAACTCGGTGGGGATCGACAGGCCGAAGCAGCCGAGCTCCGCGAGCCCGCCGATCACGTCCTCGGGCAGGTCGAGGTCCTGGCGGTGGACCTCCTCGGCGACGGGCTTGACCCGCTCCTCGGCGAAGCGCCGGAAGGTCTGGCGGACCATCTCGAGGTCCTCGGGGAGGTGACGACCGCCCGCCTCCCCGGTCGCGAGGACCCGCTCGGCGACCTGGTCGGCGAGGTCGGGGTCGCGGCCGGCGGCGAGCGCGTCGGCCTCGTCGTCGAGGACCCCTGGCTCCAGGCCCCAG
>SKNO01000246.1 GCA_007120465.1 Nitriliruptoraceae bacterium
CGTCCCGGCGCAGGGTCGCCGGCTCACGGCCAGTAGCCTCCGGAGGGACGCTGCTGGGTCACCCGTGGCGAGGCCGGACCAGCCAGGAGGGACGACGAGGTGCGAGGGGTCGCGCGGACGCTCGGGGCGACGGCCGCGATCGCTGGCGGCCTGGCGCTCGGGTTCCTCGCCGAGCGGCGGCTGCTCCACCCGCGCCTCGAACCGCCGGACGTGCCCCCCGGCGAGGAGCCGCTCGGCTCGATCGCCGGAGAGCTCGTCACCGTCGACGGCCCCGACGGCATGGAGCTCGCGATCGAGACCTACGGTCCCACCGACGCTCCGCCGGACAGCCCCCAGCTGCTCCTCGCCCACGGGTGGATCTGCACCGGCCGGGTGTGGCACCACCAGGTCGCCGAGCTCGCCCGCCGCTACCGCGTCATCACCTACGACCAGCCCGGCCACGGCCGCACCTCGCCGCCTGCGTCGGGGGAGTACGACCTCGACCTGCTGGGCGACACCCTCCGGCGGGTCGTCGAGGTGGCAGCGGACGCCGGGCCGCTGGTGCTCGCCGGCCACTCGCTCGGTGGCATGGCGATCCTCAACGCGGTGGACCACCACCGCGACCTCCTCGACGACCGGGTCGGTGGGGTGGTGCTGCTGTCCACCACCTCGCGGGCGCGGCCGGAACGGTTCACCTTCGAGTTCGGGGTCCACGCCGTGTCCCAGCTGGAGGAGACCATCACGCGCGTGGTCCCGTGGCTGCGCGGGCCGCGGCTCTCGCGTCCCGCCAGCCGGCTGTACGCCACCACCTCGGACCTGTCGACCCTGCTGGTCCGGGCGATGGGGGTCGGCCCGGAGGCGGGCCCGCAGATCGTCGCGTTCGTGGAGCAGCTGCGGATCGACAGCGACCCGGACATGGTGCTGGGGCTCGCGGAGGCGGTGCTCGGCGCGGACGTCGACGCCGGGCTCGCGCGGTTGCGGGCACCGGTCTCGATCCTGGTGGGGACCCACGATCGGCTGACGCCCCGGTCGCTGGCGCAGCGGATGGCCGAGATCGGCCACGGCGAGCTGATCGAGCTGCCGGGCGCGGGACACATGGCGCCACTGGAGGCGCCGCGGGAGGTCAACGCGGTGCTGGAGGGGCACCTCCGGCGGGCGGCGACCGGGCCGGGCGGAGCACGGAAGGCGGTGTGATGGCGCTGGGTGTCGACGGGGTGCGGATCGGGACGTGGACGAGCCCCGATGCGGTGACGGGCTGCACGGTCGTGCTGCCCCCGGCCGGGACCCTCGGGGCGGTGGCGGTGCGCGGCGCAGCACCGGGGACCCGCGAGGCGGCCGCGCTCGGTCCTGACGGGCACGTCGAGGTGTGCCACGGGGTCGTGCTGTCGGGCTCGTCGGCCTACGGGCTGGCCGTCGCCGACGGGGTGATGGGGTGGCTCGAGGAGCAGGGGCGCGGCTACCCGGTGGGCCCGTCGGCGCTGGTGCCGATCGTGGGCGCGGCGATCGTGCTGGACGCGGGCGTGCAGCGGCCCGATCAACGACCGGGCCCGGACGCCGGGCGCCACTGCTGCGAGCACGCCAGCGACGAGGACCCGCCCGAGGGCGGGGTCGGCGTCGGCACCGGCTGCACCGTCGCGAAGGTCGGCGGGCTGGAGCACGCGTGGCGCAGCGGGCAGGGCCTCGCGGTCCGACGTGCCGGCGGGGTCACCGTCGGGGCGCTGGTCGCCAACAACGCCCTCGGCGAGGTGGTGGCCGACGACGGCGGGTGGCTGTGCCGTGCCCGGATCGGCGCCGACGAGCCGAGGTACCCCGAGGTCAACCAGGTGCGTCCCACGCGGGCCGACGACGCCGGTGCGGCGTCGCCGGCGGGGCCGACGGGCAACACCGTGATCGGCTGCCTCGTCACCGACGCGATCCTGACCAAGCAGGCGGCGCACCGGGTCGCGGACCTCGCCCACTCCGGGATCGCCCGGGCGCTGCGGCCCGCGCACACCAAGCACGATGGTGACGCGCTGTTCTGCCTCGCCACCGGCCGGGTGGAGGCGACGGCGGACCTCGTCGCCCACCTCGCCGCCGAGGCCGTGGAGGAGGCGGCACGCCGTGGCCCCCTCGCCGCGGTCGGTGCGCACGGGCTGCCGGGGTTGGCGGACCCGGCGCGCTGACGTCGGGCGCAACCGCGGGCGGCAGACGTTGGTTGGGCCCGACCCGCGTGACCGGCGTCGTCGACACGGGCAGCGGGTGGCGTCGACCGACCTCCGGGTCAGGCCGGGTGGGTGTACACCGAGACGTGGCCACCGCTCTCGGCCGTGAAGGGCGAGCGGTCCCACCCGCCCCAGCGGTCACGCAGTTCCAGCCCGGCGAGCCGCGCCATGAGGTCGAGCTCGCTCGGCCAGGCGTACCGCACCGACACCGGGCGCAGCTGTGCCCCCGCCTCGGTGAACCACACCTGCTGGCTCGACACGGACTGGGCGACCGGGTCGTGACGAGACACCTCGAGGCCGACCCCGTCGACCCCGACCCGTGACGCGCGCACGGTCTGCCCACGGTCGAACCGGGACGGATCCGGAACGAAGGCCTCGACCACGAACGCACCGGCCGGCGCCAGGCGACGGGCCACGTTCGCGAAGCACCGCACCTGCGCCTCCTGGGTGGGCAGCGCGAACAGCGTGTTGAACACCACCAGGACGAGCGCGAACCCGCCCGGGACGTCGACATCGGCGTCGGCGAGGTCGCCGACGTGCGTGTGGACCCGTTCGCCACCTGGCTTGGCCCCCAGGAGGGCCAGCATGCGCGCGGAGGCGTCGATGCCGTGCACCTCGAGGCCCCGCGCGGCGAGGGGCAGCGCGATCCGGCCCGTGCCGACCCCGAGCTCGAGCACCGGCCCTCCGTCCGCGAGTGCGGCGAGGAGGTCGACCGCCTCGGCCGTCCCGGCATCGGCCGGGTCGGCGCCGAACAGCTCGTCGTAGATGTCGGCCCAGCGTTCGCCGTAGGTCTCGCGCCCGTACCCCTCCATCGCCACCCTCCGTCGCCGTGACGACGGCTGATCGCAGCAGAGCAGGGGCGGCACCCGCCCGGGTGTGAGCGCAGGGCGGGCGGCGTGCCGCTGCGCGCGCACGCCAGCGTCGACCGGTTGGCCGCCACGCGGCGACCGTCGATACCGTCCCGAACCGTACGCTCAGCGGACGGTGGTGTCCGCCAGGCGAGGAGGCATCCGGTGACCCGGCCCGCGTCCCGATCGGCGACGCCCCCTGCGACGGAGCAGCGGCCGGTCCGGCACGTCCGGGAGCACGAGCGCCGCGTCGCGTCCTGCACCGCCTGCCAGCTGCACGCCTCGCGCACCCGCGCGGTCCCGGGCGAGGGGCCGATGGACGCGAAGCTGGTGCTGGTCGGCCTCGCACCTCGACGTCAGGAGGACCTCAAGGGGGTCGCCTTCGCCGGCGGTGCCCGCAACGTCCTCGACAACGCGATGCTCGCCGCCGGGATCGATCCGGCCGGGGTGCGCATCACCTCGCTGGTGCGCTGCCGGCCCCCGGAGGACCGGTCGCCCACCCGCGACGAGGTGGCCACGTGTGCGCCCCACCTCACCACCGAGCTCGATCTCATGGAGCCCGAGGTGATCGTCAGCTTCGGCGCCTTCGCCACGGCCGTGCTGTGCGGGCGCCCGGTGACGATCGAGCAGATCGCGGGGTACCGGCTCGCGATCCGCCGTGGCGTGACGCTGATCCCCACCTACCACCCGGTCGACGCGGTCCGCGGCGTGCCCCAGGCGGCTGCGGCGCTGCGCCGCGACCTGGTGGCCGCGAAGGCGGTGCTCGACGGTAGGTTGCGGACCGGTGCCGAGGTGCTGGAGGAGCTGCGCTCCGACGAGGTCGTCGGGAGCTGACCTGTCGGCCGTCCGCCTCGTCGGGCACCGCCGGACCGCTGCCACCGAC
>SKNO01000169.1 GCA_007120465.1 Nitriliruptoraceae bacterium
ACCCCGACGGCCCCACCAAGATCACGAACTCCCCATCATCGATCGACAGATCCAGATCGAAGATCGCCTGCGTCCCATCCGGGAACACCTTGTTCAACCCCTCCATCACCACGGTCGCCATCGCAACTCTCCCTCGTCCCTGTCCGTGATCTCACGGGTCGGTGTGGTGACCCGGTCGGCGTACGTGCGCGGGTTCGAACCCGCCGCACCGTCCGGGCGGCTCGTCACCCCCCACTATGGCGGTCGGAGGCCCGGACTGCAAGCGCTTTCGCGCGACGTTCGTCGCGAGGATCCGGTCCGGATGGCCCTAGCGGCACCGCGCTGTCGCTGCATGTCACCGCGCGCTCACCAGCGGTAGTCCAGCCCGGCGGGAGGCGGCGCCGTCGAGCGCCGGACGACCAGCCGGGTCGGGTGGCGTTCGTGCACCGGCGGGCGGTCGGGATCGCGGAGCCCATCGAGCAGCATGGTGGCCCCCCGCTCCCCCAGCCCGACCACATCCTGGCGGATCGTGGTGAGCCCGACGTACTCGGAGACATCATGGTCGTCGAAGCCGAGCACGGACAGCTCCTCGGGCACCCGCAGCCCCGCGTCCCGGGCCACCTGCATCGCGCCGATCGCCATCTCATCGGAGGCGCAGAACACCGCGGTCGGCGGCTCGCTGAGCTCCAGCAGCCGGTACATCGCCTCCGCACCGCCCTCCAGCGAGAAGTTGCCGGGGACCACGAGCTCGGGGTCGGGCTCGACGCCGGCGGCGCCGAGCGCCTCCACGTAGCCCTGGTGCCGCTCCACCGGCACCGTGAAGTGGAAGGGATCGTCGTCGATCCCGCCGATCAGGGCGATCCGGCGGTGGCCCAGCCCGGTGAGGTGGCCCACCGCCAGCCGCGCCGCGGCGACGTTGTCCACCACCAGCGACGACGCACACTCGCACCGCGACCCGATGGTCACCATCGCGGCGCCGGCGCTGCGGACCCGGGCGAACTGCGCCTCGTCCAGATGGGCGTCGACGAGGAGCAGACCGTCGACCCGCTTGCGGAAGGGCAGCGACTCGACGAAGCCGGACATCCCGCCGGGCCCCGACAGACTGAAGGGCAGCACGTCGTACCCCGCGGCGACCACCACCGCCTCGACGCCGGAGAACACCTTGGAGTAGACCCACTGGCCGAGCATCGGGACGGCGAGCCCGATCGTGCGGCTGCGTCCGGTCGCGAGACGGGCGGCCGAGGGGTCGGCGACGTAGGACAGCTCCCGCGCTGCGGCCAGCACCCGCTCCCGGGTCGATGGGGCGACGTTGGGCAGTCCCCGCAGCGCACGCGAGACCGTCGCGACCGAGACCTTGGCCCGAGCCGCCACGTCCTCGATCGTCACGCCCACCGCCGCACCGCCGTCGCCAGTCCGTGCGCCCTCTGGGCGCGTCGAGCCCTCCCGGACGAAGGTAACCCGTGTAACCGCTTCCATCAACGCTCCGGGGGCCGAGCCGCCCGCTAGGTTCGACATCCGACGACGCGACGGAGGCGCAGATGCCAACCTGGTGGCGGGGGTCGGTCGGCTACGAGATCTACGTCCGGTCCTTCGCCGACAGCCGCGGTGACGGGATCGGTGACCTCCCCGGGATCCGGGCCAGGCTGCCCTACCTCGCCGACCTCGGCGTTGACACGATCTGGCTGACCCCCTTCTACCCCTCCCCGCAGGCGGATCACGGCTACGACGTCGCCGACCACCTCGACGTCGACCCCTGCTACGGCTCGCTCGAGGACCTCCTCGGGTTGATCGCCGACGCGCATGGGCTCGGCCTGCGCACGCTGATCGACCTGGTCCCCAACCACACCTCCGATCAGCACCCGTGGTTCCTCGACGCCCGGTCGGCGCGGGACGCCCGGCACCGGGACTTCTACGTGTGGAAGGATCCCAGCCTCGACGGGGGCCCGCCCAACAACTGGGTCAGCCACTTCGGCGGGCCGGCGTGGACCTTCGACGAGGTGACCGGGCAGTACTACATGCACCTGTTCCTGCCCGAGCAGCCCGACCTCAACTGGACGAACCCCGAGGTCCACACGGCCTTCCGCGAGATCCTCACCACCTGGTTCGAGCGGGGCGTCGACGGGGTGCGCATCGACGTCGCGCACGCGCTGGTGGAGGACCCGGAGTTCCGGGACAACCCGCGTCTGGAGGAGCCGATCGCCGCGGGGTCCACCCCGCAGACGATCTTCTCCCGCTTCGAGCACGTCTACGACCTCGACCAGGACGGGGTGGTGGAGATCTACCGGGACTGGCGGACGCTGGCCGACCCCTTCGATGCGGTCCTGCTCGGCGAGGTGTACGTGCTGCACCCGGATCGGCTCTCCCGCTACCTCCAGGGTGACGGGCTGCACGCCGGGTTCTGCTTCGCCGCGCTGAAGGTCCCGTGGGACGCCGCCGAGATCCGCGCGACCCTGCGCGACCACCTGGCGGTCAGCGGGGATCTGCTGGCCTGGCCGCTGTCCAGCCACGACGATCCCCGTGCCCCCACCCGCTTCGGTGGTGGCGAGCGCGGGGCCCGCCGCGCGCTGGCCTACCTCACCCTGCTGTGCGCCCTGCCCGGGGTGCCCTTCCTGTACCAGGGCGACGAGCTCGGGCTGGACGACGCCGACCTCGACGCCGAGGTTGCCGAGGACCCGATCGCGGTGCGCAACCCGGGCGCGACGGGGCGCGACGCCGTGCGGGCGCCGATGCTGTGGGAGCCGGGCCCGGGGTTCGGGTTCACCACGGGCGAACCGTGGCTGCCCTTCGGTGCCAACCGTCACGGGCGCCGGTCCGTCGCCGCGCAGCTCGGCGACCCGGCCTCGCACCTCGAGCGGGTGCGGGCGCTGCTCGCTGCCCGCCGTGAGCTCCCCGCGCTGACCGACGGTTCACCCCTCGACTGGCCGATCGACGAGGGGGCGGTGGTAGCGGTGACCCGCGGGGACGAGGTGCTGGTGGCGTTGCACGTCGGCGACGGCGGTGGGGACGCCGAGTTGGAGCTGCCCGACGGCAGCGTGCTCCACTACGCGTCCGACCCGTCGGTCGTGCTGGTGGACGACAGGCTCCGGCTCCCCGAGGACACGGCCGCGATCGTCGCCCTCGAGGACGCACGCATCACCCCGGTGTCGGACCTCGATCGGGACACGGATCGCGGCCCTGACGCGCACCCCGACGCTGGCGCGGACCCCGCGGCAGAGGAGGTGCCCCGGTGACCATCGTGGTGGCCGGCGAGGCCCTGATCGATCTCGCCCCCCGTGGCGAGCAGCTGCTCCCCCTGCCGGGGGGTTCGCCCTACAACGTCGCGGTCGGGCTCGGGCGGTTGGGGGTGGAGGCCGCCTACCTCGGCCGGCTGTCGACCGACGGGTTCGGGCAGCGACTGGTCTCCCGCCTGCGCGCCGAGGGCGTCGACCTCTCCCTGGTCGTCACGACCACCGAGCCGACGACCCTGGCGGTGGTTCACCTCGACGAGGAGGCCCGCGCCAGCTACGCCTTCTACCTCGCGGGCACGTCGGCGATGGGCCTCCACGACATCACGGTGCCGCTGCCGCCGGAGGCGCCCGTGCACGTCTCCTTCGGCGCGATCGGGCTGGAGCACGCCGCGGGGGCGGCGCTGGCCGACCTCCTCGAGCGCTCCGCCGGCGGACCGCACGTCACGACGCTGGACCCCAACGTCCGCCCGAGCGCCGTGGGCGATCGCCCCCGCTACGCCGCCCGCATGCGAACCCTCGTCGCGAGCTGCGACCTCGTGAAGGTCAGCGACGAGGACCTGCAGCTGCTCCATCCCGATGAGGACCCGCTGGCGGTCGCGGCCGGCTGGGCCGGCAGCGGACCCGCCGTGGTGGTGGTGACCCGCGGGCCGGACGGCGCCGTCGCGCTGACCGGCGCCGGCCGCCA
>SKNO01000143.1 GCA_007120465.1 Nitriliruptoraceae bacterium
CACGGACGACGCTCGCCACGCGCCTGGACCCTCGCGCCGCGAACGCGTGGAACGGATCGACGCGCAGCGCGTCGATCCGTTCCACGGGCTGGCCGCGCGCGTGCGGATCAGCGGTGGCGGACACGTCGGGCGAGCTCCCGCTGCAGGGTCCGTGAGCGCTCGGCGGCCGCGGGTGGCGGGTCGGCCCGGCCGAAGCGCGCCCCGCTGGCCAGCGTGGCCAGCTCGCGCAGCTGCTCCCCCAGCGCCAACCGCTCGGCGTGCTCGAGGGGGGTCTCCGCCCCCTCCCGCCCGAGCTCGTGGCGGCCCAGCGTCCGATCCAGACGCAGGTAGTCGTGGAGGATCGCGCCGCGCGGATCGCGCGGCCGGGGCCGGAAGCGGGCGACGGTGGACTGCCACGCCGTCGGACGGGACACCTCGGCCCGGCCGGGCGTCGCCGGTGTCACCTCCGCGTCGTCCGGCGACGCGCGGTCAGCCGGTCGCCGCAGCCAGCGCCAGATCGCTGCGACCATCCGCCGCCAACGATCGGCGCGCCGCAGGAACCACGCCAGCAGGACCACCAGCACGGCCGTGCCGACCACGGCGACCGGCCAGACCGGTGCGGCCTCGAGCTCGATGCGGTCACCCTCCACCGGCGGTTCCTCGCGGCGCCACGGCTCGGCCCCGACCAGGTCCGGTGGGACCTCGGGGTCCCGCGGCTGGAACCGCGGGAACGGGTCGTCGGGCGAGAACTCGAGCTGTCCCAGCCAGGCGATGAACCGCGGGGACGCCTCGGTGACGGCGGGCGGGAGCGCGAAGGCGAGCGCGACCGCGATGAGCCCGGTTGCCGCCAACCCCACGGTCGCCGACCGCCGGCGCAGCGCCGGCGACCCCAGCTCGATCAGCGGCCGGCGACCGCCCGGGTGCGGGGTGCTCGCACGCAGATGGACGATCACCCCGGCGCCGGCCATCACGCCGGCCCCGGCGAGCAGCCCGCCGACCAGGCCCGCCGCCGGACGGGTCGCCCCGAGCGTGACGAGGCTGACCCCTGCGGCGATCAGCCACATCGTCACGAGCCCCTGTTCCCCCGCCCGGTCGCTGATCCGGTTGCGCGGTCCCTCGGCGAACAGCGCGACCCGCGCGCCGACGGCGTGCCCGATCGTCTGAGCGATCACCAGCAGGAGGAACACCGGCCAGAACGGGAGCGCGAGGATCCCCGCCTCACGGGCGGCGACCGCCGGGAGCGCCTCCCCCGCTGACGGCACCAGCAGCCGGACCCCGATCGCGACCAGCGCCAGCACCGTCCCACGACCGACGAGCTGCGTGACGCCCGGAGACGGGGTGAAACCGACGAGCAGCACCGCGCTCAGGGCGGCGGCCACGATCAGCAGCGCAACCAGCACGCTCGGGTGCCCGTCGATGCGCGCACCCAGCCACGCCGAGGTGGCGTAGGCGGGCGGTGCGACGAAGGCCGCCGTCAGCGCGAGCGCCGGGCGCATCCCGACGCCGCCCAGCCGTCTGGTCATGCGGTCCTCGATCACAGCCGTGTGCTCCCGATCGGGTCCGCGGTGCTGACGGGAAACCGGGGCGCCCAGGTGGGACCGCTGGAGTGCAGCGCATCGGGCGTGCCGACCTCGAGCAGCAGCGGGGCGAGCCCCGCGCGGCGTGCCATCGACAGGGCCTCGCGCAGCCGGGCGTCCTGCTGCGTGGTGATCACGGCCAGGGTGGTCCCCGGCGGGCGGATCGCCGCCTCACGCTGGAGTAGTTCCTCGATCGCGGCCCCGCGGTGCCGGACGACGCCGGCCAGGTGGACCAGCATCGCGTCGAGGTGGGACCGGCTGGCTCCGACACCGAACCGGGCCGCCGGCCACGCCGTCCGCTCGGAGGGCAGCGCCGGGTCGTCGGCCGCCGGTGCGGAACCGCCGGGGAGCGACACGACCAGCGCCGCCGGTTGCCGCAGGGTCAGGGTCGCGTGGGTGAGCAGCGACGCCGCGACCGAGATCGCCACCTCGACGGGTTGCTGGTCGTAGCGGTCCCAGCGACGCGCGTCGAGGTCGAGCAGCACGACCAGCTCCCGTGCCCAGGCCCGTTCGGTCTCGCGCCGGACGAGCGTCCCGGTCGCGGCGGTCGCCGGCCAGTGGATCGACCGCAGCGGATCGCCGGGCTGGTAGGGCCGGACGCCGACGATCGCCGTCGGGTCGGTGGTCAGCGACCGCAGATCGGGGAGCTCGGCGAGGTGCGACACGGCCGGCAGGTCGACGTGACGGACCGGGACGATCGCCGGGAGCACGGTGACGGGAGCGGCACCCGGCGCGGTCGCGGGCAGCAGCCACACCCCCCAGGGGTCGCCGACCTCGAGGTTGACGGGCGGAGGCTGCCAGCGCCCGCGCACGTAGGCGGTGACGTCGATCTCCTGACGGACCGATGCGCGTGGGGGCAGCGCCACCTCGAGGATCGACTCGCCGGGCAGGAGCCGCCCGGTGGGCAGCGTCACCTCCACGCGGATCCGCGGCGCGGGGAGGCGGCTGCGGTTGGTGACGGTGACCGTCATCGGGGTCTCTTCGCCCTGCACCATCCGGGCGGGCAGCGACACGTCGACCTCGACCCCGCGACGGACCAGACCGAGCCACACGCGGCTGCCCCCCAACAGGGCGGCGACCCCGAGCGCGATCGCGAAGCCGGCGGTGCTCGGCACCGCGACGGCCAGGGCGAGCAGGCCGAGGGTCCCGAACGATAGGGCGTGGTTCACGCGGTCACGGCTCCGGTCGGACCGGCACCTCGAGAGCCCACAGGGCCTCGTCGACCGTGGCGGCGGCCTCGCGGCCGTGGATCCCGGCATCCTCGCGGAGCACCAGGCGGTGGGCCAACACCGGGCCAGCGAGTCGCTTGATGTCGTCGGGCAGCACGTGGTCACGTCCCTGCACCGCCGCGAGCGCCCGCGCGGCCTGCTCCAGCATCAACGCCGCCCGGACCGAGGGACCGATCGCCACGTCGGGGTGCTCCCGGAGCCGCTCGGTCAGCGCGAGCAGGTAGTCCTCGAGCGACGCATCGACGTGGACCGCGGCGACCTCCTGCCACAGGTCGGGCAGCAGACGCGCGGTGTCGGCGGCCGGCTCCACCTGCTCGAGCGGCTCCTGGCCACGGCGCGCCCGCAGGATCGTCCGGTGCGCGTCGCGGTCCGGGTACCCGAAGCGCAGGCGCACGAGGAACCGGTCGAGCTGGGCCTCCGGCAGCGGGAAGGTGCCCGCCTGCTCGATCGGGTTCTGCGTGGCCACGACGGTGAACGCGTCCCCGAGCGGGTGGCTCTCGCCGTCGACGGTGACCTGCCGCTCGGCCATCCCCTCGAGCAGCGCGGCCTGGGTCCGCGGCGTGGCGCGGTTGATCTCGTCCACCAGCAGCAGGGTGTGGAACATCGGTCCCGGACGGAACCGGAACTCCCCGGTCCGCTGGTCGTAGACGTTGACCCCGGTCACCTCGGTGGGCAGCAGGTCGGGTGTGCACTGCACCCGCCCCATGTCGAGCCCCGTCGCCCGCGCCAGCGCCCGCACCGCCGAGGTCTTGCCCGTGCCGGGCACGTCCTCCACGAGCACGTGCCCCCGGCTGAGCAGGGCGACGAGCAGCAGTTCGATCCGGTCGTCGAGGCCGACGAGGACCGAACCGACCGCCGACCTGACGTCCGACGCGAAACGGGCCACCGTGATGTTCGCCATGGCCCCGGCAGGCTAACCGTGACACGGGTGCGACGCTGACGCCGCGCGCTCCGCGCCGCGGCCCCTGGCTGCCCTGGCCTCGGCCCGCGGGTGCCGTCCTGGCGGTTGGTGACCAGCGGGAGCTACCGTGCAGGTGATGGCCCTCGCTCTGCGCACCCGCCTGTTCGCGTGGCTGCTGCCGCACGTGCCGGGAGGCACGATCGCCGGTGCCAGCCCCGAACGGATCGCCCAGATGCAGCGGGGCATGCTCCGCGACACGCCGCTCACCCGCGTGGTGATCGGCCACCCCCTGCCGGGGGTCGCGATCACCGACAGCGAGGTCGCGGGCGCCGACGGGGCGCTCCGGGCACGCCGCTACCACCCCGACGGGGACCGTGCCGACCTGCCGCTCGTCATCCACCTCCACGGTGGCGGGTGGGTCCGCCGCGACCTGATCGCGATGGACTGGCTGCTCAGCCGGGTCGCCCGGGCGGTGCCGGCGGTGGTCGTGATGGTCGATCACCGCGTGGCACCCACCCATCGGTTCCCCGCCGCCGTCGAGGACGCCGTCGCGGCCCTGCGCTGGGTCGGGGACCACGGCCGGCAGCTCGGCGGCGACCCCACGCGGCTGGCCGTGATGGGCGACAGCTCCGGCGCGAACCTGGCCACCGTCGCGGCCCGTCTCCTCCGCGATCGCGGAGGGCCGCCGCTGGCCAGCCAGGTGCTCCTGTACCCGCCGGTCGACCTCACCGGAGACGTCCGGAGCCTCCCGGATGGCTCCGAGGCACCGATCCTCTCCCACGAGGCGCAGCGCACGTTCGGCTCCCTCTACCTCGGCGCGGCCGATCCGAGCGATCCACGCGCCTCACCGCTGTTGGCCGCGGACCTCACCGGACTGCCCCCCACGCTGCTGCAGGTCGGGGACCACGATCCGCTGTGCGACGACGTCCGCCGCTACGCCCAGGCGCTGCGCCGGGCGGGTGTCCCGACCCGGGCGACGATCTATCTCGACGCGATCCACGGGTTCCTGTCGTTCTCGGGGGTGGTGCCGGCCGCCCGGCAGGCGGCGTGGGAGGTCGTCGACGAGCTGCGCCGACACCTCGCCGGCTGACGCACGTCCCTTCCCACGACACGCACGGCACCGTCAGCGCAGGTGCTCGACGAGCCGGTCGAGCATCACGAGGCACCGTTCGAGCTGGTCGAGCGTGATGTGCTCGTCGGGCTGGTGCGCCACCGCGATGCTGCCCGGCCCACACAGCACCGCCGGGATCCCCGCGCGCTGGTAGAAGCCCGCCTCCGAACCGAAGGACACGACACGCCGGATCGGGTCGTCGAGCAGCTTCTCGGCCAGGGCGACGGCCGGGGAGTCGGCGACCGGCTCGAGCCCGTCGACGGCACCGACCGTCTCGGTGGCCACGTCGGCGTCCGGATGCCGCGCGCGCAGTTGCTCGCGCAGTTCCGCCTCGAGGTCGTGGACGCGATCCAGCGCGTGCTCCGCGTCGGCACGGCAGACCGGCCGGAGCTCCCAGTCGATCGCGCAGGACCCGGCGATCACGTTCCGGGCGGTGCCACCACCGATCCGTCCAACGCTGAGGGTGGTCTCCGGCGGGTCGAAGGGGCTGTCGGCGGGGGCGCGCGCCCCGAGCTCGTCCCGCAGCGCGAGCAGCCCGGCCACGAACCGGGCCGCGAACTCCACCGCGTTGACGCCATGGTCGGGCGCGGAGGCGTGCCCCTCCACCCCCACGACGGTGGTGGTGTACTCGTAGGACCCCTTGTTGGCCGCGACGACCGCCATCTCGGTGGGTTCCCCGACGATCGCCACCGCCGGGGCGGGCCCGGTGAGCAGCTGCTCGATCAGCAGGGGTGCACCGAGTCCGCTGATCTCCTCGTCGAAGGTGAGGGCGAGGTGCACCGGCCGCGCGAGGTCGGCGTCGGCGAACCGTGGGGCCATGGCCAGCAGGCAGGCGAGGAAGCCCTTCATGTCCGCGGCGCCGCGTCCGAAGATCGCCCCGTCGCGTAGGGCCGCGACGAAGGGCGGGCTCGTCCAGTGCTCGGGATCCGCCGGCACGACGTCGGTGTGTCCCGACAGCACGACCCCGCCAGGGACCTCGGGGCCGATCCGTGCCAGGAGGTTCGCCTTCGACCCGCTCGCGTCACGGGACAGGCTCGTGACGAACCCAAGCGCGTCGAGGTGCTCCTGTGCGTAGCCGATGAGCTCGAGGTTGGTCGTGTGGGAGGTGGTCGGGAACCCGATCAGGTCCGACAGCAGCGTGAGCGCCTCAGCCAGCGCGTCGTGCACCTCAGTCCTTCACGAACAGTTCGCGCGGCACGTTGGCGAGGCACTCGGCGGGGCCGTCCTCGGTGATGAGGATGCTCTCGGTGATCTCCAGCCCCCAGTCGTCCATCCACAGGCCCGGCATGAAGTGGAAGGTCATGCCCGGTTCGAGGGTCGTCCGGTCCGTGGTGCGGAAGCTGATCGTGCGCTCCCCCCAGTCGGGCGGGTAGCTCATCCCGACCGCGTAGCCGCAGCGCCCTTCGCGCTCGATCCCGGCCTTCTCCAGCGACGCGTACAGGGCGTCGGCGACCGCGCCGGCGTGGTTGCCGGCGCGGGCCGCGTCGAGCCCCGCCTCCAGCCCCTCGACCAGGGCGGCCTCGGCCCGGCGCATCGCCGGCGGTGGGGTGCCGAGGTAGACGGTGCGGCACAGCGGCGCGTGGTAGCGGCGGTAGCAGCCCGCGATCTCGAAGAAGGTGCCCGCGCCGGTCTCGAACAGCTGGTCGTCCCAGGTCAGGTGCGGCGCCGATGCGTCCGCGCCCGTGGGCATCAGCGGCACGATCGCCGGGTAGTCGCCGCCGAAGCCGTCCGCGCCCGCGACGCCGGCGATCCCGGCCTTGAACACCTCCGCCACGAGGTCGCTCTTGCGCAGCCCCGGCTCGACGAGCTCGAAGATCCGCTCGTGCATCCGCTCGACGATCCGGGCGGCGCGGCGCATGTAGGTGAGCTCACGCTCCGACTTCACGGCCCGTTGCCAGTTCACCAGCCCCGTGGCATCGACGAAGCTCGCGTCGGGCAACCCGCGGGTGAGGTTGAGATGTGCCGCCGCGGGGTAGTAGTAGTTGTCCATCTCGACGCCGATCGTGCCCCGGCCGAGACCGAGGTCACGCAGCACCCCGGCCAGGTGCTGGTGCGGGTGCGCCGTGTCGGACTGCACCAGGTCGTCCGGGTAGCCGATGATCGATCCCCGGTCCATGTACACGGTGCGCAAGGCTCCCTTGGCGTCCATCGCCCGGCCCCACCACCGCGGCGGCTCGTCGAGGCTGACGATCACCGCCTGGTGGGTGTAGAACGACCAGCCGTCGTAGCCGGTCAGCCACGCCATGTTGGACGGGTCCGTGGCGATGAGGACGACGATCCCGCGGGCATCCATCGCCGTGCGCACCTTCGCGAGGCGTGCCTCGTACTCGTCCCGGTCGAAGGGCAGCCGCGTCAAGGGCGCCGCCGCCATCGGCGCCCCGGGCATGTGCATGCTCTGCTCGGTCAGCGCCTCCGGATCCGCGAGCGGCTCGGCGGCCGGGTCGTGCTCCCCCGTACTGATGGGCTCGTCGGTCACCGTCCCTCCACCTCAGTGCTCGGCCACGGCTCCCAGGAAGGACCGCGTCCGCTCGTGCTGCGGGTTGCTCAAGAGCTCGCTGGGCGGCCCCTCCTCGATCATCCGACCGCTGTCGAACATCAGCACCCGGTCCGCGATCTCGCGCGCGAAGCCCATCTCGTGGGTCACGAGCATCATCGTGGTCTTGCCCTCCTCCGCGATGTCGCGGAGGACGTTCAGTACCTCACCCACCAGCTCGGGGTCAAGGGCCGAGGTGACCTCGTCGAACAGCATCACCGACGGCTGGGTGGCCAGCGCTCGGGCGATGGCCACACGCTGCTTCTGCCCGCCCGACAGCTGGCCGGGCGTGTGGTTGGCGTGCTCGACCATCCCGACCTTCGCGAGGAGTTCCATCCCGAGTTGCTGCGCCTCCTGTCGGGGCGTGCCGTGCACCTTCACGGGCGCGAGCATCACGTTCTCGATCGCGCTCATGTGCGGGAACAGGTTGAAGTGCTGGAACACCATGCCGATGTTCGAGCGCACGTTGCGGATGTGCTTCTCGCTCGCGGGCTTGAGCGCACCGGTGGCGGTCTCCTCGTGGTAGAGGTGCTGCCCGCCGACCTGGATCGTGCCGGCGTCGATCCGCTCGAGCGTCATCGTGACGCGCAGGATCGTGGTCTTGCCCGACCCGCTCGGTCCGATGATCACGACCCGTTCGCCGGGTTCGACGTCGAGATCGAGTTCGCTCAGCACGGTCAGCGAGCCGAAGGACTTGTCGACCGCCCGCATGCGGACGCTCGCGGCCCCTTTCGGGGAGATGTCGACGGCGGACGTGGTGTCAGGTGCGTTCATACGCGATGCGCTCCTCGAGTCGTCGGACCGCCCACGCCGCTGGCAGGCTGACCAGCAGGAACCCGACACCGGTGAGGATGTAGGGCTCCACGGGGCGGAAGTCGTCGGCACGGATCCAGTCGGCGAAGAACAGCACCCCCGCCGTGCTCAGAACCGCGTCACCGATCGGGGCGTCCTTGAAGGCCGCGACGAGGTAGTTGCCGAGGGTCGGCAGGATGTTGGGGACCGCCTGGGGGATGATCACCCGGGTCCACTTCGTCCACGGACCCAGGTTCAGGGCGATCGACGCCTCCCACTGGCCCTTCGGGACGCTGTTGATCCCGGCCCGGTAGGCCTCGGAGGCGTAGGTCGCATAGTGGATCCCGAGCACGAGGAACAGGATCACGATCGGGTTGAGGGAGATCCCCGGGGTCGCCCGCACCAGCGCCTGGGCGAAGAACATCTGCACCAGGATCGGGGTCGAGCGGACGAACTCGATCACCAGTGCGGCCGGCCAGCTCACCCACCGCTTCTGGGCGCGACGCAGCAGCGCAAGGACCAGGCCCAGGCTCGCGGCGATCAGGAACCCGAGGACGGTCGCCCGGGCGGTGATGTACAGCCCCTGCAGCATCTGGGGCACGAGGTGGAAGAAGTAGTCCCAGCCGAAGCGGACCTCCCGACCCGGGGTGAACTGGGAGCGGTACCGCGGAGAGGTGTCACCGGTCGTCGCGAGGATCGCCAGCCCGAGAACGACGAGGATCACCGGGATCAGGACGTCCGGCCGGCGGTACCACTTGTGGTGCTGCTGGAGCTCGAACTGTGCCGGTGCCGCCGCACCCTCCGCAGCGGCGGGCACGGTCTCCTCCTGCGTCGTGTCCGCCATCAGTTGCCCCCTGGCTGCGCGACGGAGAGCGGGATCGCCGACCGGCCTTCACGTTGCTCGAAGCGTCGGTCGAGGGCCCGTTCACCGAACCGGAACAGGGCGTTGATGACCTGTGCGACGATGAAGTAGATGATCAGCGCGTTGACGAACAGCGCCGTCACCCCGATGACGCCCTCGGCGAGCATGCTGGCCTCCATGTTGCGGACCTCACGCATCATGTCGTACCCGCCGGCCACCGCCACGAGTGCGGTCCCCTTGAGGATCTCGATCGTCAGGTTGCCCATGGGAGGGAGGATGATCCGCATCGCCTGGGGCAGGATGACGTAGCGCAGCCGTTGGGTCGGGTTGAGGTTCAGCGCGATCGTCGCCTCGGTCTGCCCCTTGGGGATCGCCACGATCGACCCGCGGATGATCTCCGCCCCGTAGCCACCCATGTTGACGCCGAGCGCGATGGACGCCATCACGATCACCGGCTGTCCCAGCACCCAGGGGAAGATGTCCCCGAGCAGGATCGGGATCGCGATCACCAGGATGAACAGCAGGATGATCGACGAGATCCCTCGGGCGAACTCCACGAAGCCGAAGGAGATCGCCCGCACCCACTTCCGCTCGGACAGGCGTCCGACGCCGACGACCAGCGACAGGAATATCCCGAGCACGAAGGCCTGTCCGAGCAGTTGGAGCGTCGCCCGGAGCCCGTTGTACAGCCGGGCGTACTGCCCGGGCGTGAGGAGCAGATCCTCCACGTGTCCCTCTCCCTCGCCGCAGCGTCCGGGTGCCGTCCACCCCGCCGGTCCTCCCTCCGGTGGAGTGGCGACGGCCCCCGGTGCCGATCCTAGGCGCCGGGGGCCGCGTGGGTCGCCTACTCGAGGAAGTCCTCGAGGGTCAGCGTGTTCGCGAGCGCGACGTCGTCCTCGGAGAAGTCGTCGTACGCGGTGATGATCTCCATCGTGGTGCCGTCCTCGCGGAACCGGTTCAGCACCTCGTTGAAGGCGTCACGGAACTCCTCGTCGGCGAAGCCGTGGCCGCCACAGGGGAAGTACTCGTTGCCGTCGGCGTCGACCGGGAAGAAGCCGGGGACGGCCTCCATCCCATCGCGGGCGGCGACCTCGGTCTGGACGGTGGCGGCGGTGCCGGTCACGACGTCGACCTCACCGGCCTCCAGAGCACGGTACATCCCCCCGATGTCGCCGAACACCTCGACCTGCCCATCGGGGACGCCGGCGTCCTCAAGGTACTGGACCTCGACGGTTCCCGCCGCCACGGCCACGATGAGGTCAGGGTTGTCGACGAGCGACTGGTAGTCGACGACACCGTGCGGGTTGCCTTCGGCGACGGCCAGGGACTCCGGGATGCAGTAGTCGGGGTCGCTGAAGTAGATCTGCTCGGCACGATCCGGGGTGATGTACATCCCGGCGGTGATCATGTCGAACTGGCCGGCCTGCAACCCGCCGATCAGCTCACCGAACTCCACGACCTGGGCTTCCATGTTCTCGATGCCGAGCTCGGCGAGCACGGCCCGCGCGACGTCCGGCGCGATCCCGGTCACCTCGCCGTCGTCGCCGACGTACCCGAAGGGCACCTCGTTGGCGACGCCGACGGTGACGGTGCCGGCCTCCTGGAGCTCCGCGAGCAGCCCCGTCGCTTCGGGGGCCTCGACGTCTTCAGCCGGTGCGGCCTCCTCCGCCGGTGCGGGCTCGTCGGCCTCGCCGCAGGCGACGGCGACCAGCGCGAGCGCGGCGAGCGCCGCCGTGGCGCGCAGCCACCGGGTCGTCAGCTTGCGTCCGTTCATGGATCTCATCCTCTCGACGTTTCGGGGGGTGTCACGTCGGTGCGCACCATCGATCGGTCGCGCGGGAGCGTCTGACCGCGACGCTCGTCCCGTGGGACCGCGCGGGCCCCGAGGTCCGCGTGATCAACAGCGATCGGGACGTGACGGTGGGACGGATCGGCCATCCCAGGAGCCGGCACGAGACGGGGGACCGTGCACGGCGGACCGATGCGGCCCAGCCGTCCACGGGGACCGTCGAGGTCCGTGGTTCCGGATCCGTACTCGCACTGCGGGCAACAGCTTGCCTGCCTCCACCTCTGGGACTCCGACGGTGATCGTAAGGAGGTTGACGCCGCGTGTCCAGACGGTATCCAATCACGGTACCGGCGGGATACAGTCACGACTGCCCGCGGAGGCGGTCCCTCGAGACCGTGGAGGACGCCTGCGCCGCGCACTCGAACCGCGCCGCCCGACGACGAGCCACCGAGGAACGAGGCCCAGTTGCGTGCCGCCAAGCCGACGACGAACGAGATCTACCGCACGCTGCGCGAGCGGATCTGTCTGCTCGACCTGGAGCCCGGCACGCGCTTGACCGAGGAGACGATCGCGCGGGAGTTCGGGGTCAGCCGGACCCCGATCCGGCGGGTCCTCGACCGCCTGGAGTTCGAGCAGTTGGTCGACCAGGACCGTGGCGCCGGTGCGCGGGTCACGATCCTCGACAGCAAGGAACTGCGCGACGTCTGGGCGGTCCGGCTCAAGATGGCCGAGCTCGTCAGCGCCTTCGTGAAGCTTCCCGCCCCGCCGGCCGTGCTCGACGAGCTGCGTGCGATCCGCGACGCGCTCGAGGAGGTCCGGACCAGCCGCGACATCCGCCGGCTCGGGCAGCTCTACGCCCGCTTCCACGCGGCGGTCCTCGAGGTGGTGTCGAACCGCACCCTGCGCTGGATGCAGGACGTGCTGTTCCACCAGACCTCGCGTGAGTGGCTGCAGTTCCTGCCCGAGATGGATCTCGACGCGGAGCTCGACATCATGGCGAAGGAGCTCGAGGAGACCATCGATGCCCTGGGCGACGCCGATGCCGAACGGCTCGCCAAGCTGCGCGCCGAGCACATGCACCTGCTCCTGACCCGGTTCAACGACCACCTGCGCGGCCACTCCTGACCGCACCCGATCGACCCGGAGGTCCCCACGATGTCCCACGACGAGCCGAGGCAGGACGCGCCCGACACCGTGGCGGTCTGGGGCGGTGAGCCCCACCCCATGGCGGACCGGGCCACGCAGGTGCCCGTGGTGCACAGCGTCTCCTTCGGCTACGACGACTTCGACGAGTGGTACGGCGTCGCCGTCGGCGAGCGGCCCGGACACATCTACGGACGCAACAGCAACCCGACGGTCGACGCCTTCGAGGAGAAGGTGCGCCTGCTGGAGGGCGGCGAGGCGGTGACGTCCGCGGCCACCGGCATGGCGGCGATCAGCAGCTCCCTCTACGCGCTCCTGGCCCCCGGCAAGCGGGTCGTGAGCATCACCGACACCTACGGCGGGACCTCCAAGATCTTCACGGAGTTCCTCCCCCGCTACGACGTCGACGTCGAACTGTGCGACACCACCGACGCCGACGCGATCGAGGCCGCGGTCGCCGAGGGGTGCGATCTGCTCTACCTCGAGACCCCCACCAACCCGACGCTGAAGATCGTCGACCTGGAGCGGCTGACCGCGGCCGGGCACGCCCAGGGCGCGGTGGTCGTCGTCGACAACACCTTCGCGACACCGATCAACCAGACCCCGCTCGCGCTCGGCGCGGACCTCGTGGTCCACAGCGCGACGAAGTTCCTGGGTGGCCACGCCGACGCGCTCGGCGGGGTCGTGGTCGGCCGCGACGACCTGATCGAGCGCATCTACCACTACCGCGAGATCAACGGTGCCACCCTGCACCCGGAGGCCGCCTACCTGCTGCTCCGCGGGATGAAGACGCTCCACCTGCGGGTCGAACGCCAGCAGGCCAACGCCCAGCGGATCGCCGAGTTCCTCGAGGAGCAGCCGCAGGTCACGGTGGTCAACTACCCGGGCCTACCGTCCCACCCACAGCACGAGGTCGCCCGCAAGCAGATGCGCGGGTTCGGCGGGATGCTCAGCTTCGGGCTCGAAGGCGGGTTGGACACCGTCGCCCGGTTCTTCCCGCAGCTGCGGCTGTCCCACGCGGCCGCGAACCTCGGCTCGGTGGAGACGATCGTCGCGCCACCCGCGACCGCCAGCCACGTCGAGTGCACGCCGGAGGAACGCGCGGCACTCGGCATCCCCGAGGGGCTGCTGCGCTACTCGGCCGGGATCGAGGACGTGGAGGACCTGCTCGCGGACCTGCGCCAGGCGCTGGCCACGATCTGACGCGGGGACGGCGATGGGGACGGTCCACGTGCTGACCCGAGGTGAGCTGACCGACGCGGTCGGCCTCGGCGCCGCGGAGCTCGACGCGATCCGGGCCGTGTACCCGCTGATCAGCACCGGCCGGGCGCAGATGCCCCCGATCATGCGCATCGACGTGCCTGAGCACCACGGCGAGATCGACGTGAAGGCCGCGTTCCTGCCGGGCTACGACGGCATCGCCGTGAAGGTCTCGGCGGGGTTCTTCGACAACCCCGCCCTCGGCCTGCCCAGCCTCGGCGGGCTGATGCTGCTGTTCGACGCGCGGACCGGCGTGCCGCGGGCGGCCCTGTTCGACGACGGCTACCTGACCGACCTGCGCACGGCCCTCGCCGGCGCGGTCGCCGCCGACCACCTCGCCGTCCCCGACGCGTCGGTCGCGGCGCTGGTGGGCGCGGGAGTCCAGGCACGGCTCCAGCTCGAGGCGCTGCGCCTGGTCCGCCCGATC
>SKNO01000058.1 GCA_007120465.1 Nitriliruptoraceae bacterium
GGTGGTGTGGACCGAGTCCAACTTCCACCCGACCGTCGTGTCCCACGCCGGCGCGATCGGGCTCGCCCAGCTGATGCCCGGCACCGCCGCCGGGCTGCGCGTCGACCCGTGGGACCCGATCCAGAACCTCGACGGTGGGACCCGCTACCTGCGCACGCAGCTGCAGCGGTTCGGGTCGCTGGACCTCGCGCTGGCGGCGTACAACGCCGGCCCGAACCGGGTGGAGAACGCCGGCCCCGGGATCCCCAACATCGTCGAGACCCAGCTGTACGTGGTGCGGGTGATCGAGCGTTACCGCGCGCTGGTGGACGGGTGACCGCGACCGTCGGTCCCACCACCCTGCCCCGTCCCGCGATCATCGCCGGGGTGATCGTCGGCGCGCTGGCCGTCTCCACCTCGGCGATCCTGGCGCGCCTGGCGATGGGGGACGAACCGGGGATCACCGCCGCCGCGACGCCGGCCGACGCACCGGCCCTGGCGGTGGCGTTCTGGCGGACGACGATGGGGGCGGTGCTGCTCGCGCCGGTCGGCTGGCGGGCCGCACGGCGCGCACAGGTGCGACCGACCCGCCAGGAGCATCGCTGGCTGGCGCTGTCCGGGCTCGCGCTGTCGCTGCACTTCATCGGGTTCCAGGGCGCGCTGGCGCTGACCACCGTGGCGTCGGCGGTGACCCTGACCACCATGTCCCCGATCTTCGTCGCGCTCGCCGGGTGGTGGTTCCTGCGTGAGCCCACCGACCGCCGGACCTGGGTCGGGATGGCGCTGACGATCGTCGGGGCGGTCGGGATCGGTGCGGCCGACCTCGCCGACCTCGAGCTCGGGGGCCGCGCCCTGCTCGGCGACGGGCTGGCGTTGGGGGCGGCGATCGCGGTCACCGGGTACCTGCTGATCGGCCGGGTCGCCCGGCGCCGCATCCCGGCGACCACCTACTCCGCGATCGTGTTCGCGTGGGCGGGCGTGCTGCTCCTGCCGGTCTGCCTCGCCACGGGAACGCCCCTCGTCGGGTTCGCCCCCACCACGTGGCTGGCGCTCGTCGGCATCGTGGTCGGCGCGCAGCTGCTCGGACACACGGTCTTCAACGCCCTGCTGTCGTCGGTGTCGGCGACCACCGTCGCGATCGTCGTGCTCACCGAGCCGGTCGGCGCGGGCATCCTTGCGTGGGTGCTCCTCGACGAGCTGCCCGCCGGCTGGTTCTGGGCCGGCGCGCCCCTGGTGCTGCTCGGCGTGGTCATCGCCCTGGCCGGGCGACGTCCCCGCCCGGCACCGCCGCCACCGGGGTGACCTGCCGGACCGCTACAGCAGCAGCGGCAGGGTGGGGCGCTCCTCGACCACGCCGACGATCGCCCCGATCACGGCACCCCGCTCGCGTTCCGCGTGACCGTGGAGCGCGGCGACCAGGTCCCCGGGCGCCGTCTCCGGGCCCACGTCGAGGTTGCGGGCGACCACGAACATCGTGCCGCGCATCCGCCTCGCGGTCTCCAGCCAGTCGCGCGCGAGGCCGCCGCGTGGAGCGCGCAGCAGCACGTCCTCACGTTCGTCGACGAGACGCAGCTCCTCGGCGTCCACGACGAACCCGACCTTCGCACCCTTCGGCAGCTCCGTGCCGAGGAACCCCGGCAACGGGGCGAGACCGGCGGTGGTGAGCGCGTCGCGGAGCTCCCCGGCCCGTCCGGTCTCCCCGGCCGCGGCCACCAGCAGCGGCATCGATCCGACCACCAGCGAGCGCAGCGCGACCCCGTCGGCGGCAGCCTCAGCCTCGGTCACCCGTCGGTCCTCCCGCGCGTTCGTGCGCAGGCTACCGAGCAGCCACGGGCACCCCGCCCGTGCCGCCCGGCTGCCGTCACGTCGTCCACGCCGTCCCGCTACGGTCACCCCGTCCAGGCCACCGGCGACCGCGAGCCCGAGCCCACCACCGTGACCGACGTCTCCGATCCGACGGGCAGCACGCGACCGACGCTGCTGGCCGTGGACGGCAACTCCCTCGGTCACCGCGCGTTCCACTCGACGCGGGACGATCCCGACCCCGACCACGCGGTCACCGGGGCGGTCGTGTCGATGCTGGCCACCGCGTGGATCCACGGTCCCTACGACGGGCTCATGGTCGCCTTCGACCACCCGGTCAACCAGCGCAAGCAGGACGAGCCGGCGTACAAGGCCAACCGCGTCGACACCGATCCCACCCTGCGCGCCAGCCTGGAGCAGCTCCGGGCCGATCTCGCCGCCTGCGGGATCACCGTCGTCGAGGAGCACGGCACCGAGGCGGACGACCTGCTGGCCGCCACGGTCGACGCCTGCATCGAGCGGACCTGGCGCTGCGACCTGCTCAGCAGCGATCGCGACCTCACCGCGCTGGTCGCCCCGGACGTGCGGCTGCTGCGGCCACGGGCCACCTTCGCCGACCTCGCCGTCGAGGACGAGGCAGCGGTCCACCGCACCTACGGCATCGCGCCCCACCAGTACGTCGATCTCGCGGCGCTCCGCGGCGACCCGTCCGACGGCCTGGCGGGGGTCACCGGCATCGGTCCGCGCATCGCGGCACGCCTGCTCCGCGACCACGGCAGCGTCGCGGGCATCTACGCCGCACTGACCGATCTGCCACCGAGGCTCGAGGCGGCGCTGCGCGCCGGTCGCGACCGGGTCGAGCGCAACCTGCTGCTGATGGCGCCCCTCCCCCACCTCCACGTCGACGTCGAGGTCGCGGTGGAGCGCGGCATCGATCTCGACCGGATCGAGCACGCCCTGGCGGGGCACGGGCTGGTGCGGGCCGCCCGACGCTTCCGACGCGCGGTCACCTCGCCACCACCGCCACCCATCCCGCCGGTGCCGCCCGACCCGGATCCGGCGCCGATGGCGGTGCATCCGCGACCGGTGATCGCACCGCGGGACGGGGAGCAGGCGGCGCTGTTCTGACGCCGCGTCGTCCCGGCGACGCGCGGCCCCGCGGGTCTCGGCCCCTCCTGCCGTCGGGCTACGCTGCGGCCGATGCAGCGGGACCATGTCGATCAGCTGGTCGAGCAGTGGGCGCAGGAGCGGCCCGAGCTCGACACCACCGGGCTGCGGCTGGCCGCCCGGATCGTGCGGCTCCAGCGCTTCCTCGACCAGGCCAGCTCCGAGGAGGCGACCCGGCTCGGGCTCCAGCTGGGGGAGCTCAACGTCCTCGCTGCCCTGCGGCGCGCCGGGGAGCCCTACGCCCTGACCCCGACCGAGCTGTACCGGGGGCTGTTGATCTCGTCCGGCGCGATGACCAACCGGCTCGACCGCCTGGAGGCCGAGGGGCTGGTGACCCGCGAGCCCGACCCCGAGGACCGGCGACGGATCCAGGTGGTGCTCACCCCGCGCGGCCGCACGGTCATCGACGAGGCGATGGACGACCACACCGTCAGCCTGAAGCAGGCGTTCGCCGGCATCGACGACGAGCAGCGTGCCCAGCTCGAGGACCTGCTCCGCGCCGTGCTCGCCCGGCTCGAGGCCGAGCACGACCTCCGGACCCCGTAGCCGGGCGGCCACTGGCGGGAACCCCCACCCCGTGCGGCTACGGTGCCGGCTCGTGCACACCTTCGACGTCCCGCTGCCGATCGACCTGCTGCGCTCGTTGCGGCCCCTGGTCTCCGGGTCCACGGACCCCACGATCCGCCTGCGGCCCGACCGGGTCGTGCGCGCCTCCCACACGCCGGACGGACCGGCGACCCTCGACGTGCGCCGGATCGGCGAGCGGCGGTTCGCGGCCACAGCCGCGGGCCCCGGGGCGAGGTGGGCGCTCGACCACGCGCCGGGCCTGCTGGGCGCCGAGGA
>SKNO01000251.1 GCA_007120465.1 Nitriliruptoraceae bacterium
CACCGCCGCGGAGACCAGCAGCGCCGCGTACCCGAGGCAGGCACCGCCCGCGACCGCGAGCACCACCCGCTGGTCGATCCCGACCCAGCCGGCCACGGCGACCGCGGCCGGCGCCAGCAGGGCCCCGACCGTGTCGAGGGTGGTCGAGCGCCCCTGGATCCGCTCGACGGTGTCCGGATGCCCCTCGATCAGCACCACGTCGCCGGTGTGGGCGAGGGGCCCCGAAGCGGCACCCGCCACGGCGAACGCCGCGACCAGCCACCCGAAGCTCGGTGCCCCCGCGGCGAGCAGCAGCGACGCGCCCCAGCCGGCGGCCCCCCAGACGAGCCACGGGCGGCGCCGCCCGACGTCCAACGCGGCCCCGGCGATCGGCTCGATCACCGCGGCGACACCGAACAGCGCCTGGAAGCACCACCCGACCTGGGGCACGGTCAACCCCAACCGCGCCCGCAGGGTCGGCATCAGCACGACCAGCAGACCGCTGGTCACCTCATCGGTGAACCGGGCGAACAGCGCCAGCACCGTCGTGCGGTCGTCGAGGTCGTCCCGACGACCCAGGGTCGCAAGACCCAACCGTTGCGCGAGCCACGCGAACATCGCGCCCTCCCTTCGATCGTCCTCGTCGGGCGGTCGGAGGGGACAGGGCGGGCCGCGCGGGCCCGCACGGCATGATCAGCGGGGCACGTGGTCGGGCAGCACGGCAGCCTCCTGGTCCGGACGCCACCGACCCTACCGGCGCGGACCGTGGCGCGGCAGGTGGACCCACCAGCGTGGTCTCAGGCCGACCGACCGTCGTCCGCGGTCAGCGGGGCTGCCAGAGGCACCCCGGGGCGGTAGGCGAGGTGCAGGTGGGTCGGGGCGTCGAGCACCGTGAGGGCCGCCGGTGCCCCCTCCACGATCCGGCCGACGTCGTCACGTCGCAGTGCGGCGGCCCCGCCGGCGGTGGCCGCCCACACGGCCTCCGAGGGGGTCAGCCCGCACTCGCGCACCGCCAGGGCGATCACGAAGGGCATCGAGGTGGTGTACGACGTCCCCGGGTTGCAGTCGGTCGCCAGCGCCACGGTCGCGCCCGCGTCGATCAGCCGCCGGCCATCCGGGTACACCGGCGAACGGGTCGAGAAGTCGGCGCCGGGCACCAGCGTCGCCACCGTCCCGCTGTCGACCAGCGCCGCGACGTCGGCGTCGGTCAGGTGCGTGCAGTGGTCGGCGGACGCGGCCCCCTGCTCGCAGGCCACCTGCACGCCCGGCCCGGGACCCAGCTGGTTCGCGTGGACCCGCGCCTCCAGCCCCCGTGCCCGGCCGGCCTCGAGGATCGCCCGCGCGGCGTCGGCGTCGAAGGCACCGTCCTCGACGAACACGTCGATCCACCGCGCCAGCGGCGCACAGACGTCGAGCATCGGCCCGGTGACGAGCGCCACGTAGCTGTCCGGCTCGTCGGCGAACTCCGGCGGCACGACGTGGGCACCGAGGAAGGTGACCTCATCGGTGAGCTGCGCCGCCACCTCGAGGCAGCGGCGCTCGTCCTCGACGCTGAGGCCGTAGCCGGACTTGATCTCCACGGTGCCGGTGCCCTGCCGGCGCATCTCGGCGAGCAGCCGGCGACCCGTGGCCAACAGCTCCTCGTCGGTCGCGGCACGGACCGCCGCGACGGTGGTGCGGATCCCCCCGGCCGCGTAGGGCTGCCCCGCGGCCCGCGCGGCGAACTCCTCGGCCCGGTCGCCGGCGAACACCACGTGGCTGTGGCTGTCCACGAACCCGGGGAGCACGCACCGGCCACCGACGTCCACCCGCGTGTCCGCCTCCGGCGCCGCCGCAGCCGCGCCGATCCACGCGACGCGGTCGCCGTCGACGACCACGGCGGCGTCACGGGTCAACCCGAGCGCGGACCCGTCACCGCGCGCCGGGTCGTTGGTGACCAGCTCCCCGATCCCGGTGTACAGCGTGCTCGTCACGGTGCCCCCTCCAGCGCGGTGATCGCGTCGGCAAGCGCCCGGCCGACGTCACCCGACCGGTGGTGGCGGTCGCGGACGATCCGCCGCCCGTCGGTCACCACATCGGTGACGTCCGCGGCGGCGCCCGCGAACACCACCATCGCGGCGGCGGTCCGGTCGCCGGCGCCGGCGGTGCGCACCGACCTCAGGTCCACCGCCACCAGGTCGGCCCGGGCACCGACCTGCAGCTGCCCGGCGCCGACGAACCCGAGGCTGCGGTGCCCGTCGGCCGTGAGCGCGGCCAGCAGCTCACGCACACCGAGGTGGCCGCGTTCCCCCGTGGTCAGACGCAGGTCCAGCTCCACGGCACGCGCCTCCTCGAACCCGTCGATGATCGCGTGGCTGTCGGTGCCGAGGGTGAGCGGCGACCCGGCGCTGAGCAACCGTGCCGCCTCGCCGACGCCGTCGGCCAGGTCCCGCTCGGTGGTGGGACACAGGCACACCGCCGTGCGGGTCCGACCCAGCGCGGCGACGTCCTCCCCGGTCAGGTGCGTGGCGTGCACCGCCGTGGTGCGCGGTCCGAGCGCACCGGCCGCCGCGAGCACCTCCACCGGCGTGAGCCCGTACGCGCCGAGGCAGGCATCGTTCTCCGCCGGCTGCTCGGACACGTGGACGTGCAGCGGCACGTCCCGGCTCGACGTCCAGGCCGCGACGGTCGGGAGCTGCTCCCGGGGGACGGCCCGCACCGAGTGGATCGCCCCACCGATCACGACGTCGTCGGCGTCGGCGTAGCGGTCGCCGAGCTCGTCGACGCGCGCCACCCACCGGTCGGCGTCCCCGTCGCTGAAGCGGGTCTGGACGCCGTGGAGGCCGCGGCCGATCCCGCCGGCGAGGTAGCAGGTCTCAAGCAGGGTGAGCCGCACCCCGGCGTCGCGGGCGGCGGCGATCAGCGCCTCGCCCATCTCGTTCGGGTCGGCGTAGGGGGTGCCGTCGGCGCCGTGGTGGACGTAGTGGAACTCCCCGACGGTGGTGAACCCGGCCAGCGCCATCTCGGCGAAGGTCGCGCGGGCGAGCGCCGCGTAGGTGTCCGGGTCGAGCCGGGCCGCGACGGCGTACATGGCCTCGCGCCAGGTCCAGAAGGAGCCCCGTTGCCCGTGGGTGCGCCCCCGCAGCGCCCGGTGGAAGGCGTGGCTGTGCGCGTTCGCGAAGCCCGGGAGGGTCAGCCCGGCGAACCGCTCCGCGTCCGGCGGCGGTGCGCCGCCGGGCTCCACGCGGGTGAACCGTCCGTCGGTGACCTCGATGACCACGTCGGCGACCACCCGCCCCGGCGGGAGCCAGGCGAGTTCGCAGACGTAGGTGTCAGCCGACACGGCGTCCCTCCCCGGCGCTCAGCATGACAGCTCGGTCAGCACGTCCGCCAGCGCGGCGACGCCGGCGAGGCAGTCGTCGCGCTCGGCGTGCTCGTCGGGCGCGTGCGACACACCGGTGGGGTTGCGGACGAACAGCATCGCGGTCGGCAGCCCGGCCAGGGCGAGGATCCCGGCGTCGTGCCCGGCACCCGTCGCCAGGACCGGGACCGCCCCGAACCGTGGCGTCAGTGCGCCCGCCAGCCGGGCGCGCAGCGCGGCGTCGAGGTCGACCCGCGGGGTGAACGACTCCTCCACCGCCGTGCGCCCGGCGACCGTGGCCACCTCGGCGACGATCGCGCGGACGTCGGGTTCGTCGTCGGCGCGGGCGTCCAGCCACGTCCGCACCCGCGACGGGATCGCGTTCACGCCGTTCGGGTCCACCACCACGCGGCCCACGGTCGCGACCCCGCCGGCCCGGGCCGCCGCCTCGCGGGCCGCCA
>SKNO01000107.1 GCA_007120465.1 Nitriliruptoraceae bacterium
CAGGCAACCTCAGCGGCGGCGCAGCCTCAGCGGCGGCGGGTCAGCAGGAACGCGATCAGCACCGCGGCCGCGGCCACGATGGCCCGGTTGGCGTCGATCGCCGGCCGCCACCGCACCTCGCCGCCACGGACCTCGTACACCCCGGCGGGGCGCGCCTGTCCGCCGTAGCCGCCACCGCCACCTTCGTTGCCCGCCTCGTCGTGCCCGCCCCCGCCACCGCCGCCGAGGGCGACGGTCGCCACGGGGATCACGGTGACGCCGTCACGCTCGATCGGCTCGCCGTACACCCGGTCGATCGTGAAGTGCTCCCGCGCGCGGTCCAGCACCTGGTCGAACTGCATCCGGGTCTCCTCGTCCGTGGCCGTCGTCGCCGGCAACGGTGCCACGCCGACCCGGGTCGTGCCGCTCGACGGTCCGGCGACCGTGCGGGAGGTCCCGACGCGGACGCGTCGGTCCTGGCACGCTGACACCGATGGACGAGCGCACCGACAGACCACCGACCGCAATCCCCACCGCCGGGGAGGGTCCGGGTATGGATGCGACCGACGCGACGAGGAGCCGGGGCGAGGGTGGACGCTGGCGGCGGCGTGGGTTGATCGGGCTCGTCGTGCTGCTCGTGGTGGCGCTGCTCGCCCAGCCGGTCCGTACCCGCGTCGTGGCCGCCGTCACCGTGGTCGACGGTCTGGACCTGCCGGTGCCTCGACCCTTCGCGACCGAGGTCGAACGCCGCGCCACCACGGTGGGGGACCTCGAGGTCGACGTCTACGGGCCACCCGACGAGGTCGCCACCTCGCCGTTGCTGGACGGCCCGCAGGCGGCGGGCCGGATCGTGGTCCTGGTCCCCGGGGCGACGCCCGCGGGACGCGACGACCGGCGGCTGGTGACCCTGGCCGAGGCCTTCGCCCGCAGCGACCGGGTCGTGGTGATCCCGGAGCTGGAGGTCTACCAGGAGGACCTGGTGCCCGAGGACATCGAACGGATCGTCGGGCTGGTTGGGTCCCTGGCGGACCGGCACGGCCCGGTGGTGCTGACGGGGATCTCCTTCGGCGGCAGCCTCGCGATGATCGCGGCCGGCGACCCCCGCCTCGAGGACCGGATCGCGCTGCTCGGGACCTTCGGGGCCTACGCCGACCTCGGCGGGGTCGTCCAGGCGGCGACCACCGGGGAGTCGCTGGTCGATGGTGAGCGCTACCCGTGGGACCCGGACCCTCGGGCCGCCCAGGTCGTTCGCGATCAGATCGTCGGCCTGCTGCCCCCCGAGGACGGCCGCCGGCTCGAGGCCGCCCTCGACGGCGAGGTGGCGCCCGCGGCACTGCGCCCGGATCTGCGCGCCGCCTACGACCTGCTGACCAACGAGGACCCCGAGCGCACGATGGCGCTGGTGGAGGCCCTGCCGCAGGTCGTGCGCGACCGGCTCGAGGTGGTGTCGCCGACGCGGGCGGTCCCGCAGCTCGAGGTCCCGCTCGTGGCGCTGCACGCCCACGACGACCCGGTGATCCCCTACGGCGAGCTGTGGCGGCTCGGTGTCACCTACCCGCACGCGGAGCTGATGAGCCTCACCACCTTCGACCACGTCGGCATCGACCCGGACCGGGAGGTCAGCTGGTGGGTGACGGTCCAGGACCTGTGGACCACCAGCCGGTTCGCCGATCGGATGCTCGACGCCCAGGCGCGCGGTTGGTGGTGAGCCGCCGCCGGGCGCGTCACGGCAGGAGCAGGCAGCTGTCCCCGAACTCGTGCCATCGGTACCCGGCGGCCAGCGCCGCGTCGTAGGCGCGCTGGACGAGGCCGGCACCGGCGACCGCCTCCAGCAGCCGCAGGTGCGACGCGTCGGGCGCGTGCCAGCCGGTGATCAGGCCCGACACCACCCGCGGAGGGCGGTCGGGACCGAGCACCAGCTCGGTCCACCCGGACCCCGGCCACATCCGCCCGTCCGGGGCGGCGACGGTCTCGAGCGCCCGCGCGACCGTGGTGCCGACGGCGACGACGCGCCCACCCGACCGGTGGGTCAGCTCGACCTGCCGAGCGGTCGCCTCCGGGACGGCGTAGCGCTCCGGTGGAGGCACCTCGCCCTCCTCGAGGGAGGACACCCCGGCGTGGAGGACGACCGGGGCCACCGCGATCCCGCGGGCGATGAGTTCGGTCACGAGCGTCGTGGTGAAGGGACGGCCGGCGCTGGCCATCTCGGCGCTGCCTGGCACCTGGGCGTAGACCGGCTGGTAGCTCGCCAGCGGCCACCGGCCGGCGAGGTAGCCGTAGGTGATCGGGCGACCGTGCGCCTCCAGTACGCGGGTGATGCCGCGCCCGCCCATCGGTCCGGTGCGAATCGCGCGCCACAGGCGGCTGCCCACCCCGACCCCTGGATCGGGGAAGCTGGTCACGAGGGTGAGCTCCAGGCGATCGGGGAGGGCGACCACCTCGCCGACCCGCGCATCGGTGATCGGTCCCTGTCCGTCGGTGCGGCGCAGTTCGATCACGACGGTGTCGTCGCCGTCGGGGTGGGGACCCGCCACATGCACCACGACGGGCTCCTCGGTTCCCGGGGCGTCAGGGTGCGGGCGGCGCACCGCGTCGACGGCGGCCGGGAGCGTCGCGGAGGTGTTCACGACGACGAGGTCGCCGGGCGAGAGGTGCTCCGGCAGCTGCCGGAACCGCGTGTGGTGCAGCGCATCCGCGGTCGCGACCAGCAGGCGGACCTCGTCGCGATCCTGGCCCCGCGCCTCGGGTGGTTCGGTGGCCGACCGCTCGGGTGGCAGGTCGAACCGCACGCGCGGCACGGCGGGGTCACCGTGCGGCGCGCGGTCGCCGGGTGCGAGGGCCGCGGTTGCGCTCACAGCAGCGCTCCCACCGGGGTGCGCAGGTTCGCCCCGCGGTAGCGGCCGCTCGACGCGTCGCTACCGAGCAGGTGCAGCAGGGCCGGGACCGCCTCCTCGGGGCTCGGCCGGTCGGAGATGTCCTCGCCGGGGAAGGCGGCCTGGTGCATGTCCGTGCGCATGTCGCCGGGATCGAAGGCCAGGACCGTGAGCTCGGGGTGCTCGACGGCGAGCACCGCGCTGAGATGGTCGAGCGCGGCCTTCGACGCGCCGTAGCCACCCCATCCGGGGTAGGCCTCGGTAGCCGCGTCGGAGGTGACGTTCACCACCGTGCCCTCGGCGGCGAGGAGCGCGGGTAGGGTCCGCTGGACCAGCGCGAGCGGTGCCACGGTGTTGACCTCGAACAGCGTCCGTAGCGCGCCGGTCCGGAGGTCCGTGAGCTGGGGGAGGGGTGACGGACCGAGGTCGCTGGCGTTGTTGACCAGCAGGTCCAACCGGCCGAGCTCGGCCACGGCCCGCGCGAGCTCCTCCCGGTGGTCGGGGTCGCTGACGTCGCCGGCGATCGCGGCGATCCGCGGCGAGGGGGTGCTGCGGCGCAGGCCGCCGGCGGCTCGGTCGAGCCGCTCGGCGTCACGGGCGTCGATCACGAGGTTCCAGCCGCGGGCGGCGAGGGCGGTGGCGAGGGCGTGACCGAACCCGCGCGAGCCGCCGGTGATCAGGGCGTTGGGCATCGTGTGCGCTCCTTGTGGGGGTGCTGAGAGGATGACGTGACCGAAGATAGAAGTTGAAGTAAACTTCAAGTCAAGTCTCGACGTGCCGTTGGCTCCCGACGCCCCGACCGCCGGGGTCGCGCGGAGGTTCGTGACCGTCACCCGTCACCGTTCGGAGGGAACGTCGATGCTCACGATCGGTCAGGTCGCCGAACGCAGCGGGTTCGCTCCCTCGGCGATCCGCTACTACGAGCGTGAGGGGCTGATCCACGCCCACCGCAACGAGGGTGGACACCGCCGGTTCGACCCCGAGGTGTTGCGCCGGCTGGCGTTCATCCGGGCGGCGACGCACGTGGGTCTGACCCTCGACGAGGTGCGCGGGGCGTTCGCACAGCTACCCGAGGAGCGCACCCCGACGAAGGCCGACTGGGCACGGATCTCACGCGGCTGGCGGGCACGGCTCGACGCGGAGATCGAGGCGCTCACGGCCCTCCGAGACGGGCTGACGTCCTGCATCGGCTGCGGGTGCCTGTCGCTGCAACGGTGCCGCATCTCCAACCCGGACGACCGGGCGGCGGCTCGGGGGCCCGGCGCGGCCTACCTGCCCGAACCTCTGCGTCGACCGGAGTGACGTCGACGGCGCCACCACCGCCCGAGGCGGTGGAACCAGCGGGTGCCCTCCTGTGCGACGTAGCGCGCCAGGAAGCGCTCCTCGGCCCGGTCGTCGCCGATCAGCAGCAGGTCGCTCCCCGGTCGCAGGACGGTGTCGCCGTCGATCCGGGTGTCGGCGTGACCTTCGGAGACGACCGCGACGACGCTGCAGCCGGTGTCCGCGGGGATGTCGACGTCGGCGAGCCGGGTGCCGCACAGCTCCGCGGGCATCGGCACCCGGAAGATCACCAGGCCCTCCGCCAGCAGCAGCGTCGAGTCCTCGCGGAGCAGGTTCCACGCCTCCGTCGCCCCCGTGGACGCGTACGACAGCACGAAGTCGGCGCCGGCGCGGTGCATCGTGGAGATGTTGCGCTCGAGGCGCGTCCGCCCGAGGATCTCGACGTCGTCGCGCAGCCGGCGGCAGTACAGGGTGAGGAACACGTTGATGTCATCGTCGTGGGTGGTCACGATCACGGCGCTGGCCTCGTCGATCCCGGCACGGCGGAGTACGGCGAGGTCGGCCGCGTCGCCGATCACCACGTCGTCGAGGTGGCGGACGCGCTCCTCCACGCGCTCCACGATGCGGCTCGGCACCCCCTCCTCGTGGAGCGCGGCCGCGGTGGCGCGCCCGACCCGACCACCGCCGAGGATCACCACCGGTCCCTGGCGCTCCTCGGCGCCGCCCTCGGGGGCGTAGAAGTCGTCGTACCGGTCCAGAGCCTCCTCGCTGCCGGCGAGCAGGAGGATCGAGGACTCCTCGATGCGCAGCTCGGGGGTCGCTGGGAGCAGCGAGCCGCGTTCCCACAGGCCGACGACGGACACGTCGAACCGGGTGCGCAGGTCGAGCTCGGCCAGGCTCCGGCCCACGAGGTCGGTGCCGGCGGCCGAGGTCTCCGCGATCACGAGGTCGTCGAACCGGGAGATCTCGTGGCACGTGGCGTCGGGGGTGAGGATGCGCCGGGCGAAGGCGCGACCCAGCGACCGGCCCAGCTGCAGGACGTGGTCGGCGCCAGCGAGGTGGAGCACATCGACGGCGTCGGGGGATCGGGCCGACGCAACGACGATCCCGCGGTCGGTGACCTCGCGGACGGTGAACACGATGTTGCTGTTGCGCTCGTCACTGCGCATGGTGAGCACCATGGCGGCCTGGTCGGCACGGGCCGCACGGTAGGTGTCGGGCTCGTCCAGCGGTCCGACCATCACCCGGTAGCCGAGCTCGCTGAGCGCGACCCCCTCGTCGACGTCCTCGACGAGCAGGACGTAGGGCACCCCCGAGTTGGCGGCACGGTGCATCAGCGCCTCCTCCACCGGGTCGTGGCCGGTCACGATGATGTGCCCGCGGGTGTCGGCCGGGAGCCGGCGTGGCGCCTGGGCCTCCCGCAGGGCGTTGCGCCAGGGCAGGTAGACCAGCTGGATGAAGGTGAAGGGCAGCAGGACCAGGAGCAGCACCGCGCCGGTGAGGAGCACCACGACGGAGTAGATGCGCCCCAGGTCGGACTCGAAGACGATGTCGCCGAACCCGAGCGTGGACATCGTCACGAGGGTCCAGTAGATGCTGGCGGCCCAGGAGAACTCGCGCCCCTCCAGCGCCATGATCGCGTGGAAGCCGGCGCTGAACACCAGCACGACGCCGACGACTACCAGCACGAGGCGGATCACCGCCCGCAGGCTGCGCTCGCCCAGCGGATGCGTGAGGGCCGCGACGAGCGCGGCGACGAACTTCACCGCGTCACCAGCGCAGCAGCGCGGCGATGCGCCCGAGGTCGGTCAGGGTGTCGTCCTCGACGACGATGACGGTGCCGCCGTGCTCATGGGTCTGCCGGATCGTCGCCTCGACCCGGTCGCCGATCGGGACGCCATCGACGACCACCGGTTCGAGGTAGCTGCGCTCGAGCACGAGCCGGTCGATCCGCGCCTCCCCCGACAGTCGCTCGCAGTCATCGATCCCGCTGGTGACCTGGGGGCTCGTGACGTGCTCGGCGAGGTGGGCGACGAGGTCGTCGCGCTGCCGTTCCTGGGCGGCGACGAGGGCGGCCTCCGCGGCGTCGGCGAGCTCGGCCTGCGGGGTGCGGTCGAAGTTGCCGTCCACCTCGGCGACGATGCGATCGGCGACGCGCGTCACGGCCCGGTGGTGGCTGCGGAGACGTTCGACGCCGGCGATCACGACCGGGTCGGCCCCGACGATGCCGGCCACGTGCTCGTCGACCCGACGGAGGAATCCCTCGATGTAGGCGTCACGCTGGGGGCTGTCGGGACGCGACTCCGCGAACCGGGTCTCCCGGTCGCGGACGTCCCACTCCGCGGGGAGCACGTCGTCACGGTGCTCGTCCAGGTGGCCGCGCTGCAGGAGGTACAGGCGGGTGCCGTCGGTGTCGTTCCCGCCCGTGGACAGCGCGAGCACCCAGGCGCGGGTGGTCTCGGTCACGTCACGGTGCAGCTCCCGGGTGGCGAACCGGTCGGACACCAGGGCGCGCTCGACGGGGGTGTGGGCGAGCCGGATCACGTGGGTGTCCGCGGCCGAGACGAACACGGCCAGACCGTGGTCCAGCTGCCGGTGGTCGATGCGGTCCTCCACCTCGTCGAGCCGGGCGCGCAGCCGGAGCAGCTCGTCGCGATCGTGGGCGTGCGCCTCGAGGACCTGGCTCGCCTGCTTGAGCAGGTTCTTGAGCCGGATCCGATCCTGGTCGGTGTCGGGTGCGTGCCGGTGGGTCGGCAGCGTGATCGTCACCTTCGGGCCCGGTTCGTCGGCGAGCTCGGCGAGCAGCGGGTCGAGTTCCTGGCGTCGCATGGTCCTGCACCCTCCGAAGCGCGCGGTCCGGTGGTCGCCCTGACCGTAACAAGCCGGGGAGGGCGCGGTGACCTCCCGGCCCCGGACATCGGACCCCAACGCAGCGGTCCGCGGCGCAGGACCCCGCTGCGGGTCGCCACCGCACGACGAAGCCCCGCCACACGGGCGGGGCTTCCTCGCTGCGACCTTCATCAACGTCTGGCGAGCTGCCTGAGCACCGACGAACGGTCGAGGTTGGTGGGGTTCAGAGCGGGCTGACGTTCTGGGCCTGTGGGCCCTTCTGCCCCTGCCCGACCTCGAAGGTGACGCGCTGACCCTCATCCAGGGTCTTGTACCCCTGCATGTTGATCGCGGAGAAGTGGACGAACAGGTCCTCGCCGCCGTCGGCTGGGGCGATGAACCCGAAGCCCTTGTCGGCGTTGAACCACTTGACGGTGCCCTCTGGCATGGTGTCTATCCCTATCATCATCGAGCACGCGAGGTTGGGTCGCTCCCGGTCTCATCGTGGAGCGTGACTCCCCATCCGGCCGCGTGACCACGCCAGGCTACCGCATCTGCGCGATCTCCGACACGGGTGCCACCTCGATGTGGATGCCGTTCAGCACCGCGGTCCCGGAGACCGGGTCGACCTCCCCGTGCGGGGTGAGCCGGTTGCTGTTCACACCGCCGCCCTCCCGCGCGACCGACAGCTCAACGCCGTCGAGGTCGTGGCCGAAGCCGTGGGGCAGGCTGGCCACACCGGGACGCACGGCGTCGGTCACCTCGACGGTGACCGTGACCTCGCCGGCCGCAGAGCGCACCCGGGCGAGGTCACCATCGGCGACCCCGCGCACCGCAGCGTCGTCGGGATGCAGCTGCAGGGTGCACAGCTCCCGGCCCCTGCGCAGGGCGGCGAGGTTGTGGCTCCACGAGTTGTTGGTCCGCAGGTGCCGTCGTCCGATCAGGACGAGGCCCTCGGGTGGTGCAGCGGTGAGCTCGCCACGCAGGCGGGGGAGGTCCGCGAGCACCTCGGGTGGGGCGAGCTCGACCCGTCCGGTTGCGGTCCGCAGCACCTCCGGGATCCGCGGTGTGAGCGGCCCGAGGTCGATGCCGTGCGGCGCCGCCTCGAGCCGTTCGAAGGTGAGACCGTCCAGATCCTGCCCGAACCCGTCGCCGTACGGGCCGGCACGGATCAACAGCTCGGCCAGACGCTCCGGACCTCGTCGTGTCCCGGTGGCGGCCAGGATCGACGTCGCGTCCAGCCCTCCGGTGCGGGCGGTGGGGTCGGCGACCAGCTGCTCCGCCAGCTGGGTGGCAACGAAGGTGTCCGCGCCGTCGACGTCGACCGGCGGGGCAGCGCCCAGCGCGATCGCGCTGAGCGTCAGGAGGATCTCCCACTCGTGGGGGCGGTCATCGGGCAACGGGAGCACCGCCGGCGAGAGGTTGACGACGTTGCGCACGGCGAGCCCCGCGAAGACCAGGTCCAGGTGCGGGCGGTGCAGCGCGGAGGGCGGCGGCAGGATCACGTCGGCGTGCCGCGAGGTCGCGGTCACGTACGGATCCACGCTCACCATCAGCTCCAGGTCCCGCAGCGCCGCGTCCAGCCGGTCGCTGTCGGGGGTGGAGATCGCCGGGTTGCCCGCCACCGTGATGAGCCCGCGGACCTGACCGTCGCCGGGGGTGACGATCTCAGCGACGAGGGTGGCGACCGGCAGTTCGCCGATCGCCTCCGGCAGGCCGGCGACCCGGCTCGTCCAGCGTCCGGTCCGGAAGGGGCGACGCACGGGTCGGTGGTGCGCGGGCGTCGGGAACATCGCCCCGCCGGGCACGTCGAGGTTGCCGGTCAGGACGTTGACGACGTCCACCAGCCACGAGGTGGTGGTCCCGAACCGGGTGGTGGTCGTGCCGAGCCGTCCGTAGACACAGGCCCGCTCGGTGCGTGCGAGCTCACGTGCCAGGTCGCGGATCGTCCCGGCGGCGACGTCGCAGACCGGCGCCACCGCCTGCGGCGTGAAGTCAGCCAGCGCCGCCACCACCTCGTCGATGCCGCTGACGTGGCCGGCGAGGTGGTCGGGGAGGCGCACGAGATCCTCCTCGGCCAGCGTCGTGACCACGGCGGCCAGCAGCAGCGCGTCGGTCCCGGGCCGGATCGCGACGTGCTGGTCCGCGCGGTCGGCGGTGCGCGTGCGGCACGGGTCGATGACCACGAGCCGGCCACCTCGACGTTGCAGCTCGGTGAGTCGTCGCGGGAGGTCCGGTGCCGTCCACAGGCTCCCGTTGGACACCCGCGGGTTGGCCCCGAGGATCACCAGGAGGTCGGTCCGGTCGACGTCGGGGACGGGGATCGCGAGCGGGTCGCCGAACAGCACGCCGCAGGAGACGTGCTTCGGGAGCTGGTCGACGCTCGACGCGGTGAACACGTTACGGGTCCCGAGCGCCTTGATCAGCGGCCGGGCGCCGAGCTGGCCGTCGAGGGAGTGGACGTTGGGGTTGCCGAGGTAGATCGCGACGGCTTCGCGGCCGTGCGTCGCGTGGAGGCGGTGCAGGCGGGTCGCGATCTCCTCGAACGCTGCCTCCCAGCTGGCCGTGACGAGCGCACCCTCACGTCGGATGCGCGGTGCGGTGAGCCGGTCCGGGTCCGCCTCCAGCTCGCCGAACAGCGCACCCTTCGGGCACAGGTACCCGCGGCTGAACACGTCGTCGCGGTCGCCGCGCACGGCGACGACCCGGTCGCCGTCGAGCTCCAACTCCAGCCCGCAGGTCGCCTCGCACAGCGGGCAGGTACGGATGGCGGTGCGTGTCACGTCTCGCTCCCTCCCGTCTCGGACCTGCCGTCTCGCCCCTCCCACCCGAGGTGACGCTACTGGCTGCACCCCCGGGCGGCGCGTTCCTCGGCCAGCCGGCGCGACGGGGACGTGCCGGTCACCAGCCGCATCGTCGCGAGGACCGCGCCGGCCCGGGCGGACCGTGCCGCCCTCGTGGTGCGGGACAGCTGCAGGCGCAGGGCCCTCGCCTCGTGGGGCTCGAGCGACGCGACCGCGCCACCGAACAGCGCGCGGTAGCCGCCGCGGGCGGCGACCGGGATCGGCGGGCGGCGCAGGAAGCGCAGGGCCTGCGCCCCCTGGTCGTTGATGCCGAGCTCCGGCGCGTACCGGGTCAGGGCCGCGTCCAGGTCGGTGACGCTCGTCGGGAGGGTCCCGTCGCGCAGCATCGGCAGATCGACCTCCCCGGCGCGGAGCGCCGCCCGGGCATCCGGATCCCGCTCGAAGGGGGTGAGGTCGACCCGCGGGTCCAGCAGGGCGGCGATCCGGGACTGCTCCGCCACGAACGCGTCCGCGCGCGAGCCGGTGACCGGGACGGGCGACCAGCGCCGGTCGGTGGCCAGGAACGACGACGTCAGCGCGATCGACACCCACGCCAGCAGGTGCGGGTCCTCCGCCGTGTAGGGGCGGCCGTCGGGCGCGGTGCCGCGGACCCGAGGGTGGACGCGCCGGACGATGCGGGAGACGTGGAGCGCCTCACGGGTGGACCCGAACGTGGTCGTGGTGACGTACGCCGACGTGCGTTGCAGCCGCCCCAGCGGATCGTCCCGGAAGGCCGAGTGGTCGTGGACGCCGGCCATCGCCAGCGGGTGCGCGACCTGGAGCAGCAGGCCGCGCAGGCCGCCGGCGATCGCGGCGGGCTCACCGATCACCTGCCAGGACGCGGACCCGGGGCCCGTCAGCCCCGGATCACCCGGCTCGCCCGCCGGATCGAAGGGCGGTGGTCCGAACAGGCGCGACAGGGTGCGGCGCACCGCGGTGCGGAGCACCGGGATGCCCCGCGGCGTGTGCGGACCGGCGGGGCGCCGTGGCCCGGTCGGGACGACGGTCGACATCGGTGGCTCCTGCGATGACGGCGTAGCGTACGTCCCGGTTCGGAGCGGACCGCGGCGATGGTCGGTCCGCGCTACCCGTCGCCGTACCCGCCGAGGACCTCGTCGAGGGTGAGCTGGTCGGGTTCGGGCGGCGGCCGCCGCTGGCCCGTCACCGCCGGGTCGTCCAGCACCTCACCGGTCAGCGCGGTCCACCACCACCGCATCCCCCGCGGGGCGGTGCGCACCCCGAGCTCGGCGAAGCGGCGGTCGGTGCGGCCGAGGAACACCAGCTCCGCCACCACCGCATCCACGGTGGCCCGGACGGTCTCGTCACGCGGGTAGTCGGTCCGCAGCATCGGGACCACGTCCATCCGCGTGTCCACCGCGGCGTAACGGGCACCGGTGGGGGAGGTGTCGCTGGCCAGCCGTGAGCGGACCTCGCGCCACAGCAACCGCTGCCGCGCGAACCAGTCCCACGCGTACGCGGGGGGTCCCTTCGTCACCGCACCGCTCCCGGCCGGTCATCATCCGCCCCCAGGGTAGGCCGCCCGGGCCGGACGTGTCCGCTGGTGGGCGCCGCCGCGTCGGGGACACCGTCGTCCACCGACTACCGTGTCGGTGACCGCAGGTCGTGGCCGCACCGCCGATCCGGCGCGCTCACGATGCTGTCGCGACGATCATCGAGGATCCCATGTCGAAGATCATCTACACGTACACCGACGAAGCTCCGGCGCTGGCGACCGCCGCGTTGCTGCCGGTGATCTCGGCCTTCGGCGACGCCGCCGGGGTGGACGTCGAGACCCGCGACATCTCCCTGGCCGGACGCATCCTCGCCGCCTTCCCCGACCACCTCGAGGAGGACCAGCGCATCGGCGACGCCCTCGCGGAGCTCGGCGAGCTCGCCGAGCGGCCCGAGGCGAACATCATCAAGCTGCCCAACATCAGCGCGTCGGTGCCGCAGCTCAAGTCGGCGATCACGGAGCTGCAGGATCTGGGCTTCGCGGTGCCGGACTACCCGGAGGATCCCTCCACCGACGAGGAGCGCGAGATCCACGACCGGTACGGCGCGGTCAAGGGCAGTGCGGTCAACCCGGTGCTGCGGCAGGGCAACTCCGACCGGCGTGCGCCCGCTGCGGTCAAGCAGTACGCCCGCAAGTACCCGCCGCGGATGGGGACGTGGTCGTCCGAGTCGAGGTCGCACGTGTCGACGATGTCCGACGGCGACTTCCGGTCGAGCGAACGGTCGGTGACCGTCGACGCCCCGGACGACGTCCGGATCGAGCACGTCGACCGCGACGGCGAGGTCACGGTGCTCAAGCCCTCGACCCCGCTGCTCGAGGGCGAGATCATCGACGCGGCGGTGATGCGCAAGCGGGCGCTCACCGCCTTCCTCGCGGAGCAGGTCGCCGACGCGCGCGAGAAGGGCGTGCTGTTCTCGGTGCACCTCAAGGCGACGATGATGAAGGTGTCGGACCCGATCATCTTCGGACACGCGGTCCGGGCCTACCACGCGCGGCTGTTCGAACGGCACGGCGACGTCCTCGAGGAGCTCGGCGTCAGCGCCAACGACGGGATGGCCAGCATCGAGGCAGCGGTCACCGAGCTGCCCGCCGAGCGCCGCCAGGCGATCGAGGCCGACATCGCCCTCGCCTACGACGAGGGTCCGGGGCTCGCCCAGGTCGACTCGAGCCGTGGGATCACCAACCTGCACGTGCCGAGCGACATCATCATCGACGCGTCCATGCCGGTGGTGATCCGCGACTCGGGCCAGATGTGGAACGCCGACGACGAGCAGCAGGACGTGAAGGCGGTCATCCCGGACTCCAGCTACGCCGCGCTGTACGCCGAGACGATCGAGGACTGCCGCCGCAACGGCGCCTTCGACCCGACGACCATGGGCACCGTCCCCAACGTCGGGCTCATGGCGCAGAAGGCCGAGGAGTACGGCTCGCACGACAAGACCTTCGAGATCCCCGCGGACGGCACGGTGCGGGTGCTCGACCAGGCCGGCGAGGCCCTGCTCGAGCACGAGGTCGAGGCCGGCGACATCTGGCGCATGTGCCAGACCAAGGACGCGCCGGTCCGCGACTGGGTGCGGCTGGCGGTGTCGCGCGCCCGGGAGACCGGCTGGCCGGCGGTGTTCTGGCTCGACGAGACCCGTGCGCACGACCGGGAGGTGCTCGCCAAGGTCCGTGACGAGCTGTCGGAACTGGACACCGACGGACTGACGATCGAGGTGCTGCCCGTCGCGGAGGCGACCCGCTACACCCTCGAGCGCACGCGCGCGGGCGAGAACACGATCTCGGTGACCGGCAACGTCCTGCGGGACTACCTCACCGACCTGTTCCCGATCCTCGAGGTGGGGACCAGCGCCCGGATGCTGTCGATCGTGCCGCTGATGGCGGGCGGTGGCCTGTTCGAGACCGGCGCCGGCGGGTCGGCCCCCAAGCACGTCCAGCAGTTCGTGAAGGAGAACCACCTGCGGTGGGACTCGCTCGGCGAGTACCTGGCGTTGGCCGCGTCCTTCCAGCACCTCGCCAAGGCCTTCGACAACCCGCGCGCGAAGCTGCTCGGCGA
>SKNO01000166.1 GCA_007120465.1 Nitriliruptoraceae bacterium
CTGCTGCTCGCCCGTCCGTTCCGGTTCCCCCGGGGCGAGATGTTCGCGACGGAGTCCGAACGGGCACGTCACCGACCCGACGTCAGCTTCGAGGGAGGTACGCCATGAGGACCGGTCGGAAGGTCGCCGGCTCCGTCGTGGGCGTGGCCGTCATGGCCGCCGCCACGATCGGTGTCGGCGTCGTCGACGGGATGATCGCCCGGGACCACGCCTTCACGATCGACCGGTTCGACCAGCACGTGAGGATCCACGCCGACGGCACCACCGAGGTCCGCGAGGACCTCGACGTCACCTTCACGCGCGAGCGCCGCGGGATCTTCCGCGACCTCGACGTGCAGACCGGTTTCCCGAGCACCGGCGGCTTCGGAGACTTCGAGGTGGACCGGGGCGAGCGCAGCGACCCCTGGAACTTCGCGCTGGAAGCCGGGCCGACCGGACCGCGCATCCGGATCGGCCGCGCCGACACCTACCTCGCCCCTCGCACCTACCGCTACCGGATCGGCTACACCGCACCGTCCTGGTACTACCGCCTCGCCGACCAGCCCGAGCGCGTCGAGGTGCGGATCGACAGCCCCGGCTTCGACTGGCCGACCACGATCGAGGGCGCCAGCCTCACCGTCGAGGTGCCCGGCCCCGTGCACGACGCCGCCTGCGTCGAGGGTCCCCGCGGCACCACCCGCCCCTGCACCACCGCGCCGGTGATCGACGGATCGCAGGTCCGCTTCGCCGTCGGCCCGTTCAGCGACCGCGAGGCAGCGACGGTCGCGCTGTGGCTCGACGCCGACGCCTTCGCGGCGAACGTGACGCTGCCGACCCACGATCCGGTTCCGCTCGACTCCGCGCGGGGGCTCGGGCCGGCCGGGTCGTTCGGGGCACCGTGGCCGCTCGACCGCCCGCAGGCGGCGCTCCTGCTGCTGCTGGTGCTCGCGGTGCCGATCCTGGTGTGGGAGTGGCTCTCGACGATCGCGGTGTACCGCGACCGGGTGACCGACCCGGCGCTGCACGACCGTCAGCACCCGACCGCGCTGCCGGCCCCACCCTTCGGCTTCCGGCCGCCCGAGGTCGCCGGTCTGCGGCTCGCCCGCGACGACGACCAACTGTTCCTCGCGACCCTCGTGGACCTCGACCAGCGCGACCTGGTGCTCACCCGCAACGAGACGATCGAGGGCGGCTGGCTCACCCGCGACAAGGAGGAGCTGACCGTCACCGTCGGCCCCGGCACCGAACACGCCCACCCGACCGACGCCGAGGTGGTGCACACCCTGCTGCCCGGCGGCGCCGCGACCGTGTTCGACGGCACCTACGACGAGACGGTCGCCAAGCGGGTCAACCGCACGAAGAAGCTGCTGCAGGCGCGGCGCGACTCGGTGTTCGACGCCCACGGTTTCGCGCACGACGAGGGCGGGCCGCTGGCGCAGGGTTGGTTCCGCGCCGTGATGTTCGCGCTGTACCTCGGCTTCGCCGCCAGCGCGGTGTGGCTGGTGTCGGCCGCGACGCCGCTCTCGCCCGTGGCTGCCGGCGTGGTGGCCTTCCTCGTGCTCCTGGGGTGGGGCGCGATCGCCGCACGCTGGCGGCACCACCGCCTGCCCCTCAACTCCGAGGGGCGCGACGCCACCGCCCAGGCCCGCGCCTTCGAGGAGTTCCTGCGGACCGTGGAGCGCGAGCAGCTGGAGTGGGCCGCCGGGCAGCCGGGCATCGACCACCACCATCCTGCGATCAGCCTGCTGCCGTACGCGATCGCGCTGGGGCTCGCCGACTCCTGGTACGCGCGGTTCGGCAGCGTGATGCAGGAGCTGGCGGTCGCGGCCGGCGCCGGCGCGGCCGCCGGGTCCGCCGCCTGGTGGACGTCCCAGAGCAGCTTCCGCCACGTCAGCAGCGCCCAGAGCGGTACGTCCACCGCACCGTCGTCGTCGGGTGGCGGAGGCGGCGGGGGCAGCGGCGGAGGTGGCGGAGGCGGCGGGTCCTGGTGAGGGCGGCCATCCCGGCTGGTCCACGGTGAGCGTGGTGTCGGAAGGTCCGGTCCACCGTGGATGTCGCCGCGGGCGGACGAGCCCCGTGGGGACGCCTCGTCGGGGCGGATCACTCCACCGCGGGCGCCCCGTCGGAGGGTGGCAGCAGGTTGAGGTGGTAGCGCGACGGGGTGGGACCACGCTGGCCCTGGTACTTCGAACCGCTGGCGCCGTCCCCATAGGGTCGCTCGGCCGGGCGGTCGAGGGCGAAGAAGGCGAACTGCGCCACCTTCATCCCGGGGTAGAGCAGGATCGGCAGGGTCGCGACGTTGGACAGCTCGAGGGTGACGTCGCCATCGAAGCCCGCGTCGATGAACCCGGCGGTCGAGTGGATCACCAGTCCCAGGCGGGCGAGCGAGCTCTTGCCCTCGAGCCGGGCCACCACATCGTTCGGCAGGGTGATGCGCTCGAGCGTCGACCCGAGCACGAACTCGCCCGGATGCAGCACGAAGGGGTCGTCACCCGCCTCGACCGGTTCGGTGAGATCCGGCTGCGGCTCGCGCACGTCGATGTAGGGGTACCGGTGGTTCGCGAACACCCGGAAGGTGCCGCCGAGCCGCACGTCGACGCTGGAGGGCTGGATCGCGTCATCGCCCAACGGGTCGATCCCGATGCGCCCCGAAGCGATCGCTTCGCGGATGCTGCCGTCGGACAGGATCATCGGTGCCTCCGGCGGCACGGCGTGCCGGTGGGACGGGCCCGCGGCGACGCCCCGGACGGCGCGCGCGGGATGGTGGCGCGTTGCGGGGGTACCCGGCGAGCGAGTACCGTTCCGCCTCCCTGCGGGTGTAGTTCAATGGTAGAACACGAGCTTCCCAAGCTCGGAATGGGGGTTCGATTCCCCTCACCCGCTCCACAGGGGTCGGCGGGGAGGTCGGCATCCCGGTGGCGAAGCGAGCGTGTGGCCGGGGGTCCGACTCGGCACCGGGATCCAACCGCCGGCAGGACGTGTTGCGACGGCCGGCATCGACGGAGCACGAGAGCAGCAGCAGGAACGTGCCACCTCGGGGCCGCACGCCGTGACGGGGCCACATCGTCGTTCGGTCGGGAGCTCACCGGTGACCTCGTCCCCGACGGCGCCCGCCCGATGCTGCACACCGACGTCGACGTGTCACCTGTCGTTCTGGCAGACGACCGTCACCGACGCGAACCTTCATCATGACCACCGCGTGGCGTTCCAGCGCCGCGACCGGCACACCGAGCCGTAGTCGACGGCAGCGGCAGCACGGCCACGGCCGACCTCACCGGCTCCTCCCACAACGCGACAGCAGGAGGCGGTGACCCGACCCGTCGCCCGGCCCCGGGGCCACCCGGGCGCCGGAAGCCGGGCCCACAGCGAGAACCCGGAGGTTCGCTCATGACACGACCACGGTTCCGGCGGCGCGTCTACGAACTGTTCGCACCTCGGCTGGGAGGACGCGCTGGGCGGCTGGTCGACTGGTTCATCCTGCTCTTGATCGCGGTGAACGTGAGCGCGGTGATGCTGGAGACGGTCGACCCCATCTTCGCGCGGTTCGCCGTCGCGTTCCACTGACTCGAGGTCTCGTCGGTGGCCATCTTCTCCGTCGAGTACGCCGCACGCCTCTGGTCGGCGGTCGAGGAGGACGGCTACGAGAGGCCGGTCACCGATCGGTTGCGGTATGCGCTGCGGTTCCTGATCCTGATCGACCTGCTCGCGATCCTCCCGTTCTACCTGGCAGCGCTCGGGGTCGGTCTGGACCTGAGGTTCCTCCGAGCTCTCCGGCTGGTGCGACTGTTCAGGCTCATCAAGCTCGCGAGGTACTCGGACGCGCTGGACAAGTTCCTCGAGGTCCTCAGGGAACGCAAGGAGAAGCTGGCCGTCGCGGTCGCGGCCAACCTGATGCTCCTGATCGTCGCGAGTTCCGCCATGTACATGGTCGAGCATCGTGCGCAACCCGACGTGTTCCCCTCCATCCCGGAGACGATGTGGTGGGGCGTGATCACGTTGACGACCGTCGGCTACGGAGATGTCGTACCCATCACGCCGCTCGGCCAACTGGTCGGTGCGATGGTGGCCGTGCTGGGATTCGGCATGTTCGCGCTCCCAGCCGCCCTGATCGCCACGGGCTTCGCGGCCGCCACGGGTGTTGACGACGCATCCGGAGACGGGGACGAGGCCAACCCCGGGTCCTGAGACCCTGCCTGACCCGGCGGGGCGCCAGTGCCTGGGACGCGTCGGCGGTCGGTCCGGTATCGACGGAAGCGCGCTACCTCGACGGCCGACGGCCTCCGAGCCGCTCGACCGCCAGCGGATCAGCGCCGGAACAGCCGCGACAGGAGCGAGTCGCCGCGTGCGGCGGCCCGGTCGGCGTCCGTGCAGGTGCAGCGCGCGTCGCGGGGCACGCCGGCCAGCACCTGCTCGGCGTGCTGCCCGCAACCGGCCCACGTGGCCTTGTCACACACCCGGCACCTCACCCGGCGGCACATGACCGACTCCGTCCTCTCCCGGTCCTGACACCCGTCTCCACGAGAAGCGCACCCGAACGCGGGTGCGACCCGACACGGTAGCCGAGGGATCCGTGCACCGCGGCTCGGCGGAGCCGGTGGGCCCACCTCGATCCCTCGTCACTCGCTCCCGCGACGCGGTACGGACGGCTGCCATCGTTCACCATCGTCGGATGGTCGTAGCCACCCGTGCCCAGCCTCCGCCACGGGAGGGCTCAGGGCCGTCGCGCCCGGTGCCAGAGGGTGAACCGCAGGATCGGGAGGTAGCCGTGCGCCTCGGCGATCGGGCGGCTGGAGTCGGCGAAGATCGCGGCTGACGGGAGCTCTCCGGCGGCCTCGAGCCGTCGCCGCACCATCGCGGTCCAGCACCCCCGGCCCCGGAACGCGGGCAGCGTGGCGCCGATCACCAGCGTGGCGAGGCCCCCGTGGACCTGGAGCCAGCCCGCGGTCACGGGGGCGCCGTCGACGTACCCGACGAACAGGCGGTGGCCGGGCATCGCCAGCACCCGGTCGTCGAGCCAGGCGCCGGGCGCAAAGGGCTGCAGGTCCCCGAAGGGGAACCCATCGACCATCACCTGCTCCAGGTCGGCGAGGGTGCCGACATCGACCACCTCGCGGATCTCCACCTCGTCGGAGGCGGGCGGGAGCGGCAGACCGGGCGCCCGGACCAGGAGCGGCGGGTGGCCCTCCAACTCCCAACCGCGCGCCCGGAGGTCCGGGGTGGGCCAGGCGCTCCACAGGAACACGTGCTCGTCGTCGGAACCCGTCGCGGCGAAGAATCGCTCCACCTCGGCGACCGTCGCATCCCACTCGTCGGCCGCCGGCGGACGGGTGAGCACCGCCGCGTTGAACAGAGCGTTCGGCCGGCCCAGGTCGCCCGCCAGGACCCCGTCCCCCTCGAGCACGCGACCCTGCAGCACGTGGGCCAGGTCGAGGCTCGTCTCGGCGAGGCCGAAGACGTACTGCCGGAGCAGCGAGTCCTCGAGCGGGAGGTCCGGTTCCCAGCCGGTGGTCCGGTACTCGGGCCCGGGATCGGCCGCGTCGCTGGCCGTGGTGTGCGCGTCCCTGCCCACGTTGCTCTCCCTTGCACGTCGGCGACGGCGAGCGGCCCTCGCTGGGGTCGTCGCGCGCGACCCGGACCTGACCCGGACCTACGGACGTTCGGCGCGGCGCCGCTGCAACGGCACGACCGGCGTGGACGCACCCGTCACCACCAGGTCGTCGAGCAGCCGACGCGTGGCTCCCGCCACCTCGTCGACGGCCCGGTCGAAGGCGGCCCGGTTCGCGGCCGACGGTTGGCGGTAGCCGCTGACCTTGCGGACGAACTGCAGGGCCGCGTCGCGGACCTCGTCGTCGGTCGCGGGCGGCTCGGCGCCGCGGAGCTGCTGGATGTTCCGGCACATGCCCGCAGGCTACGCCGGGGCACGCCCCGACGGCGGCGATCTGCGCCTCCGACCGTGGCTCGTCGTCCCCGCTATCGGACCGATGAGTTCCGGGCGGCACGGGCGTCTACCCCTGCGAGCCGCCCGATGCCATGGACGCGCGCACGCGTCCGTGAGACGATCGAGCGGTACGGCGATAGCGGAGGAGCGCGGAGCGATGAGCGGAGTACGGGTACTGGTCGGCACGCGCAAGGGCGCGTTCCTGTTGAGCGCGGACGGGCATCGGGAGGACTGGGACGTGCAGGGCCCGCTGTTCGGCGGGTGGGAGATCTACCACGTCAACGGATCGCCGGCGGATCCCGACCGGCTGTACGCGTCGCAGTCCGACGGGTGGTTCGGCCAGGTGCTGCAGCGCTCGGACGACGGTGGCGCGACCTGGGAGACGGTCGGCAACGAGTTCACCTACGTCGGTGACGCGGGGAGCCACCAGCACTACGACGGCAGCGCGGTGCCGTGGAAGTTCAACCGGGTGTGGCACCTCGCCCCTGCCGCCGACGACCCCGACACGGTGTACGCGGGGGTCGAGGACGCCGCGCTGTTCCGCAGCACCGACGGTGGCCAGTCGTGGCAGGAACTCGCCGGACTCCGGGACCACGGCTCTGTGCCGGGCTGGATGCCCGGCGCCGGGGGCCTGTGCCTGCACACGATCCTCGCCCGCCCCGACGACCCCGCCCGCATGCTGGTCGCGATCTCGGCCGCCGGGGTGTTCGCCTCGGACGACGGCGGCGACTCCTGGGAGCCGGCGAACAAGGGCCTGCACTCGGGGTTCATGCCCGAACCCGAGGCGGAGGTCGGGCACTGCGTGCACAAGCTCGCGATGCATCCGTCGCAGCCGGACGTGGTGTTCATGCAGAAGCACTGGGACGTGATGCGCAGCGATGACGGTGGCCGGTCCTGGCGCGAGATCAGCGGGAACCTGCCGACCGACTTCGGGTTCGCCATCGGGGTCCACGCCCACGAACCCGAGACCGTGTACGTCGTGCCCATCACCAGCGACGAGCAGCACTACCCGCCCGACGGGGCGCTGCGCGTCTACCGCAGCCGCACCGGCGGTGACGAGTGGGAGCCGCTCACCGACGGGCTGCCCCAGGAACACTGCTACGTCAACGTCCTCCGCGACGCCATGGCGATCGACGAGATGGATCCGTGCGGGGTGTACGTGGGGACGACGGGCGGGCAGGTGTACGTGTCGCCCGACGGCGGCGACCACTGGAGCCCGATCGTGCGCGACCTCCCGGCGGTGCTGTCGGTCGAGGTCCAGACGCTGCCATGAGCGCGGCACTCCACGGACCGGAGGACGGGGTCGCGGCGGTCCGCGTCGCCATGCCGCAGCAGTTGCGCACCCTCGCACGGATCAGCGGCGAGGTGGTCGTCGAGGTGGCCGCACCGGTGACGTTGCGGACCACCCTCGACGCTCTCGAGGCAGCCCACCCGACGTTGACGGGCACGATCCGGGACCGTCACACCGGACAGCGCCGCGCGATGGTGCGCCTCTACGCCGATGGTGAGGACCTGTCGAACGTGCCGCCCGACACGCCGCTGCCGGAGCCGGTGGTCGCGGGACGCGAGCCGCTGCGGCTCGTCGGGGCGATCGCCGGGGGTTGACCGCGGCGTCGCGGTGGCCCCGCGAGGGCGGCGGCGAGGGTCGCACCGAGGCGCAGACCGGGCTTCGCGCCGGGGTTCGTGTGGGTTCCGGTGCATCTATGCACCGGAACCCACACGAACCGCCGCGTGCTCACGGAACCGACCACCGAGCTCGGCGGCAGCCCTGTCGGGCCGGACCCACGTCCTACCGGCCCGCGGCAGCCAGCCGTCGCTCGAGCTCCGACCTCCGGGCGGCGCGGAGTGGCTCGTACACCTCGCGGCTGATCAGCCCCCGCTCGAACCCGAGGTCGAGCAGCGCGAGCTCCTCCACCAGCGCCGCGGCATCGACGGGTACCGGCGCGCCGTCGGCCCTGGGCGCGACCGGCGTGGACGGCGCCGGGCGTGCCGTCGACGGAGCCTCCCGGACCGCTGGTTGCGCCGCACCCCTCGCTGCCCCACGCGACCGCTGGCGTCGCCCGAACCACACCGCCCCACCCGCACCCACCAGCAGCGCGGCGATCGCTGCCGCGACGGGTTGCCACAGGGGGGTCGACGCGACCATGAGTCCGCTCAGCCCGATCTCCAGGACCTCCCCCGTGGCGAGATCCGCCGCCGTGTACACGTCGTAGGTGTTGCCCTGGGAGTCGATCTGTCCCGCGTGCTCCACCTGCCCGCCGCGCACCGACACCCCCGTCGGAACCATCATCGTGAAGGCCTCGACCGGCAAGCGCACCGGCAGGTCCAGCCGGTCCAGCGACGTCACCGACGCGCGTACGGTGCCGACCGTCGATCCGGGGGTCAGCGGCGTGGTGTGCACGTACTCGGTCCCGCGCATGGTCGCGCAGCACTCGGTGAACCGACCGAGGAACCGCAACCCGGTCGCACCTGGCGGCAGCGGCACCGAGATGACCGCCCGCTCCCCGGCAGCGTCGGGCTCGACCCCCAGGTAGGTGCGCTCGCCGCGGTTCTCGACGTGCAGGTCGTGCTGGAGGGTCACCCCGTCGGCGCGGTCGACCCACAGCACCCAACTGGCGATCGTCACGTCCTCCGGGGAGGTGGTGCTGTCGTACACCTCGAGGTCGACGGCCACCACCTCGTCGGCACGGACCTCCAGAGCCCCGCTGCGGTAGGGCGCGCCGGCGTGGTCGACACGGACCTCGTACCCCGTCCCCGGCGCGACCTCCGGGAAGGCGAAGGTGCCGCCGGCGTCCGTGGTGACCGTCGCGACCGGCTCCTCCTCGCCCTGCTCGGCGCGGAGCAGCACCACCGCCTGGTGCGCGATCGGCGTCCCGTCCCCACCGTGGGTCGCGGTCCCCTCGATGCCGCCGAGGCCATCATCCGCCGCGACGGGGGCTGCCCGCACCGACGACGCGGTCGCCAGCGCCACCACGACCGACCCCAGCACCACCGCCGCGGCCACCATCAGCAGCATCACCGCCGACGTCGCCCCGTCCGAGGGGGCCGCCAGGCACCGACCGGGACCCCTGCGCTCCATCGCGTCACCTCCCCGGACCGGCAGGCGACAGCTCCGCGCCGCAGGCGGTGCAGGTCTCGTCGGTGGGTGCCCGCGGGGCGGAGCACGCCGGGCACAGCCGTGCGGCCATCGCCTCCCGGCGGCGGGCGATCAGCACCTCGAGGTCGTCCCCGTCCGCCACCTCATCGGACGGTGCGACGTCCCCATCGGGGCCGACGTCGGCGTCGTCCCGGGACGTCCGATCCACCAGCGGCCGCACGATCATCACGACGACCACGAGGGCGAGCGCGAAGGCGGCCAGCACGATCAGCATCAGCGCACCTCCCCCTCGCCCGCCCCGACGACCACCCTGTCGTCCTCCGGAGGCGCGTCGTGCTCCGCCGTCCGGCGCGACGGAACGTCGACGGGACGCAGGGCGAACACGCCTCCGAGCAGGATGAGGGCACCGCCGAGCCACAGCCACAGCATCCCGGGGTGGAGCAGGACCTGGAACCCGGCGGTCCCCGCCTCGACGTCGACGTCCCCGAGGATCACGTACACGTCCCCGCGGACCAGCGAGCGCACCCCCACCTGGGTCCGCGGCTGGTCCTGGTTGACGCCGAGGTAGCGTTCGGTCGTGAGCGAGCCGAGCGACCGGCCCCCGGCGGCGGCCACATCCAGCGTCGCGGTGATCGCCATCCGCGTCGGACCCACCTCGGGTTCCAGCGCGGCGAAGGTCAGGTCGTAGGACCCGACGGTGACCTCCTCGTCGACGCTGAGACTGACCCGCTCGTCGCTGCGGTAGGTCACGTCGAGCGCGATCCCGACGATCAGCAGGACCACCCCGAGGTGGGCGACCGCGCCCCCGTACCGGCGGGGGGTGCGCGCGAACAGCCGCCCGACGGCGCCGAGGTGGTCGCGGAGGCGACGGTGCGGGTGCGCGTGCACGCCGCGGTGGAACTCCCCCGCGATGGCCGCGAGCGCGAAGGCGGACAGCGACAGCACCACGATCGTCGCCGGGCTGCGGCCACCGTCGACCACCGCCGCGATCGCGCCGGCGAGCAGCCCGACCGCGACCGGCACGTCGAGCCGGCGCCGGACCCCCCTGGCGGTCGCCCGGCGCCACGCGACGGCGGGCCCCAGCCCCAGCAGCACCAGCAGTGCCACGGCGACGGGCAGCGTGACGCGGTCGAAGAAGGGGGCGCCGACGGTGGCCTCCCGGCCCTGCACCACCGAGGTCACCACCGGGAAGAGCGTGCCCCACAGGATCGCCAGGCCGTAGGCGACCAACAGGCCGCCTGCGAGCGCCAGCAGCATCTCGCGCGACCAGGGGGCCAGCGGCGCTCCCGGACCTCGCAGGCGCGGCAGCCGCCAGGTGATCAGCACCGTCGGGACGATCACCGCGGCACCGATCGCCACCAGCAGGTACATCGCCGCGGGCGACTCCGCGAAGGCGTGCACGGACGACGCCACCCCGGAGCGGACCAGGAAGGTCCCGAACAGCGTGAGCGCGAAGGTGGCCGTCACCAGCGCGAGGTTCGCGACCCGCAGCGATCCGCGCCGTTCCTGCACCGCCGCGGTGTGCAGGAAGGCGGTGGCGGTCAGCCACGGCAGCAGGCTGACGTTCTCCACCGGGTCCCAGGCCCAGTACCCACCCCACCCGAGCTCGGTGTAGGCCCACCGGGCGCCGAGCACGATCCCGACCCACAGCAGCGCCCACGACAGCAGCATCCAGACGCGGGCGACCCGCAGCCACGGGCCGTCGAGGTTGCCGGTCACCAGCGCCGCGACCGCGAAGGCGAAGGGGACCGTGAACCCGACGTAGCCGAGGAAGGTCGCCGGCGGGTGGTACAGCATCCCCCAGTTGTGCAGCATCGGGTTCAGGCCGGCGCCCTCCTGGGGCACGAAGGGCAGGCGGGCGAAGGGGTTGCTCGTGAAGGCGGTCAGGGCGACGAACACCACGAGGACCAGCGCCAGCACCAGCGTCACGATCGGCATCAGGTCGCGGTGCCGGTCACGGAAGCACCACCCGACCAGGCTGCCGGCGCCCGCCAACAGCCACGCCCAGAGCAGCAGCGAGCCCGCCTGACCGGCCCAGAACGCCGCGACCGTGTACGCCGTCGGCAGGAAGCTGTCGGAGTACTCGGCGACGTAGCGGACGGAGAAGTCGCGGGTGAGGAACAGGACCACCAGCACCGCCGACGCGACGGTCAGTGACACGAACGACGCCCGCAGCCCCGCCTCGGCGCTGCGGACCAGCGCCGGACGCCGCCAGCGGTGGCCCACGAACGACGCACCCACCGACCACGTCGCGGCGGCCAGCGCCAGCAGGACGGCGAAGGTGCCGAGCTCCGGCATCACCGGGCCTCCTTGCGGCGCAGCCGCCGCCGTGCGACGAGCAGGACGGCGAGGTAGCTGCCGTACAGCAGCCCGGCACCGACGTAGGCGGAGATCACGTAGGTCCAGCCGCTCATGAGGTCATCGCCTCCCGGGCCTCCAGGGCGTCCCGCCGGGCGGCGAGATCGACCCGCAGCCACAGCAACAGCAGCCACAGCAGCGTGAACGCGACGATCCCGACGAGCAGCACCGCGAGCATCTCACCCGGCAGCTGCGGTCCGTCGGGGTTGGCGACGACCGGTCCCGGGTGCAGCGACCGCCACAGGCGCACCGACACGTACACCAGCGGCACGTTGAGGAAGGCGACCACGCCGAGCACCGCGGCGTAGCGCGCCCGACGGTCCGGCTCGACCACGTAGCTGCGCAGGGCGAGGTAGGTGACGTACATCAGCCAGAGCACGAAGTAGCTGGTCAAGCGGGGTTCCCAGCTCCAGAACACCCCCCACATCGGGCGGGCCCACAGCATCCCCGTCAGGATCACGACGGTGGTGAAGACCACCCCGACCTCGGCCGACGAGGCGGCCACCCGGTCCCACCGACGCGACCGCGTCATCAGCACGCCGATGCTCGCCACGAACACCACCAGGAAGGCGAGCATCCCCACCCACGCCGACGGCACGTGGAGGTAGAAGATGCGCTGGACGGGACCCTGGAGCCGGTCCTGCGGCGCGTGGACGAGGGCGCCGTAGAGCAGCAGCGTCAGCGTGACGGCGGTCGTGACCGCCAGCCAGCGCAGCCCGGTGCGACGGGCGGTGCGGGGCGCCGCGTCCGGGTCCTTCCGCGGAGGAGCGGTCGGGGTGTGGGTCATCGGGATCACTCCTCGACGAGGTGGCGGTAGGTCGCCAGGCCGAGCAGCAGGAACAGGGCCGCACCCGCCACCAGCACCAACAGCCACGAGGTGGCCGCGACCGGCGTGCCTCCCGCGAGCGCGACCTCGGTCGCCTTCACGGCGGCGATCATCACCGGGATCGCGAAGGGGACAACCAGCACCGGCAGGATCACCTCGCGGGTGCGGGTGTGCACCGCCATCGTGGAGAACAGCGTCGCCAGCGCGACGAGCGCGAGCGTGGCGAGAGCGACGGTCAGGGCGAGCAGCCCGATGCCCCGCCCCGGCTCGAGCTGCAGCAGGACGACCGCGATCGGCAGGATCAGCACCTGCACGGCGACGACGAAGGCGAGGTTCGACAACACCTTGCCGAGGAAGATGCTCTCCCGTGGGACCGGGCTGGTCACCAGCCCGTCGATGCAGGCGTCCTCGTACTCCATGGCGACGGCGCGCCCGACCCCGAGCAGGATCGAGAACAGGAACGCCATCCACAGCACCCCCGCCGCGACGGCATCACGGTGGACGCCTGTGGTCGGCAGGGAGAAGCTCGTCACCACGACGATCAGCAGGGCGAACAGGCCGATCGCCGTGAGCACGTCGCGGGTCCGCAGCTCGATGCGCAGATCCTTCGCGGCGATGCGGGTGGCGGCCCGCCAGGTGCTCATCGCGCCACCTCCTGCCGGTCGTCGGCGGACACCCGGGCGGGCAGGCGCCGGGGGGGCCGACCGCGCTGCGCGTCGCGCACCAGCGCCGCCACCACCTCGATGTCCTCCGCCGGTTCGTCGGCCACCAGGTGGCCCTCGGCCAGCACCACGACCCGCTCGGCGAGTACCGCCTGGCCCGCCTCGTGCGCCGTCAGCACGATCGTGTGGCCCCGCCGGTGCAGCGCGGCGAGGTGGGCGGTGAGGCGCTCCGCGGACGCGAGGTCGAGCCCCGTGTAGGGCTCATCGAGCAGGACGATCGCCGGGTCGTGGAGCAGTGCCCGGGCGAGCGCTGCCCGCTGCCGGTTGCCCCGGGAGAGCAGCCGTGCCGGTCGGTCGAGCGCCTGCGTGACCTCGAACCTCGCCGCCACCTCCGTCACCACCTCCGTGGGCAGACCGTGCAGCGAGGCGTGGAAGGCGAGGTTCTCCCGCACGGTCAGGTCCCCGTAGAGCAGGCTGTCGTGGCCGACGTACCCGAGCAGGGCACGCAGCCCGGGTCCGGCCCGTCGCCGGTCGATCCCCGCGATGCGGACCATGCCCGTCGTCGGCGCCGCCAGGCCGGCGATCACCCGCAGGAGGGTGGTCTTCCCCGCCCCGTTGCCCCCCATCACCGCCACGGACGTGCCCGCCGGGATCGTCAGATCGATGCCCGCCAGGGCCCGGACCGGACCGAAGCTGCGCGCCACCCCGACGAGCTCGACGTCGGGGCCGCGGCCGGGGCGGCTCACGGTTCCTCCCACTCCGCCTCGAAGCGCGAGGCGCACCGGGTGAGGACGGTGTCCGCCGCGAACGACCCGTCGGCGGCGAACCGGCCCTCGGCCACCGCCTCCGCACCGTCGGCGAGGGAGTCGGGGGGCCAGCCGCCGAAGCGCACGGGGATCGTCGTGGTCCCGTCGGTCACCGCGAAGCGCAGCTCGCCGGTCTCCGCGTCCCGGTGGATGCTGCCGTCGGCGACGTGGCCGGCCAGCCGGAACACCTGGTCGGGCGCGGCGTCGACCGCCTCGGTCGGCGTGAGGTAGTACACGACCGACCCACGGAACGCGTCGACGGCCACCCAGCCGATCGCGGCCAGCACGACCAGGCCGAGCAGGATCAGGGGGGCGCGGGGCGTCCGGCGTTCGAGGGGGAGCCGACCGGTCCGTCCACGGTCCGGTGCGCCGGCCCCACCGTCGGGGCCCAGGACGGCGTCCCGCTGGCGGTCCGCGTTCATCGCCGACTCCACGGGTCCGCATGGTCCGGGTTCGTCCCCATGGTGCGCCCGAGGGGGTGCGCGGGTTAGGGCCAGGGGACGTGCCGTGGACGGGTACTTCGGCCGTGTCGGGCTCCGTGCCCGGCGGTGACCGTGGTGGTACGAGGCCCGTCCTCGCCTGCCGTCCCCATCCTGCTACAGGTCGCCGGCCGTGGATCCCACCCCCTCCCCGACGCTCCCGGACACACCGGAGGACCGTTCACGGACCGTCGGGGTGATCGTGGCTGCGGCGGTCATCGTCGTCACCGTCCTGCTGGGGGCGATCCTCGTCGCCGCCCAACGGCCGGGCGATGGGCTCCCGCCGGACCCGATCGGGGCACCGGCGCCCGGCTTCGAGCTGCCGACCCTCGATGGCGGCGCCCTCGCGCTCGAGGAGCTGCGGGGGCAGCCGGTCGTGCTGACCTTCTGGGCATCGTGGTGCACCACCTGCAAGGACGACGTGCCGACGCTGCAGCGCGTGGTCGCGGACTGGGGCCCACGGGGGGTCCAGGTGGTGGGGGTCGTGATCGAGGACAGCCTGCGCGCCGCGACCCTGGCCGCCGAGGAGGCCCGTCTGCGCTACCCCAGCGTGTACGACGGCGCGGACGAGGTCCGGACCGCCTACGGGGTCCGTGGCACCCCGGAGACGTTCCTGCTGGACGGCGACGGACGCGTCGCGGCGCGATGGATCGGGCCGCTGCCGGCCCATGAGCTCGAGCTCAAGCTGGCGGCGCTGGATCCGGTGCCCTGACCCGGTCGCGGCTAGCGCCGAAGGAGGGATCCGCGAGGGGCGAAGGACCCTGGCGGGCCGGGGACCGCGCCGTAGCTTCGGAGGTGTGGATGGTTGACGAGCCGTTCCTCCCTGTGCCCGGACCGGTGCGGCGCACCGGAGCCGGCGACGACGGGAGGCACGGCCGCCCCACCGATCGTGGTGACGTCCGCCGCAGACGCCTCCACGTAAGGAGTGACCGACGATGCGTGGTCGGCTCCGGCTGCCTCGGTCGCCCCGGGGGCGCCTGACGCTGTTCACGTTGGGGGGTGTCGTCCTCGGCATCGTCCTGACCGCGACCGCCATCACCGTGATCGAGTCGACGGACTCCCCGGAGTTCTGCTCCGGGTGCCACATCATGGACTCCGCGTTCGGTTCCTTCTCGACCTCGAACCACGCCACGCTGGACTGCAACGACTGCCACGCCCCGTCCGAGAGCTTCTTCGTCAAGATGACCTTCAAGGCCCGGGCGGGCATGGGGCACATGTACATGAACACCATCGGGCGCGGCGACATCCCCGACGTGCTCCACGCCACCTCGGAGTCCTCCGAGGTGGTCGTCAGCAACTGCATCCGGTGCCACGCACCGAGCCTGGCGGAGGTGAGCCACGACGCCAAGGAACGGTGTGCCGACTGTCACCGGTCGGTCCCCCACGGCCGCGGCATGTTCCGACCCGATGACTGGCACGAACCCCTGAACATCGATGCGGCGCGGTGACGCCGTCCATGCCCTGCAGGAGGTGAGCGAGCGTGATCCGGAGCCGTGGCAGCGTGATCACGACCGGCCTGCTCGTCGTCGTCGGCGTGCTGTTCGTCGCCGCCGCCTGCACGTCGGAGCCGATCGCGGTGGACGTACCTCGGGACACGGGGCTCCCCGCGGACACCTTCCTGACGAGCGCGTTCGCCGAGGAGTTCCCGATCCACTTCGAGAGCTACCTCGGCAACATGGAGCGCGGTGGGGAGTACGCCTCCAAGCTGACCGTCGACGTCGAACCCAACCTGCCGATGCTGTGGTCGAACCTGGCCTTCTCGGTGTCGTACAACATGCCGCGGGGACACACCTTCGCGCTCGCGGACGTGCTGGCGACCCCGCGGATCGGGGACGCGTCGATCGGGTCGTGCATGACCTGCAAGTCGACGGCCGTCCCGGCGCTGCTGGCCGAGTTCGGTGACGACTACTGGTCCGCGAGCTTCCTCGGGGAGATCGCTCCACGCACCCGCGAGCTGATCGAGGGCGGGGAGATGGACGAGCTCGGTGAGTACGGCCACGCCGGCGTGGGGTGCGCCGACTGCCACGACCCGCAGACGATGGAGCTGCGGATCACCCGCCCGTCGCTGACCAACGCGCTCGAGCGCCAGGGCGTCGACCTCCTCGAGGCCAGCCGGAACGACATGCGCTCGTACGTGTGTGCGCAGTGCCACGTCGAGTACTACTTCTACCCAGAGACGCGCAAGGTGACCTTCCCGTGGGACCGAGGGCTGCGTGCCGAGGACATGTGGGAGTACAAGGAGGAGGTCGCCCGGGAGCGTGGGTTCGAGGCGGACTGGATCCACGGCATCTCCGGTGCGCCGATGCTCAAGGCGCAGCACCCGGAGTACGAGCTGTGGAGCTACGGCGCGCACGGCACCGCGGGCGTGTCGTGCGCCGACTGCCACATGCCCTACCAACGGATCGACGGCCGCAAGGTCACCACCCACGTGTGGGGGTCGCCGCTGGAGACCGTCGAGCAGTCGTGCCGCACCTGCCACGCCGACCAGTCCGCGACCGACCTGACCGAGCGGGTCCGCGGCATCCAGGAGCGCCACCTGAGCGCGATGCACGAGGTGCAGGACCTGTCGGTCGATGCGCACTACTACATCAACCGGATGATCACCGCCGGCGCCGACCCGGCCGTGATCGACGAGGCTCGTGAGCTCGTCCGCAAGGGCCAGTGGTTCTGGGACATCATCGCGGCGGAGAACTCCGACGGGTTCCACAACCCGCACGGCGCGATGGACGCGATGCGGATGTCCTCGGACGCGTCCAACGCCGCGATCCGGATCGCCACGGCGGAGCTCGTCCGCCTGGGCGTCGACCTCGACGAGCTGCGCGACCAGATCGACCGCACCAAGCAGGAGGTCTACGACGAGCCCGACCCGCTGCGCAAGCACGAGCTCGTCACCAACGACTTCTTCCCCTTCCAGGGCTGAGCCAGGTCCGCGCGGCTCCCCGCACGGCGCGGGGGTACGCGCCGGGGTGTCGGCCGCGCACCGGGGCGCCCGCTCGCCCCCGTTCGTGTGGGTTCCGCTGCATCTATGCAGCGGAACCCACACGAACCGCCGCGTGCCCCGGCTCACGCCGTCGTATGCAGCTCGTATGCGGATTGCATACAGGTTGGACACGACGCGCGTCCACCCGTAGGCTGCGGCCACGACACACCGACGCACGACACACGGACGAGGGTGCGACCTCGCCGCTCGGACGCGCGTCTCGTGCCGGCCGGGCCGGCGTGGGCACCGACGCGTCCGCGCCGCGGGACCCGGACCCCTGCGACGCGGTTCGCGAGCGCCGGGGACGAGCACCCTCCGGGCTGGGAGGCGGACCGATGCCGACCGTTGACACACCGCGCACCGCGCCGATCACGCACCCCCGTGCGCCGGCCCGCCCGCGCACCGCGCCGATCACGCGCTCCCGCACCTTCGCGGACCCTGGCCCGACCACGCACCCGCGTCCGAGCCGCCGGTGACACCGGGCCTCCCCGTGGTGCGGGAGCAACGCCGATGACGGCCGGGTGGGAGCCGACGATCGACGCCGCGGTGGCGTTGCGTCGGGCGCTGCACCGACGGCCGGAGCTCACGTGGCAGGAGACCGCCACCGCCGCGACGATCCGGGCCGAACTCGACCGTGCCGGCATCCCCTGGCGCGCCTGCGCCGGGACGGGGACGGTCGCCACTCTCGCACCCGATGCGCCCGGCCGGCACGTGGCGCTGCGTGCCGACATCGACGCGATGCCCGTCACCGAGACCACCGGTGCCCCGTGGACCTCGGAGCACGACGGCGTGATGCACGCCTGCGGCCACGACGGTCACACGGCGACGCTGCTCGCGGCGGCGTCGTGGTTCACGGCCCACGAGGACACCCTGCCGGGACCGGTGTCCCTGCTGTTCCAGCCCGCCGAGGAGGGCGGCCACGGCGCCCGCCGCATGATCGAGGACGGCGCCCTCGAGGGCGTGGACGTGATCTTCGGCTGGCACAACTGGCCGGCGATCCCCTTCGGCCAGGCGATCTGCCCCGACGGTCCGGTGATGTCGGCCAACGGCACCTTCCGCATCGAACTCACGGGCGAGGGCGGGCACGCCAGCCAACCCGAGGCCACCCGCGACCCGGTGCTGGCCGCCGCCGCGATCACGATGGCGCTGCAGCAGGTCGTCAGCCGGCGGCTATCGCCGCAGCAGGCCGCCGTGGTCAGCGTGAGCTGGATCGACGCGCCGAGCGCGGACACGGTCACGCCCGAGACCGCCGCGCTCGGCGGCAGCATCCGCATCGCCGACACCGCCGCCCGCGAGCACGTGTTCGACCTCATCGAGCAGGTCGCGCGCGACACCGCCGTGGCCTACGGCGTCACCGCGGAGGTCGAGCGCCGCCCGCGCTACGGCGCCACCGTGAACCACCCCGCGCCAGCGGCCGAGCTCCGCACCGTGCTGGCCGACGAGCTCGGCCCGGCGTGGCACGCCGCGTCCGTGTTCGCGCCGGTGATGGCCTCCGAGGACTTCAGCTACTACCTCGACGTCGTCCCGGGCGCCTTCGCGCTCGTCGGCGCGGACGACGGACACGGCCACCACGAGCCCTGCCACAGCCCCCGCTTCGACTTCAACGACCGGCTGATCCCCGTCGTCGCGCGCGTGTTCGCCCGGCTGGCCGGCGCCCCGCTCCCCGATCCCGCACGGTCCGCTGAGCACGGGCCGTCCCACCCCACGACCTAGCAGGAGGACAGCGATGGACACCTCGATCTTCGAGCACCGCGAGTCCGAGATCCGCGGCTACTGCCGTGCCTACCCGACGGTGTTCACGGCGGCCTCGAACGCCCGGCAGACCGACGAGCAGGGCCGCTCGTACCTGGACTTCTTCGCCGGCGCCGGCGTGCTCAACTTCGGCCACAACAACGAGCGGATGAAGCGTGCCGTGATCAGGTTCCTCGAGGACGACGGCGTGGTGCACAGCCTCGACATGTACACCGACGTCAAACGCGCCTTCATCGAACGCTTCGTCGAGGTGGTGCTCGAACCGCGGGGGATGGACCACCGCCTGCAGTTCATGGGGCCGACCGGCACCAACGCGGTCGAGGCCGCGCTCAAGCTCGCCCGCCGGGTCACGGGCCGCCACGAGATCGTGGCGTTCGGGCGCGGGTTCCACGGCATGACCCTGGGGGCGCTGGCCCTGACCGCCAACGACTACTTCCGGCAGGCCGGCGGGGTGCCGCTCGCGCACGTCACCCGCCTGCCGTTCGAGACCGAACCCGGCGGGGGGCTCAAGGCTCTCGAGGAGTACCGCAGCCGCATCGAGGACCCGTCCAGCGGCCTGAACCCGCCGGCCGCGTTCGTCGTCGAGGTGATCCAGGCCGAGGGGGGCGTGAACGTCGCCACGGCCGAGTGGCTGCACGCCGTCCAGGACCTGGCCCACGACCTCGGCGCGCTGTTCGTGATCGACGACATCCAGGCCGGGTGCGGCCGGACCGGGTCGTACTTCAGCTTCGACGGTATGGGGTTGGACCCCGACATCGTCACCCTGGCCAAGGGGGTCGGTGGGTTCGGCACACCGATGGCGATGAACCTCAACAAGCCCGAGCACGACGCCCGCTGGTCCCCCGGGGAGCACACCGGCACCTTCCGGGGGCAGGGCATCTCCTTCGTCGCCGGCCGTGAGGCCCTGGAGTACTTCACCGACGACGATCTCATGGACGCGGTCACGGCGAAGGGTCAGCGGATGCGTGACCGCCTGCAGACCCTCGCTGACGCCCACGGCGACAAGGGGTGGGAGGTCCGCGGCCGCGGGATGATGCAGGGCCTTGACGTCGTGGACGGCGGCTTCGCGAAGGCCGTCCAGACCGCCGCCTTCGAGGCCGGCCTGCTGATCGGCCCGTGCGGCAGCGGCGGGCGGGTGCTCAAGCTCATCCCGCCACTGACGATCCCCGACGACGACCTCGACGACGGGCTCGACCTGCTCGCCGGGGCGATCGACACCGCGCTGGGCGCGGCCTGAGACGGAGGTGCGGCCATGACCGCGACGCAGGACGTGCTGACCGCGATCGACCCCACCACGGGCGAGGTGGTGTCGGAGGTGCCCGCCGCCGATACCGCCACCCGGGACGCGATCATCGGCCGGGCGGCGGCCGCCTTCGACGGGTGGCGTCGCACCAGCGTCGACGACCGCGCCGAGGTGCTGCGATCCGTCGCCGCGACGATGCGCGACGACGTCGAGCGGCTGGCGATGTTGATGACCGTGGAGATGGGCAAGCCCATCACCGAGGCCCGTGGCGAGGTCGCCAAGGCCGCGTGGGCGGCGGAGCACTACGCCGAGCACGCTGCCGCCTACCTCGCACCGGAGGTGATCGTCTCCGACGCCACCTCCAGCTACGTGCAGTACCTGCCGCTCGGCGCGACGCTCGGCATCCTGCCGTGGAACGCGCCGTTCTGGCTGGCGTTCCGCTACTGCGCGCCGGCGCTGATGGCGGGCAACACGTGCGTGATCAAGCACGACCCGCACGTGCCGGGCTGCGCCGAGGCGATCGGGGAGCTGTTCACGCAGGTCGGCGCCCCCGAGGGGGTCTGCCAGAACCTGCCGATCGCGACCCCCGACGTCGAGGCCGCGATCCGCGACCCTCGCATCCAGGCGGTGTCGTTCACCGGCTCGGACCGGGCCGGGGCCGCCGTGGCGTCGATCGCCGCCTCGGAGATCAAGCCGGCCGTCCTGGAGCTCGGCGGGTCCGACCCGGCGATCGTGCTGGCCGATGCGGCCCTCGACGAGGCGGCGGACGCCATCGCCCTGATGCGGATCATCAACGCCGGCCAGTCGTGCATCGCCGCCAAGCGCATCCTCGTCGAGGAGGCGGTGTACGAGCCGATGGTGGAACTCCTGCACGAACGGTTCGCGGCGCTCACGGTCGGTGATCCGCGCAAGGAGGAGACGCAGGTCGGGCCGATCGCCCGGGCGGACCTGCGCGACAACCTGCACCGGCAGGTGCGTTCGACCGTCGACGCGGGGGCGACCTGCCGGCTCGGCGGTGAACTGCCCGCCGGCGACGGGTTCTTCTACCCGGTCACGCTGCTGACCGACGTCACCCCGGACATGGCCGTCAGCTGCGAGGAGACCTTCGGTCCCGTCGCGGTCGTCTCACCGGTGTCCTCGGCCGACGAGGCCGTCCGGGTCGCCAACGACACCGTGTACGGGCTGGCCGCAAGCGTGTTCACCGACCCGGACCGTGGCGAGGCGATGGCCCGGGAGATCCAGGCCGGACAGGTCGCGGTCAACGGCGTGGTCAAGACCGACCCGCGCCTGCCGAGCGGCGGCGTGAAGCGGTCCGGGTACGGCCGCGAGCTCGGCCCGCACGGCATCCGCGAGTTCGTCAACGTCCAGCAGGTCTGGGTGGGCCCGAAGGCCGAGTGACGCCCACCTTCCCGGGCACACGCCACCGGTGGATTTCCGCTCCCCGTCGGGCGTCGCCCGGCTAGCATCCGCGCGCATCGCGGGGCTCCGGGACCGGCGGATGAGGAGGCGGCCGGTGAGGATCACGCTCGCGCAGGTGGACGCCGCCCTCGGGGACATCGACGCCAACGTCGAACGGGCCGCCGACGCGATCACACGTGCCGGTGCGGATGGCACCGACCTGGTGGTGTTCCCCGAGCTCCACCTGAGCGGCTACGCGCTCGGACGGGTCGCCGATGAGGACGACCTGGCGATGGCGATCGATGACCCGCGGCTGCTGCGCCTGGCCGAGCTGGCCAGCCCGGCGGCGGTGCTGCTGGGGTTCCCCGAGTCCACCCCGTCGTGGATGCACACCTACAACAGCGCCGCCTGCTTCGCGGCCGGGGAGCTGGTGCACGTCCACCGCAAGCTGTACCTGCCCACCTACGACATCTTCGAGGAGCGCAAGCACTTCAGCCCGGGCAACAGCATGCGGGCCTTCGACCTCGACGACGTGCGTGCCGCGACCCTGGTCTGCAACGACGCCTGGCAGCCGATGCTGCCGTTCCTCGCGGTGCAGGACGGCGCCCGACTGCTCCTCCAGCCGGCGTGCAGCGCGCAGAGCCGGTTCCCGGAGCGCTACGACAGCCCGACCTACTGGCACGACCTGTCGACGTTCTACGGCCGCATGTACCAGTCCTTCGTCGTGTTCGTGAACCGGGTCGGCCGTGAGGGCGACCTCCACTTCTTCGGTCGCTCCCACATCGTCGATCCCTGGGGGCACACCGTGGCCGAGGCCAAGGCTGACGAGGCGGACCTGCTCACCGTCGAGATCGACCTCGACGAGGTGCGGCGGCGCCGGCGGGAGATCCCCCTACTGCGCGAAGCACGGCTCGCGCTGCTCCGCCGGGAGATCGAACGGCTCGCCGACAACGGCGGCGACCTGTAGCACCCACGGTACGTGGGAGGCGCGACGCGGCTCGGAGCACGGCACGCCGCGGGGCTCCTCCCGGCGGACCGGGAGGAGCCCCGCGCTGCCCCGCCGTCAGGCGGCCGAGGGCTACGGGATGAAGCCGAAGTCCCGCAGGAACTCGCGGGCGACGTCACGCGGCTCGGCGCCGAACTCGTCGACGTCGGCGTTCATCTCCTGCAGCCGATCGGTGTCCATCGCCGCGGAGATCTGCCCGAACAGGTCGGCCAGCGCGGGCCACTCGTCCATGACCTCCTCGCGGATGTTCAACGAGGGCTGGTAGACCGGGAAGAACTCCTGATCGTCCTCGAGCACCACGAGGTTGCGGGCGGCGATCCGCCCATCGGTGGCGAAGACCGCGGCGAAGCGGCAGTCGTCGGGACGGTCCACGACCTGCGTGTACATGATGCCGGGGTCCATCTCGCTGGTCTGGCCCGCCGGGATCTCGAAGCCGTAGTGCGCCTCGAGCCCTGGCAGGCCGTCCTCGCGGACCATGAACTCGTCGGTGCCGCAGACGGTCACGTCCTCCGGCCGCTCGGCGAGCACGTCCGCGAGCTCCGAGACCCGATCGATGCCGAGGTCGGCGTAGCTGTCCTCGGACATCGCGAGTGCGTAGGTGTTGTTCGGCTCGGCCGGCTCCAGCCAGACGATGCCGTTCTCGTCGAGGTCGCGCTCGGCGACCGCCTCGTACTGTGGCCCCGCACCGGGTACCGGTTCGACCTCACCGAGGTGGGTGATCCACCCGGTCCCGGTGTACTCCCAGTACATGTCGATCTCGCCGGCGAGGAGCGAGACCCGGTTCTCCCCGGTGCCGCCGAGCCCGACCTGGTCGGTGACCGTCGCGCCCGCGGCCTCGAGGGCCTCGAGGGCGATGTACCCGAGGATCAGCTGCTCCGTGAACTCCTTGGAGCCCACGGTGAACTCCGCACCCGAGAGGTCGAACTCCGCGGCGATCCCCTCGGCCGGCGCGGCCTCCTCATCGGTCGGGTCCACCACATCGTTGCAGGCCGCCAGCAGCAGGGCGAGTCCGGCGACCAGACCCACCACGCGGACCGGCCGCCAGCGGCGCGAGGCGCCGTGTCGTGTCGTCGGTGTTCGCATCGTCGTTCCTCTCCGATCGTGTCTCCCTCGCCGCGGACGCGACGGGGGACGGCTACAGACCCTTCGGCCGCAGGACGTCCTCCACCACCCCTGCGAACCAGTCGATCAACAGCGCCAGGACCGCGGTGAGCACCGCCCCCGTCAGGAGGACGCTGGCGCGCTGGAGCGAGATCCCGGTGGCGATGATCGCCCCCAACCCACCGGCGCCGATCACCCAGGCGAGGGTGGCCGTGCCGAACACCAGGATCAACGTGATCCGGATGCCGGCGAGGATCACGGGGACCGCCAGCGGCAGCTCGATGCGCCGCAGGACCTCACCGCGGGTCAGTCCCATCCCCCGCCCGGCCTCGATGATGGCCGGATCGACCTGCTGGATCCCCACCATCGTGTTGCGCAGCACCGGCAGGATCCCGTAGATGATCAGCGCGACCACCGCGGTGCGGAAGGGCGTCCAGAACGGCACCCGCACCCACCACAGGAACAGCAGCGCGAGGACCCCCAGCGACGGGATCGCCTGCCCACCGTTGGCGACGGCCAGGACCGGACCGGTGAACCGTCGCGCCCACGGGCGGGTCAGCATGATCCCCAGCGGGACGGCGATCAGCAGGATCCCGATCGTGGCGGCCACCGACAGCAGGATGTGCTCGGTCAGCCGCTGCTGGATGTTCGGCCAGTTGACCACCCGCTGCTCGATCACGTCGAGCTCACGGCTGGAGATCCACAGCCAGAGCCCGATCAGCGCGCCGATGAGCACGGCGGGGATCAGCGTGTAGCGCGCGAGCGAACTGCGCTGCCCCGTCTCGGCGCGCAACTCCTCCTCGAGGCTGCGGTCCTCGGGGGGGCGCTGCGCGACCTCGGGGGCGCTGGCGGGCTGCTCGCTCATCTACCCGACCTCTTCCTCGGTCCGCTCGCCGGCGGGCGCGTCGCCGTTCTGGCTGCTGCGCATCTCATGGATCGCCTTCGCGAGCGCATCGACGTCGACCACGCCACACAGCGCACCCTGGTCGTCGACGACCGGCGCACAGAACACCCGCGAGCCCAGCATCTGGTCGAGCGCCTCGTAGAGCGTCGCGTCCCGGCTGACCGCCTCGGTGACCGGTTCGGTCCGCAGACCTCCACCGGAGCTCGGTGCCGGCCAGGCGAGCGACCCTGCCGCCTTGGCGTCGCTCGGCAGTGACTGCGAGGTCACCCACCCGGCCGGTCGACGCTCCTGGTCGAGGAGCAGCAGCCATGACCGGGGGCTCTCCGTCAGGCGGCGCCGCAGCGAGGCGGGGTCGGTCGCGGTGGACGCCGTCGGCCAGTCGGCGAGCTCGATGTCGCCGACACGGCTGAGGTGCAGGCGCTTGACCGCTGCTCCCGTCCCGATGAAGTCGCGCACGAAGTCGTCGGCGGGGGCGGTCAGCAGCGCCTCGGGGATGTCGAACTGGGCGATCTGGTGCTCGTCGTTGAAGATCGCGATCCGGTCACCCATCTTGACCGCCTCGTCGATGTCGTGGGTGACGAACACGATCGTCTTGCGGATCTCCTCCTGGAGGCGCAGGAACTCGTTCTGGAGCCGGTCCCGGGTGATCGGGTCGATGGCGCCGAACGGCTCGTCCATCAGCAGGACCGGCGGGTCGGCCCCCATCGCCCGGGCGACCCCCGCACGCTGGCGCTGCCCGCCGGACAGGGCCTTCGGATACCGATCGCGGTAGGTCGCCGGTTCGAGCCCGACGAGGTCGAGCAGTTCGTCGACCCTTTCGTTGATGCGTCGCCGGTCCCACCCGAGCAACCGGGGCACGGTCGCGATGTTGTCGGCGATCGTCTGGTGCGGGAACAGCCCGACCTGCTGGATCACGTAGCCGATGCGCCGCCGGAGCTGGTTGGGGTTGACGTCCGTGACGTCCTCACCCTCGAGGAAGATGCGGCCGGAGGTCGGCTCGATCAACCGGTTCAGCATCTTGAGGGTCGTGGTCTTCCCGCAGCCCGACGGTCCGACCAGCACCACGAACTCGCCCTCGGGGATCGACATGTTCACCCCGTCGACGGCCGGCTCCGCCTGACCCGGGTACCGCTTGGTCAGGTCCTCCAGTCGGATCATCGCTTCCATGGCGTCTCCCACTAGTCGTGGCGGATACCGGCAGGGACCGTGAACCGCGCGATGGCGAGGTAGAACAGATCCAGCACCAGTGCGACCAGGACGATCGCGACGGTGCCGCCCACGGCCAGAGGGACCGCCCCCGCGCCCCCGATGCGGGCGAGACCGGCCAGGATCGAGTTGCCGAGACCAGGTCCGCCGACCAGCGCCGCGATCGCGGCGATCGACACGATCAGCAGCGTGGCGATCCGGATCCCGGCGATCACGACCGGCCAGGCCAGCGGCATCTCGATCCGCAACAGCTGGCGCCACCGGCTCATGCCCATGCCACGGGCGGACTCGACGATGTCCGCCTCGACCCCCCGGAGCCCCACGATCGTGTTCCGTACGATCGGCATCAGCGCGTAGGCACTGAGGGCGACCCACGCGGGCCGGAACCCCAGGCCGCCCACCAGGGGGAGGGGGATGAGCAGGGCGAACAGCGCGAAGGAGGGGATCGTCAGGATCCCACTGGTGATGGCCAGCACGATCGAGGCTGCCCGCTCGTGCTGGTAGGTCAGCACGGCCAGTACGACCCCGATCACGGTCGCGACCGCGATCGAGGCGAGCACCAGCTGGATGTGCTCGATGCTCTCCTCGAGGAAGCGCGGCCACTGCCGCGAGAGGATCTCCAGGAACGTCGGCATGACCGCTCGCACTCTCCCATGGACCGGTCGGCGAGCCGCGACCGGGCCACGGCTCCCTGTCGTGACCACCACACCAGGCCCGATGCCATGACGCAACCACCCTTCCCCATCGGGCAACACCGGTGTGCTCGACGGGACAGGGGATCGCGCCTGCTCCGGACCCCACCCGGGGCCCTCGGCGGCACCGACGCACGCAGTAGGCTCCGGACCGATGAGCGCACCCGTCGACGGCGATGGTGGAGGGGCCGCGTCCTCCGGGGGCGGTGGCCGGCTCCCCCTGACCGTCCGCGACGTCCTGACGATGCCGGCCTTCGCCAGGGCCCGGCTGTCGGCCGGCGCGGACGGGCTCGACAACCCGGTCGAGTGGGCGCACATCGTGGACATGCCCGACGCCGCCTTCGACTGGGGCCGTCGGCACGTCCTGCTGCTCACGGCCGGGTACGGCCTGGGTGACGAGGGCGACCAGCACCACCTCGTCGAGCGGCTCGTCGCACGCGGGTTCGCGGGGATCGTGCTGTCCCTCGGCTACGCCGTCGAGGAGACCCCGCGCGGGCTCCGGGAGGCGGCGGACGCGCACGACCTCCCGGTCATCGAGACCCCACCCGAGGTGCTGTTCATCACGCTGACCGAGGCGATCTTCGCGCAGCTCGTGAACCGCCAGGCCGACCTGTTGCGCCGCTCGGCCGACGTGCGGGGGGCGCTGACCGACCTGGTGCTTCGCGGTGGCGGGCTCGCCGACACCGCCGAGACCCTCGCGGCGCTCCTGGAGCGCTCGGTGACGATCGAGGACCGCGACCTGCGGGTGCTCGCCACGGCGAGCGCCGGTCCCGTTGACGAGGCACGCCGGCGCAGCATCGAGCGCGGCCGGACCACCCCGGAGATCGCCCGTCACCTCGCTGACTCCGGGCTGTACCGGGACCTGGTCGAGGGGATGGGACCGGTCCGCGTGGGACCGATCCCCGAGCTCGGCATGACGATGGAGCGGATCGTCGCCCCGATCATCGTCGATCGCGACCTCCAGGGCTACATCTGGATCATCGCCGGTGATGCGCCGCTCACCGACCTCGACGAGCTGGCGCTGGGGCATGGCGCGACGGTCGCCGCCCTCGTGCTGCTCAAGGAACGGGCGGTGCGCGAGGCCGCGGACAGCCTGCGGGGCGACCTCCTGCAGCGGCTGCTGTCCGCGCACACATCCTCCGCGGACCTCTCCGACCTGGCACACCGGGTCGGCTTCGATCTCGATCGTCCCCACCAGGTCCTGCTCGTCCGGGCTCCCGCCGGTGCGCAGCTGCACGACCCGGGCGTGATCACCGACCGGATCGCCGCCTGGCGGTCCGGTGCCGGCGTGGCGATGCTCGCGGCGGCCCGCCAGGAGGGCATCGTCGCGATCGTCGAGAGCGCAGCGGACGAGGACGGCGAGGCCACCGCCGAGCGACTGGTCAGCGACCTCGCGACGACCGCAGCGCTGCTCGTCGGCGTCGGCACCCTCGCGCACCCCGCCCGCGATCCGCGCGGGCTGCGGCGCAGCTACCTCGAGGCCCGGGAGTCCGCCGACATCGGAGTCGCACTGGGCGACCCGTCGGGGGTGCGGCCGTTCCGGACCCTCGGGCTGCTGCACTGGCTCAACCACCTGCCCGAGGAGGTGCGGTCGGGCAACCCGTGGCGCGCGCGTGTCGTCGCGCTCGCGGCGGGCGACGACGCGTCGCCGGACCTGCTCACCACCCTCGAGGCCTACCTGGAGCACGGCGGCTCGGTGTCCGCCGCGGCACGGGCACTGCACGTGCACCGCAACACGCTGCTGCACCGCCTCGACCGGCTGACGGCCCGGCTCGGCCACGATCTGCGCGACCCCGCGGTCCGGCTGGAACTGCATGTCGCCCTGCGCGACCACCGCCTGCACACGGGGCGGGAGCTGCGCTGAGCGGCCACGCCCGGGAGCCGCCCCGGACGGCCCACGACCGGATCCCCACGGTTGTTGTGCAGTCTGCACAACGGATGGCGGTGCTTGCGGGGCGGTCCGCCCCTTCCATGGTGCACCCTGTCTCTCTAGCCTGCGTGGCGAGCGACGTGGGACCCCATGATGACCACCGCCGATGACGAACTCGACCTCACCACCCTGGACGACGCCGAGCTGTACGAGCTCATGGGCGAGGACCTCTACGACGGCCTGCGCGAGGACGTGATCGAGGGCGTGACCGAGGCCCTCGCCCGCGGGCACGCCGCCTACGACGTGCTCACCGACGGGCTCGTCGCCGGCATGGAGCAGGTCGGGATCGACTTCCGGGACGGGGTGCTGTTCGTGCCGGAGGTGCTGCTGGCCGCCAGCGCCATGAAGGGCGGGATGGAGCTGCTCCGACCACGGCTCGCCGAGACCGACGCCCCACGTGCCGGCACCCTGGTGATCGGCACGGTGAAGGGCGACATCCACGACATCGGCAAGAACCTGGTCGGGATGATGATGGAGGGCGCCGGCCTCGAGGTGATCGACCTCGGCATCAACCGATCCGCCGACGACTTCGTCGCGGCCGTGCAGGAGCACCGGCCCGAACTGCTCGGCATGAGCGCCCTGCTCACCACGACGATGCCCTACATGCGCGAGGTGATCGAGGCGCTCGCGGAGGCCGGCCTCCGCGACGACCTCCACGTGCTCGTCGGCGGTGCGCCGGTCAACGAGGAGTTCGCCGAAGCGATCGGGGCGGACGCCTACTGCCGCGACGCGGCGGTCGCCGCACAGACCGCCAGGCAGCTGCTCGGCGCACGCACGGCGGTCCCCGCCGGTGGCTAGGGCCGCCGCGCGCTCGCGGCGCCGCCGAGGTCCCCGCACGACGCCCGACACGCGCGCCATCGTCGCCCCCCCGGGCGCCCTCGGAGGGCGCTACGCGCCGCTCACCGAGGGAGAGATCGAGCGGATCCACGATGCGGCGCTCACGGTGCTGGAGCGCACGGGCGTCGAGGTGCAGGCCTCCGAGGCGCGCGAGGTGTTCGCCGACGCCGGCGCCGAGGTCGACACGGCCACCGACCGGGTCCGGCTCCCGCGCGGGCTGGTGGAGGAGACGATCGCCGCCGCGCCGACGGAGGTGCACCTGGCGGGACGGGACCCGCGTCACGACCTGGTGCTGGGTGGCACCCGCGTGTACATGGGTACCGGTGGCGCGGCCGTCAAGGTGCTGGACCTCGACACCGGCGCTGCGCGGGAGTCCACCCTCGCCGACGTGGCCCGCTTCGGCCGGCTCGCCGACGCGCTGGACAACACGCACTTCTACCTGCGGGCCTGCGTCGCCCGCGACCTGCCGAACGAGCTCCTGGACGTCAACACCTTCTACGCGTCCCTCGCGAACACGACCAAGCACGTGACCGGGAACTGCTTCACGGTGGAGTCCCTCGAGGAGGTGCTGGAACTCGCCACCACGATCGCCGGAGGTGAGCAGGCGCTCAGGGAGCGGCCGCTCGTCTCGCTGGTGACCTCCTGGACGGTCAGCCCCCTGCGGTTCGCCCCCGAGACCACCGAGGTGCTGACCGCGGCGGTCCGGCTGGGCGTGCCGGTGTTCCTGTCCTCCGCCCCGCAGGCGGGCGCGACCAGCCCGGCCGCTCTGGCGGGGACGCTCGTGCAGCTCCACGCCGAGGAGCTGTCGGGGTTGACCTACACCCAGCTGCTGCGACCCGGGGCCCCGACCGTGCTCGGGTACGTGCCGAGTGTGTCCGACCTGCGCACCGGCAACTTCGTGGGCGGATCGCCCGAGTTCGCCCTGATGAACGCGGCCGTCGCCCAGCTCGGCCGGCGGTGCGGGGTGCCCGTCTACAACTCGTCGGGGCTGTCCGACGCGAAGGTCCCCGACGTCCAGGCCGGCTACGAGAAGGCCCTGACCGGTCTCGCCGCCGCGCTCGCCGGGTCGAACTACATCCACCACTCCGTGGGGTTCCTCGAGTCCCTGCTCACCGTCGCCTACGAGGCGTACGTGATCGACGACGACCTCAACGGCTCGATCATGCGGATGGTCCGGGGGATCGAGGTCACCGACGACACCCTGTCCCTCGACGTGATCGACGAGGTGTGTGGCCCCGACGGCGAGGGGCACTACCTCGGCACGGCCCAGAGCCTCGCGCTGATGAACACCGAGTTCTACTACCCCCACACCGCCGACCGTCGCACCCGGGAGGACTGGGAGGCCGACGGCGCACCGGACCTGCGCGAGCGGGCCCGGCTCCGGGCGCGCGAGCTGCTCGACACCCACCGGGTGCAACCCTTCCCGGACGGCGTCGACGACCGCCTGCGCGACCGTTTCGACCTCCAACTGCCGCCGGAGCTCGCCGCCGCGCGCTAGCGCTCACGTCCCGGCCGCGATCCCGCATCGGCTCGGGTCCCGCATCAGCTCCAGGGGAACGGCGAGTTGCTGGTGGGGTGCAACGCCCCGTCGGCGAACCGGTCGAAGCGGAAGGGCGCGAGCAGGGACTGCGGCTCACCGAGTAGCTCACGGGCCACGAGCTCCCCGACCCCGAGCATCTTGTAGCCGTGGTTGGAGTCGGCGATCACGTACACGTTGTCGTGGAAGGTGTCGAACACGGGGAAGCTGTCGGGGGTGAAGGCGCCGATGCCGCCGGACGCCTCCCGCCGGTACAGGGCGCGCTGGCCCTCGAAGCGCTTGTGGCAGGCCGCCAGCGCCGAGGTCCACAACCGCACGAACCCCTCGCCGACGGTGAAGTCGGGGCTCGCCGGACCGTAGGGGTCGACGGCCACCTCGGCGGCGGGACGCTCCACCGGGATCGGCATCGCCCCGCCCTGCACGCCGTCGAAGGCGAGGTCGGGCTTGTAGTAGATGCCCCACAGCTCGTCGGTGATCAGCGTGCCGTCCTCGTCGTCGTGGAGCGGGACGTCGCTGTCGACGTGCACGACGGGCGGCAACGAGCCATCCGCGAGGGTCAGCATGCCGGGGTCCACGCCGAGGGTGCCCTCCTGCAGACCCCAGTAGGTCCACATCGGCACGTCACGTCGGACCGCTCCGTCCGACCCATGCACCTCGATCCCTTCGGGCAGGTCGAGGAGCGTCCACAGGTCCCGGATCCAGGGACCGACCGCGATCACGACCCGGTCACAGCCGATGCGTCCCTGGTCGGTCTCCACGGCGATCACCGCACCGGTCGTGTCCCGCTCGAAGCCGGTGACGCGCACCCCGTCCGCCACGTTCGCACCGGCGGCCCGGGCCTTGGCGGCCAGCCCGCGCATCGACCGCACGTTGTTGGCGTAGCCGCCCCGACGTTCGTGGAGGACCACCGTTGCACCGGTGGCCTGCCAGTCGTCGAACAGGCCCTGCAGGTAGGTCCGGCAGGCGGCCTCACCCTCGACCAGGGTCGAGTCGTACCCGATCGCCTCCTGCTCCTCGGCGATCCGGACCACGTCCTCGCGCATGACCTCGGGCGCGACCTGGAGGTAGCCCACGGGGTGGTAGGCGAAGGCCTGCGGGTCCGACTCCCACACGGCGACCGAGTGGGCCATGAGTTCGCGCATCGCCGGCTGCGCGTAGTTGTTGCGGACCACGCCACAGGCGATCCCCGACGCCCCTGCGGCGACGCCGGTCTTGTCGATCACGAGGATGTCGCCGTCGCGTCCCCGCTGCTGCTGGAAGCGCGCCAGGTGCCACGCCGTCGACAGGCCGTGCACCCCCGCGCCCACGATCACCGTGCTGGCGGTGTCGGGCAGTCTGGACATGGTCTCCGCTCCGTGTTTCCCTTACGGCAACTGCATCCCCATATCTGGAGGACCGTAGCATGAGTGCGTCGCACCAACCAGGGCCGCGTCAGGTCGCCGCCGTGACCAAGGCGATCGACCTGCTCGAGACCCTGGCCGAGGCGGGGGACGAGCTCGGGACCAACGAGCTCGCCCGGCGGACGGGCATCAACCCTTCGAGCGTGTCGCGGCTGCTCGCCACCCTCGCCGCGGGGGGCCTGGTGCAGCACGTGTCGGCCACCGGCCGCTACCAGCTCGGTCCGCGGATCCTGCACCTCGCGAGCGCGACGCTGAGCCAGTTCGACCTGCGCGACGTCGCCCACCCCCACCTGCGCAGCCTGGCGGAGCTGACCGGCGAGACCACCACGCTGTCGGTCCCCGGCGACACCGAGGCGATCACCCTCGACTTCGTGCAGGGCCCCTCGTCGGTCCAGAGCGTCGCCCGGGTCGGCCGCCCGAGCGTCGCCCACGCCACCGCCGTCGGCAAGGTGTTCCACGCCTGGGGCGGGCGCCTGCCCGACGGTGAGCTGCCGCGGTACACCGAGCGGACCGTGACCGACCGCGCCACCCTCGAAGCCGAGGCCGTGACCGCCCGCCGCCGGGGCTTCGCCGTCGCGTTCGAGGAGCGCGAACCCGATCTCAACGGGATCGCCGCGCCGATCCTCGGCCGCCACGGGGAGCTCACGGCGATCCTCGGTGTGCAGGGCCCGTCCTCGCGGTTCACCCGCCGACCGATGCGCGCGGCCCTCGACCCGCTCCGCGAGCGCGCGGCGGAGATCTCCCGCCTGCGGTGACCGCCCTCCCGTCCCGACCTCTGTACAGCGACGGTGGGACCGGACTATGCTGCAGCGAGATGGGGAATGACATTGCCCGATAGGCAACACACCAGGCGACGGGGCACGCGGCGGCGGTTGCCGGGCGGCCGCTACTCGGCCGCGCAGCTGCTCCGCCACGGATCGACGGGGCGCCCGTGGGAGCGAGCGTGGCGCGAGCACGACCTCGCCCCCAGCTACGACGTGGTGATCATCGGTGGTGGTGTCCACGGGCTCGCCACGGCCTACGAGCTCGCGGCACGGCACGGCATCACGCGGGTGGCGGTCGTCGACCGTGGCTACCTCGGTGGTGGTGGCTCGGGACGCAACACCGCGATCGTCCGGGCCAACTACCTCACCCCGGAGGGGGTGCGGTTCTACGACCGGTCGCTGGCGCTCTACCGCCAGCTCGCCCGGGAGCTGAACCTCAACGTGATGTTCTCGCGGCGCGGCCACCTCACCCTGGCCCACTCCGACAGCGCGCTCCGCACGATGCGGTGGCGGGCCGAGGTCAACAAGCTCGAGGGCGTGGACTCGGAGGTGCTCGACGCCGACGAGGTGGCCCGGCTCGTCCCGGGGCTCGACGTCAGCGAGCGACCGCGGTTCCCGGTCCTCGGTGCGCTGTACCACCCGCCCGGCGGCGTCGTCCGCCACGACGCCGTGGTGTGGGGGTACGCCCGCGCCGCCGACGGCCACGGGGTGCACCTGCACCAGGGCACCGAGGTGACCGGCATCGACGTCCGCGACGGGCGCGTCCGCGGGGTCGAGACCACCCGGGGACGCATCGCCACCGAACGGGTCGTCAACTGCACGGCCGGGTGGGCGTCGCTGGTCGCGGGGATGGCCGGTGTGGAGCTGCCGATCGTGACCCACCCCCTCCAGGCCGCGGTGACCGAACCGCTCCGGCCGTTCCTCCACCCGGTCGTGGTGTCGGGCACGCTGCACGTCTACCTCAGTCAGACCGACCGGGGTGAGCTGGTCTTCGGGGCCGCCACCGATCCCTTCGCGTCCTACTCGATGCGGGGTTCGCTCGGGTTCGCCGAGGGGCTCGCCTCCCACGTGCTGGAGCTGCTGCCCGCGCTGGCGCACGTCCGGCTGCTCCGGCAGTGGGCGGGGCTGTGCGACGTCACACCGGACTTCTCCCCGATCATGGGCACGAGCCCGGTCGAGGGGTTCTTCTGCAACGTCGGGTGGGGCACCTACGGCTTCAAGGCGGCACCGGCCGCCGGCGAGGCGATGGCGACGTGCGTGGCGACGGGCACACCGCCCCCGCTGATCGCCTCCTTCGGGCTGGATCGGTTCGCGGACGGCCGGCTGGTGGGGGAGCGCGGCGCGGCTGCGGTCGGTCACTGACCGGCGATGAGCGACGAGGAGCGGACGGTGCGCAAGGCGAGGCACGACGAGACGACGGTCCTGCGAGGCCGCGACGGGGCCACGATCCCGCGGCGGCACGACGCGGGATCGGGCGGGGGAACGCCGTGATCCGCCTCCCCTGCCCCTGGTGCGGAGCGCGCAACGTCGACGAGTTCGCCTGGCACGGCGAGGTGGCCGTGCGCCCGGACCCGGCGAGCGCGACGCGTGAGCGGTGGCGCGCCTACCTCTACCTGCGCGACAACCCGTTCGGGTGGGTCCGCGAGACCTGGTACCACCGGATGGGGTGCGAGCGCTGGCTCGTGGTCGAGCGCCACACGGGCACGGGCGAGGTCCGCACGTGCGTCGACGGTGGGGAGCGGGCCCGCCCGCGCCGCACGGACCGAGCGGACGACGGACCGGCGACGCCGGCCGGACCCCGGGAGGTCCCGACATGACCGGGGCGATGCCGCAGCGGCTGCCGCCGCAACCCGGAGAGGTGCTGGACCGGTCGCGGACCCTGACCCTGCAGTGGCAGGGCCACCGGTACGCGGCCCACCCGGGCGACACGATCGCCTCGGCCCTGGCCGCGGGCGGCGTCCGGGTGTTCACCCGCAGCTTCAAGTACCACCGACGGCGCGGCCTGCTGACCGTCGACCGGCACGACCCGGGTGCCACCGTCCAGGTCGGCGACGAGCCCAACGTCCGCGGCGCGCACCGGCTGGCCGAGGACGGCATGGACGTGCGGCCGCAGGGCGGTGCGTGGCCGTCGCTGCGGCACGACGTCAAGGCGCTCAACGGCCGGCTGTCGCGGTTCCTGCCGGCAGGCTTCTACTACAAGACCTTCATGTCCCCGGGCTGGCTGTGGCCCTGGTACGAACGGGTCCTCCAGCGCTTCGCCGCCGGCGGGCCGGTCCCGCCGACGGCGCCGCAGGACGCCGACCGCTCGACCTGGGACGGCGGGCACCGGCTGCCCGGCCCTGCACGTGCGCGGTTCGCCCACCCCGA
>SKNO01000168.1 GCA_007120465.1 Nitriliruptoraceae bacterium
ATCGATGCCGTCCACACGGTGCGTGCATCGGTCCGGGCGGAGCGCGTCCGTCGGTACCAGGGGGAGTTAGCGGGTCGTGAGATCGGCACCGTCGGTGTCCTCGTCCAGTCCCAGGTCGATGCGACGGTGGCTGGCGTCGCCTTCTCCGCGAACCCCGTGACGGGTGCGACCGACGAGGTGGTGATCGACGCCGTCCGTGGGCTCGGTGATGGACTGGTCTCGGGTGCGGTCGATCCGGAGGGGTGGGTGGTTGGCGCCGGACACCCGCGGCGAGTGCGCGCCACCGACAGCGTGCTGACCGAACCGCAGGTGCGGGAACTGGCCGAGACGGTCCGTCAGGTCGAGGCACACTTCGGATGTCCGATCGATGTCGCGTGGGCCTACGCGGGGGACCGGCTCTGGCTGGTACAGGCACGGCCGATCACCGCGTTGCCGGCATCGCCGATCAGACCGCTCGGCGAGGTGCCGGACGGCTACTGGGAACGGGCGGCCTCGCACTTCCCGGCACCCATCGCCCCGATGAGTCGGCTCATCCTTCGGGCCTTCACGCAGGGCTTGAGCGATGCCTTCCGCTGGGCTGGCGTCCCCGCGGACGGCGTCGCGTTCGCCGAGATCGACGGGTGGGTGTACCTGCGAACCGTGCCCCTCGGTGGTCGGCAGCTGCCGGTGCCGCCGGCCTGGCTCGCACCTCTGGCGAACGCCCTCGCGGCGCGGCTCTACCCCCCGCTCCGGCGCCGGATCGCCCGTCTGCACGAGGTGGAGCGTGCTGACATCATCGGCAACCTCGTGTCACGGTGGTGGGAGCGCGACCGGCAAGCCTTCATCACGCGCGTCGCCACGCTCCGCGACGTTGCGCTCCCCACCCTCAGCGACGACGAGCTCCGCGAGCACCTCGATGCCGCCGCACAGCTCTGCGTCGATGGCGCCTCGTTGCACCACCACCTGCACCTCGCCGATATCGGGTTCCCCATCCGGCTGGCCCTGCTCTGCCACGACCATCTGGGATGGTCCATCCAGGACTCGCTCGCGATGCTCGCGGGCCGCTCGGAGGCCAGCACCGAGCCCGGCCGAGCCCTCGCGACGCTCGCCGAGCGGGCGACCGAGCTGCCGGAGGTCCGTGCGCTGTTGGAACGCCCGGACCGCGGGACGCTCGCGGCCCTCGAGCAGGCCGACCCGGGCTTCGCGGCGGCGTTCCACCGGTACCTGCGCGACTTCGGCTTCCGGGCGCTCCGGTACGACGTCGCCGAGCCGACGCTCGGCGAGTGCCCGGAGGTCGCCCTCGGTCTGATCCGCGACCAGCTCCAGCGCGCCTACGACGCCGAGGGGCGGGCGAGGGTCGCGCGTGTTCAGCGCGACGCGGCCATCCGACGAGCCCGCGCCGGACTCGCCGACGCGCCTCCGGCGGTGAGGGAGCGCTTCGAGTGGCTGCTGGAACGTGCCGAGCGTGCCTACCCGGTCCGCGAGGACAACGAGTTCTTCCTCATCAGTGCACCGATCGCCGCGTTGCGGTTCGCGGCGCTGGAGGCCGGTCGCCGCCTGACGGCCCAGGGCGTGCTGGTGCGACCGGAGCAGGTGTTCCTGCTGGAGGTCGACGAGGTCGGCCCTGCTCTGGTCACGCATACCGACGTCCGGGTTCTGGTGGAGCGACGTGCCGGTGAGGCCGCCTGGATCGAACGCAACCCCGGCCCCCCGTCCTACGGGATCGAGCCACCACAGCCGTCGATCGCCGGGCTGCCGGTGGCGGCGCAGGAGATGGTGCGGACGCTGACCGAAGGGGTGGCGCACACCTTCGAGACGTCGGCCAGCGACCGCCGCCAGGAGGTGACCGACGGTCGCATCGAAGGGATCGCGGCCTCGCCGGGTCGCTGCACCGGCACCGTCCGCGTGATCATGGACGAGGAGGGGTTCGACCGGATCCAGGCCGGGGACGTGCTGGTCTGCCCGATCACCTCGCCCGTGTGGTCGGTCCTGTTCGCCAGCGTCGGTGCCCTCGTCACCGACACGGGCGGGGTCCTCTCACACGCCGCGATCATCGCCCGCGAGTACCGCGTCCCGGCGGTCGTCGGGGTCGGGAACGCCACCGCACTGCTCGAGGACGGGCAGCGGGTGACGGTCGACGGGACGGCCGGGGTCGTCACGGTCCACGACGCACGCATGACCTCGGACCGGTCGGCAGAGCTGGCCGGAGGCGGCGCCTCGGCCGAGCTGCCACGGTCATGAGCCTGACGTTGGCGCACGAGTCGCTCACCGCTGCCGCAGCGCTCCGGGCGGCCGTGGACCTGGGGTTCGTGGACCGCCTGCTCGCGGAGCCGGTGACGCCGGCCGACCTGGCCGTCGCGTGTGGTACCAGCCAGCGGGGAACACGGGCGCTGCTCGCCGTGCTCGAGGCCTACGGGCTCGTCGATCCGTGTGAGGATGGACGGTTCCTCGGCACTCGCGGGGCGTCGGTGCTGCGTGCCACGATCGCATGGAACGACGAGCTGGCCGAGGTGGTGCGGACCGGACAGCCCCTCCGGGACTGGGACACTGTCGCCGTCGCCGGGTCGATCTACCCTGAGCTCGCCTCGGTGCTCGGCCAGGTGTTCGTCGCTGCTGCTGCGCGCGCTGCCGACCACCTCGGACCGCTCGGAGCCGCTCGGGTTCTCGACGTGGCGGCCGGCGGTGCCCCCTGGAGTCTCGGGCTGGCAGAGCGCAACCCCGAGATCGAGGTCACCGCCGTCGATCTGCCCGCGGTCATCGCCCGGACCCGGCGGATCGTCACCGAGCGCGGCGCCGTGGGCCGGTACCGGTTCCTTGCGGGAGATGTCTTCACCGTCGACCTCGCCGGCACGTACGACGTCGTCGTGGTCGGCAACCTGTGCCACCTCTTCGACGCCCGCACGAACCTTCGTCTCCTGCGTCGGCTCCGCGAGGTCGTGGCGCCCCATGGGAGGCTTGCGGTCGTCGACGTCATGTCGGTCACCGACGGCCGCCGTCCACGAGCGGTCGCGGTCTATGAGATGGGGCTGATCGTGCGGACCCGACGTGGCGCGGCGCACCCGTTCACCGCCTACGTCGACTGGCTGACCAGTAGCGGCTACCGCGGTCTGCAACGGGTCGAACTGGATGCCAGCACCTGCCTGTCGCTGGTCGTCGCTGAACTCGACCATCACGATGAGGGCTGCTGAGCGGTCCGCGGCGCGCGTGGGGGTTCCTCGGATCGAGGACGGAACACCCTGAGCTGGGGATACCCCGCCCGTTCCCCCGAGTTACCCCGCCTGCGGGATGGGTCCGGTCCGAAGCCATCCGTAGCGTCTGGTGAAGGCGGCACACGTCGCCCCTGGATGAGGAGACCACGATGGTTACGGTGACCCTTCCCCCGGCAACGATCGGGATCGCTGCCCGGTTCCGACCGGCTCTGCGGTCCGCGGGGCGCTGGGCGACCGCGCACCTGCGACCCGCGCGTGCCATCACGCGCTCTCGTCCGGCGAGGTCACGGGCCTGCTTCGCGCCGGTGACGACTCCATCTGCCGAGCCGGTGTGGCACCTCGATCCGCGCGAGGCCGTCATGGCGGTCGAACGGAGTTGGCGCTGAGCCGGTGACTCGCCACCTCGTTGGACACCGGGATACCTCACTCGGGGGACAGACCGGTGCGGAGGTGCTCCGTAGCGTGATCGTGGTCAGGACGCACATCACAACGAACAGGAGGAACGCACGATGTTGACCATGGAGGAGTCGATCGTCATCCACCGACCGCGCAAGGAGGTCTACGAGTACGCGGTCGCCCCGGACCGCCAACCGGAGTGGCTCGGCAACCTCATCGAGTACGAGGCGGAGCGTGACGGCCCACCGGAGGTGGGGGACCGCAACCGCGCCGTGGCCAGGATGGCTGGTCGGAGCTTCACCTCGACGCAGGAGATCACAGAGGCGGTACCCGGCGAGAAGCTGGCCTTCCGGAGCGACGACGGACCGTTCGAGTACCGGTTCGAGTGGCGCTTCGAGGACGACGGCGACGGGACCCGCCTCACGATCCACGGTGAGGGCCCGGGGTTCGCCGGATGGTTCGGCAGGCTCAGCGACCCGCTGGTCGTCAAGCTGTTCAGCCGCGACATGCGCAGCAACCTCGAGAACCTCAAGGCGCTCCTCGAGGATGTCTGAACCCGACGCGACGCGACGCCCCTCGCGGCGCCCGGTCGAGGGCTCGATGGACGGTCCCCAACCCGACCCTCGACCCACGCTCCGGGTTCCGCGGGGGGCATCGTCACGACCAGACCCGTCACGATCAGGGGAAGGCGTCCCGGGTTACACGACACGACGGATCGCTGGCCGCCGTCGCCGGCCGGGGGCCTTCACCTCATGGCTGTCACCTCGGACTGTTCAACTCAGGTTCGGGAGTGTTGCCGGTCGAGGTCGGGATCGGCAGCGACGTCGGCGATCGTCAACCGTGCTCCTGGCACCTGCCCCACCTCCGACTCGGGAACGACACTCTGGTCGTTCAGCGAGCCGTGGCGTTGCAACCACCTGAGGGCGGGGGCTGTGCGACAGCCGGGCTAGAGCTCGAAGTCCTCGATGAGTTGCTCGAGGGGGACGAACATCGTCGGGTAGTGGATGGTGCGTTCGATCCGGCCGTCGTCGGCGCGGACCAGGGCGAAGCTGTGCGAGGGGACGTTGCCGTGCCCGTACTGCCCGAGCATGCCGTAGGCCTCGGAGACGGCGCGGTCGGCGTCCACGAGGATCGGCCGGTCGGCGCCCAGCCGGCGGGCCTCCTCCGCGAGCGCCTCCGGCGGGTCGACCATGATGGGGACCAGTTCGATGCCGCGGAGGCGCAGGGCGTCCTCGACCTCGGGGATCTGCGTGAAGCAGCCGTCGCAGCCCAGGCCCATGGAGAAGTAGACCAGGGCATCGGCCTCGGCGAGCACGTCGCGCAGGGCCACGTCGTCACCGTCGGTGGTCGGCAGGGTGAAGTCGGGAGCGGCGGCACCGGTATGTCCACCGGGCGCCTCGCGCTCTGCGACGACGCCGGCGGCGATCGCGATCGCGAGCCCGATCACCGGGATCAGGAACAGCAGCCAGGGCTTCAAGCCGGGGTCCTTGGAACGTCGAGGAGGCGGGGGGCGGCGCCTCGTCGTGGCAGCTCGGGTGGCCATGGGATCGCTCCGTCGTGGGATCGGGTGCGGGGTGGAGATCGTCGCTGCGTCGCGGTCGCGCGGAGAGCCACAGGGCGCCGATGGCCACGGCCAGCAGCACGGCAGCGATGATCGGGTCGGGCACGGGCTCCAAGGCGGCGACGACCGGGTCGAGGGAGCGTCGCAGTGCCTGGCCGATGCCGATCTGGAAGGTCGGGGTGATGAGCGTGCCGGTGCCGCCCAGCACGATCAGCGCGACACCCATGACGGCGAACATGCCAGCGACGATCGCGTCGAGCAGACCGGTCGTGCGCGTCCACGGTCCGACCCTGACGGTCACCTCGCGCCCCCGGCCGGAGAGCTTCGCGGTCAGGTCGGCCCGGTCCCACGCGAGCGTGAGGATCAGCAGGGGCGCGACCATCCCGGCGACGTAGGCGAACGCGATCGCGATCGTGGTGCCGAGGTCGGGAGCGACGGCGGTCAGGGTCAGCACACCCGCCAGCACGGGCGCACAGCACGCGGACGCCGCCCCGGAGAAGACCCCGAGGGCGAACACCCCGCCGGAGTCCGTGCGCTGGATGTCCGGCGAGTTGCGCAGCATCGGCAGGGACCAGACGCGGCCACTGAACGCGACCGCGGCGAGCGCGAGGAGCAGCAACCCGCCTGCCACGTACACCGGCCCGTGGAAGCGCAGCAGCGAACGGGTCAGGATCCCGACGCCGAGCGCCGCTGGCACGAGCACGACCGACAGCCCGGCGGCGAAGACCAGCGTCAGCGGGACCAGCCGCCACCGCTGGTTGCGGACAGCGGCGGCGAGGTACGACGGGAACACCACGAGGATGCAGCAGGGGGCGAACAGCGCGATCGCCCCGGCCACGAAGGCCGCGGCCACCGAACCGCCGACGAAGATGGTCTCCACCGCTCACCTTCCTTGGCGGGCTGTCGCCGCCACACCGAGAGCCGCGAGCTCGTTGTCCAGGGCGCGCACCGACAGCCGTCCGTGAGCCAGCAGCCGCCCGTCGGCGAACAGCCCCGGCGGGAAGGCCACCCGCGCGGCGGCGACCAACCGGCGGCCCTCCTCGGACAGCAGGTCGACCTCGCGGACGCTCAGTGCGTACCGTTCCCCCAGTTCGGCGAGCACCGTGCGGCCGTGTTCGCAGAGCCGGCAGCTCGGAGCTGTCACGTAGGTGAGCTCGAGCCGGTCATCGGGGGCACCGGGGCCGCTCATGGGTGGTGCTCGTCGTGATCGGCCGGCGTCGTCGCCGGGACGTCGGCGACGGTCGCCCCGCCGGTGAGCTGCGGTCCGAGGATCGTGGTGACCGTGAAGATCGTGGCGAACAGCGCGAGCGCGATCGCCGGAGCCCGCCACGAGCCGAACCGACGGCGCAGGCGGAGCAGCAGCGGGGTCGTCGCGACGAACCCGACCGCCGCGAACAGGGCGGTCCCGGCCACGCCGGACACGATCGCCGCGCCGGCCAGGGGTCCGGCGTGGTGGAGCACGTGAGGAGCGAGCCCCGTGATGACCGCCCAGACCGCCACGAGACCGCGCCACAGGCGGCCACCGAGACGGCGGCTGCGACCTCCAGGGGCGTCGAACGTCGAGGTGGAGGGTGCCATACTCACCCGTCCCGTCCCAGCGCGGGGGCAGCCATCGGTCCGTCGTCGGGGGAGGGCGGCGCCACGTCGTGCTCGCACCGGCGGGCCGGCCCGGCCCGTGGAGCGCGGCGGCCGAACAGCGCCTCAGTGAGCTCCTCGACCACACGGTCCACCTCACCGGCTTCGAAGGCCCGCCTCACGCAGGTCCGCAGGTGGCCGTCGAGCAGCTCGCGCCGAGCCCCTTCCAGGGCGCCGGACACCGCGGTGAGCTGGTGGAGCACGTCGATGCAGTACACGTCCTCGTCCAGCATCCGCACGACCGCGTCGAGGTGGCCGCGCGCGCCGACCAGGCGCGCTCGCGCGTCGTCCCGGCTCATCATCGGTCCTCGCGGCGACCGTCGTGCTCGCCGTCTCCCATGCGCGTGCCTCCTGTGGGTCGAACCGATCACGCCGCCGCCCGGTGCCCCCGCGTCGCCGCAGGTGCTCGGCAGTGTCCATCCCACCCGGGGTGGGTACGACAGGCACCCGGCCCCCAACATCGGGACGTTCGCCCCTAGAGCCCCGGGGCGATCGCGCGGAGCGGCTCGTGCGGCGGGGACCGTCGCAGATCCCGCGCCTCCGGGGTGCGCCTACCGGGCGGTGGTCGACCGATGCCACGCCTCCGAGGGCAGCACGACGAAGCCGAACCGGGACGCCTTCACCCGCCGCAGCCGAGGCGAACGTCCTGATCCGCGGCGGCGGCGACCTCACCGCGCCGGTCGCCGGTGGGTCGCAGCGACCTGTTCATCAGTCGCAGAGCTGCTCGGTCGCTGTGGCCTGCGCCGCGCGCTGCTCCGGTTCCCACCAGGTCTTGATGTGGGCCAGGATCGCCTCGACCTCCTCGGCGGTGAGCTGGTTACCGAAGCCCGGCATGACCGGGTAACCCTCACGCGGTGGGAGCCCATCGAGGGTGAAGTCGATCAGGTCGCAGTCGGGGTGGTGCCAGGTGTGGCCCTCGGCGTTGTGGGGCGGAGGGATGTCGCTGATGGAGCCGCCGGTCGCGCCGCCGTGGCACGCCACGCAGTGCATGTCGTAGAGCGCGGCACCCCGTGCGCGCTGCTCCTCGGCGGCCTGCTCCGGCTCGCTGCACGAGACGTCCACGACGAGCAGCCCACCGCCGACGAGCAGGACCCGCCTCCAGTGCCGCATCCTCGCTGGCTCCTCCACGACGGCGCCTACGGGCCCCTCCGGAGGGTAGGGCCACCGACGTGCCTCCCGCCGTGCCCGCCCGGTGCGGCCTGCGGCTGCCTGCCCGCTGACCCGGCGTCGGCAGCGCGGCCATCTCCACACGGCCTCCACAGCGGCTGCAACTCGGATGCACCGGCGGGCGGTTGTGTGCACTCGACCGCCCCGAGAACGACGGAGACCCACATGAGGATCCCGAAGAGGCTGACGATCACCGCGAGCACCACCGTCATCGCGGTGCTCGCCGTCGGGGGCATCGCGATGGCCACCCCCACGTCCCCGGAGGTGCCAGGTACCGCCAACGCGATGATGGCCGGCCAGGTCGACCACATGCCCGCAGGGGCCAGGCCGTGGACGGACTGGATGGGCGACATGCACGGCGCCGACGTCGACCGGATGGACGAGATGCACGCCGACGGCTGGACAGATGGCGACATGGACGCCCTGCACGGCCGGATGGGCGCGATGCACGGCGACGCCGAGCAGATGGCGCAGTACCACCACCGCCTGGTCGAGTGCGACCCGGAGCTGCAGCAACGTCACGACGATACGGTCGACCGGTACCCCGAGAGGCGCGCGCACATGGGCGCAGTCGAGCCGTTCCGCGGACCCGAGCGCTGACGAGAGCACACCCACGCGCAGTGGAGCGAGGGGATGAGAGGTGATCACCGATGATGGCTGGCGGATGGTTCGTCCTGAGCCTGATCCTGATCCTGGTGCTGGCCGGCATCGTTGTGGCGCTCGCCACCGGTCAGGGCACCGGCGAGCAGGACCGAGGACGTGCGCACGACATCCTGCGTCAGCGGCTGGCGGCCGGTGAGATCGACGCGGACGAGTACCGGGCGCACGCGGAGTTGCTCGGCCCCGAAGCGGGTACGGGCTCCTCGGTGCGTCGGTGGCTGCCGGCCCTGCTCGCCGGGGTCGCCGTGCTGCTGCTGCTGGGGCTGCTGTTCGGCGGCGCGGGCCGGTCGACCGGCGGGTGGTGGGGCCCCATGGGGGGGCACATGGACGGCATGTGGGGACAGCGCACCAGCCAGGGCAGCGCCCCGGCCGCGGTCGACGACGCTGACGAGATCGTCGTCGAAGCGACCGAGATGGCCTTCGACCCGTCCAGCGTCGAGGTGGCCGCCGGTGAGCCGGTCAACCTCACGGTCACCAACGTCGGGCGAGCCTTCCACGACCTGACCATCGACGAGCTCGACCTGCAGGTCGACGTCGCCAGCGGCCAGACCGCGACCGTCGGGCTCGAGATCGACGAGCCCGGCGAGTACGTCTACTACTGCAGCGTGCCCGGTCACGCCTCCGCCGGCATGCAGGGCACGCTGACCGTCGTCGTGCCCTGACCCACCCTCGGGTCACGACGGCCACGTCTGGCCCCGGCCACCGTCGAAGGAGTACCGATGCGCGTGATGTGCAGGCGGTCCGCTGCTTGGCGGCTCCCCGCCCTCGGCGCGGCGCTGGTCCTGGTGCTGGCCGGCTGCGCCCCCTGGGGTGGTCCCGCAGGCGGCGATCACATGAGCGAAGGGATGTCGATGGGTGACGATGCGATGGGTGACATGCACGCGCCCGATGCCCGCGACCACGAACAGCGGGCGCCCACGCCCGTCGATGGCGCGCGTGCGATCGAGGTGTCAGCCACCGAGATGGCGTTCACACCCGCCTCGCTCAGCCTCGAGGCCGGCGAGCCGGTCAACGTGACCGTCACCAACGACGGGGACGTGTTCCACGACTTCGACCTCGACGTCGCCGACGTGCACCTCGGCGTCGACCCCGGCGAGCGAGCCACCGCCGCGGTGACGATCGACCAGGCCGGTGTCTACGAGGCGATCTGCACCGTGCCCGGCCACGCAGCCGCCGGCATGGTCTTCACCATCGACGTCGAGTGAGCCCGAACCTCGAGGAGGACCCGGGAGCAGCGACCATCCCGCCTTCTCGCGCTTCTGCGAGCGGTTCGCCGCCGTGGAGCGGCAGGACACCGTCGGCGCGATCGAGCAGGCCGGCTTCGTGGTCGGCGAGGTTGACCGGTTCCGTTTCCCAGACAGCCGGCTGTGCTGGCCACCTCTCCCCACGCCCTGGGACTGGCCCATGCCCCAGTGCAGGCGTGAGCGAGCTCAGCGAGGAACCGTCACCGCGACGCGGGTGCCGTGGCCGGGGTGGCTGGTGATCTCGAGCTCGGCACCGACGAGGTGTGCCCGTTCCTGCATGCCGAGCAAGCCGAGCTTGCCGGTGCCGGCCAGTTGGGTGAGCTGCTCGGGTGGGGCGAAGCCGCGGCCGTCGTCGGTGATGGTCAGGCGGATGTCGTCAGCGAAGTGCAGTTCGACGGTGGCTCGGGTGGCTTCGGCGTGGCGCCCGACGTTGTGCAGGGCAGCCTGGCCGATGCGGAACAGGACCAGCTCTGTCTCCGCGGCCACCCGGGCAGGCGTTCCGTGGACGGCCAGCTCGACACCGAGGCGGGTGCGGCGGCTCACCTCGTCGACCAGCGATTCGAGCGCCGAGACCAGGCCGAGATCGTCGAGGACCGGTGGGCGCAGGTCGCGGCTGAACCGGCGCACCCCGGTCAGGGTCTCACCGGTCAGCGTCCGCAGCTGCCGCAGCTCCGCAGGGTGGCCGGCGGGGTCGAGGCGTGAGGCGAGCGTGTCCAGGCCCCGACGGATCGCGACCAGGTTCTGGGCCGCTTCGTCGTGCAGCTCGCGGGAGATGCGCTTGCGTTCCTCTTCCTGGGCCCAGGTGACCAGACGGGCGTAGGAGCGGACGCGATCGTGTTCGAGGTCGCGCAGGCGGGCGTTCGCCACGGCGGTGGCCAGCTGGTTCGCAACCCCGATGAGTAGCTGGTGGTCGTCGGGGCCCCGCGGCCGGGCAGGGTCGAGCTGGACGGCCAGCACGCCGGTCACTCGTCCGCTGGGGCTGGGGTCGGGTAGATCTGTGTCGAAGGGGACCGCGATCACCCCCGCGTCGATCGTGAGCACCTGGCCGGTCTCGTGGAGCGGGCTGAACTGCTGCAGGCACAGGTCGACGGGGGCTCCGGCGCCACTGTCGGCAGGGTGCCGTGCCAGGGGCGACAGGCTCGCGGGGTCGTCGGGGTTCGCGGTCGCGACGCAGGCGGCCTCCAGGTCGAGGACCGCCACCAGGGAGGCAAGGGTCCCGTCCAGGGTGTGCTGCAGGTCGGCGGTGAGAGTCAGGGTGGCGATCTCGTTGAGCAGCGTGAGGCGTCGGCTGGTGGCCTCGGCGCGGCGGCGCTGGCGTCGCTCACGTTCGACGGGCACGGCCATGGTGATCCCGGCTGCGACGACCACGGCGACGTAGATGAGCTCGGTGAGCCACTCGAGGTCATGCGGGTGGAAGATCACGACGTTGGGCACGGTCAGCACCGCGGCCCACACGCCAGTGAGGAAGGCGCCCTCGATGCCGTAGCGCAGGCTGGCGTAGGCGATGGGTGCCAGGTAGAGGATCACCGGGACGTGGTGCAGCGCGGGATGCACCCCCTCGACGAGGCCCTCGCCCCACAGCTCGGCGAGGAGATGCAGCGCCGTGACCGACAGCACCCCGGCCTGGATGATCCAGAAGGGCCGTTCGCGCAGCCGTTGCGGGGCGTTGCGGGCCAGGGCGGCCACCCGGACCGGGAGCGCATCCGTGCCCGCCGCTGTGGTCATGGTGGGGGCTCCAGGGTCTCGAGGTCGAACCAGCCGCGGCGCAGCCCGTACAGCACGGCCTCGGTGCGGGAGCCGACCTCGAGCTTGGCGAAGACCCGGCTCAGGTGCGTCTCCACGGTGCGGATGCTGACCTCGAGCCGCGCGGCGATCTCCTTGTTCGGCAGGCCCTGCGTCGCGAGCTCGAGTACGTCGTGCTCCCGGTCGGTGAGCGGATCGGTGGGCGCCGCAGGCTCGGGAGCGCCGCGGGAGAGGCGGGTGAGCACCTTGTGTGTGATCGAGGGGTGCAGTACCGACTCGCCGGCGTGGACGGCCTCCACGGCGCGCAGCAGGTCCTGGCCCTCGACGTCCTTGAGCAGGTAGCCCGCCGCGCCGGCCTCGAGCAGCGCGAAGACGTACTGATCCTCGTCGTGCACCGTCAGCCCGATGACGCTGATCTGAGGATGGCTGGCCTTGATGCGGCGGGTGGCCTCGATGCCGTTGATCCCGGGCAGGCCGATGTCGACGATGACGATGTCGGGTTCGTGGCGGTCGACCGCAGCGACGGCCTGCTCGCCCTCCCAGGCCTCGCCCACGACCACCACACGGCCGCTGTCTTCCAGCAGGCGACGGGTGCCCTGCCGGACCAGCGTGTGGTCCTCGGCCAGGACCACACGGATGGGCTGGCGCACCTCGCCCTGCTCATTCACGGCACCCTGCTCCCTTGACGCCAGCGGCACCGTACTGCCCACCGGGGTGGTGGATGCGGGTTCACGATACGAACATGAGGTCGACCAGCAGGCCGAACACGGCCATCCCACCCCAGGCCAGCGCCGTGAATCCCACCAGGAAGCCGAGGCCGATCAGGGGCAGGCGCAGCTCGCGGGGACGGCCGAACAGCCAGCCGGCCAGCATCAGATAGACCGGGGAGAGCACGATCGCGAAGATCAGGACGGGGCCGAGGGTGGTGGCGCTCACGGCTCTGCCTCCTCGAGCTCGATGACAGGGATGGCCTTGACGGCGATCAGGAAGGACAGCGCCACGATCGAGATCGCGCCGACCAGGGAGGAGAGTTCCACCCAGGAGGGGGCATAGGCGCCGGGCACGCCCTCGTAGAGCCGGAAGGTGGGATACATCAGCCCCTCGACCACGAAGAGGTACTTCTCGAGCAGGATCGCCATCAGGGGCAGTGCGGCGACGGCGACGGTACGCCGCACGCTGAACCGTGTCGGGGCGAGCATCTGGAAGCCGACGTGGGCCACCGTGATCGCGAGCATGGCCATGGCAGCCCAGTAGAGGGGATGCGAGACGGTGGCGGCTATGTGGTCGGCGACCGCGTCGGGTGGCATCGACAGACCCGTGACCACCTTCTGGAGCTGCAGCCACAGGAACAGCAGGGAGAACAGCCCGATCCAGCGCGACAGGCCACGGAAGACCGGGTCGTCGATGAGTGCCTGCCAGCGGTAGAGGCGCCGGAACAGGTAGGCCAGCAGGGTCACCGCGCCCAGCGCGGAGGCGAGTGCGGCCGCGAGGAAGGCCGGGCCCTGGGCGGGGCCGAACCAGCCGGGCTGGCCGGGCAGCAGCGCGAACAGCCACGGGATCACCCCGCCGTGCAGGAAGAACGGCGCGAGGATGATCA
>SKNO01000157.1 GCA_007120465.1 Nitriliruptoraceae bacterium
GAGGTCCGTGAACATGCACCATGACAACACCTCCGGAGTGTTCGCAGGGATAGGTGGCACTTCCCTTTGAACATCTCCGGAGGTGTCGTGTCGAGAAGCCCTTCGAGCTATATCAGCCGCCGTCTTCGCACCGGGTCCGGGCGGCAGCGCCACCGGGACCGCGCCGTTGGTCGGCATCCGGCGGCGGCGTCGGGCACACTGCTCCGGTCGTGCCCCGCGCAGCCGACCGCCGCGTGCGCGGCGACCCCGTGGGGCCGACCCGAGACCATCCGCGAGACCATCGGAGCCTGCCGTGTCGGACGTGTCCGTTGCCGAGATGCCCTTCGTGCGCCGCTTCCCCGACGAGGACTTCGAGGTGGCGGACCTGTCCCTCGCCGAGCTCGGACGCAAGGAGATCGGGCTCGCGGAGAAGGAGATGCCCGGGCTCATGGCGCTGCGGGAGCGCTACGCCGACGCGCAGCCCCTCGCCGGTGCCCGCATCGCCGGATGCCTGCACATGACCGTGCAGACCGCCGTGCTGATCGAGACGCTGCAGGCACTCGGCGCGAGCGTGCGCTGGTCCTCCTGCAACATCTTCTCGACCCAGGACCAGGCGGCGGCCGCGATCGCCGCGGCCGGGACGCCGGTGTTCGCCTGGAAGGGGGAGACCGAGGAGGAGTACGTCTGGTGCATCGAGCAGACGCTGCGCTGGCCCGACGGGTCCGGTCCGAACCTGCTCCTCGATGATGGCGGGGACCTGACCGCGCTGGTGCACGACGAGCACCCCGAGCTCCTGGCCGACATCGTCGGGGTGTCGGAGGAGACCACCACCGGGATCAAGCAGCTGCGCGCCTGGCAGCGCGACGGTCGGCTGAAGGTGCCCGCGATCAACGTCAACGACTCGGTCACCAAGTCCAAGTTCGACAACCTCTACGGCTGCCGCGAGTCGCTGCTCGACGGGATCAAGCGGGCGACCGACGTGATGATCGCCGGCAAGGTCGCCGTGGTCGCCGGGTACGGCGACGTGGGCAAGGGCTGCGCCCAGGCGCTCCACGGCATGGGCGCGACGGTGTACATCACCGAGATCGACCCGATCAACGCCCTGCAGGCGGCGATGGAGGGCTACCGCGTCGTCACGATGGACGAGGTCGTCGACCAGGCCGACATCGTGGTGACGGCGACGGGCAACATGGCCGTGGTCACCCGCGAGCACGTGCTGGCGATGAAGGACCACGCGATCCTGTGCAACATCGGCCACTTCGACACCGAGATCGACACCGCCGCCCTGCGGGCCTACCCGTGGACGAACATCAAGCCGCAGGTCGACCTGGTGCACCTGCCGAACGGGCGCGCGGTGATCCTGCTCTCCGAGGGTCGGTTGGTGAACCTCGGCAACGCCACCGGCCACCCCTCCTTCGTGATGTCCACCTCCTTCACCAACCAGGTCCTCGCGCAGATCGAGCTGTGGGCCCACCACGAGCGGTACGGCACGCAGGTGTACGTGCTCCCCAAGCACCTCGACGAGGAGGTCGCGCGCCTGCACCTCGAGAAGATCGGCGCGCACCTCACGCGGCTCACCGACGACCAGGCGGCCTACCTCGGTGTCCCGGTGGAGGGGCCCTTCAAGGACGACACCTACCGGTACTGACGCCACGGCAGGCACGCCCCCGCAGGTCGAGCACTCAACGCACGGGACCGTCCGAACGGACGCGCAGGTGTGGGAGGGGCTTTCCACCGAGCAGCGAGTCGCGTAGCGTGACAGGTGTGCTTGCTGTGCTCGAAGCGTCGGTAGGTGCCAGATCGGGACTCACGTTCCGCAGGTGACCTGCCGATACCCTTGGGCGACGGATCCGAGCACGCGCTCGGTCATCGAGGCATCGAGGAGGACGAGGTGGGGTCGAGGCGCAGGGGCGTGCTCGCGCTGACCGCCGGGGCGACCGCGGTGGTGGCGGCGCTCGGGGTCGGCGGGGCGGTGGCCCAGCAGGACGGCGAGGAACCGGCGACGACCGGCGGCGGCGATCCCACCGCGCTGGTCGAGCGGCTCGGCGAGCTGGAGCCCCAGCTGCCTGATCCGATCCTGCCGACCGCCGTGACCGTGGACGACGATCAGACCTGGGGGGACGTCCAGGGCGATGCCGCCGGTCTGCAGGCCGTGCTGGACACGCTGGAGCCCGACCTGCGCAGCCTGTTCATCGACGGTGACGAGGCGGATGGTGAGGTCGCGGACGCGGTGTCGACCGTCGCGCGCGGCTGGCTCGACCTGTGGCAGGGCGCCGGCTACCTCGCCGACGCCGACAGCCACGACCTCGCGTTCCCGATCGACGCCTCGGACGCCGACGGGGTCGCCACCGACGCCGACGAGCTGCGCGGCAGCATCGAGGCGGGGCTCGAGCTGATCCTCCAGGGGCGTGCCCGCCTGCTCGAGGGTTACACGGTGCTGCGGGAGACCGGACCGGCCGAGCCCAACGTGCAGGCCGGGTTCGACGCCCGCGCGGCCGCGGAGGAGGACTTCGACGCCGACCTGCGTCCCCAGCTCAAGGTGATGCTCTCACAGCGGTCGACGAGCGTGTGGGTCGCCGTCGAGCGGTTCGACACCGACCTGCCGGGGGTCGAGCCTCGGGCGAAGGCGGTGCAGATCGTCTGCGTCGACCGTGAGCTGTTGCGCGAGGCCGGTGGCGTCGTCACCGAGGACAACGTCGCCGAGCTGGTCGCGGCCACGCCGGAGCGTGCCGACTGTCCGGACCTGCCCGACGGCGTGCTCGACTGACCACGTCGGTCACCCACCCTGCCGCCGGCCCGCCCTCCTGGACGGGCCGGTGTCGTCAGGCGCGACCGAGCAGGTCACCGATCCGGGTGATGCCCTCGACGAGGTCCTCGTCGCCGAGGGCGTAGGACAGGCGCGCGTACCCCGGCGCACCGAAGGCCTCGCCGGGCACGATCGCGACCTTCGCCTCCTCGAGCAGCACCTCGGCGACCTCCAGGGTGGTGCCGAGCGTGCGCCCAGCCACCTCACGACCGAGGAGCCCCTCGAAGGACGGGAACACGTAGAACGCCCCCTCGGGTTCGACCACCGACACGCCGTCGATCCCCGCGAGGTGGTCGATGGCGAGCTTGCGTCGCCGGTCGAAGGCAGCGCGCATCTCGGCGACCGCGTCCTGCGGGCCGGTCAGCGCCTCGAGGGCGGCGTACTGCGCGACGTTGCAGACGTTGGAGGTCGCCTGGCTCTGCAGCTTCGCCATGCCCGCGGCCATCTCGGGAGGCGCGACGGTCCAGCCGACCCGCCACCCGGTCATGGCGTAGGTCTTGGAGACGCCGTTGACGATGATGGTCCGCTCGCGCTGGTCGGGGGTCTCCGCCGGGAGCGACGCGGCGGTCACCCCGTCGTAGACCAGGTGATCGTAGATCTCGTCGGTGATGACCCAGAGGCCGTGTTCGGCCGCCCACGCGCCGATCGCGGCGACCTCGTCGCGCGGGTACACCGCACCCGTCGGGTTGGACGGGGAGACGAACACCAGGGCCTTCGTGCGGGACGTCCGCGCGGCCTCCAGATCGGCCACCGGCACCCGGAACCCCGTGGCCTTGGTCGTCGTGACGGCGACCGGGACACCCCCCGCGAGGCGGATCTGCTCGGGGTAGCTGACCCAGTAGGGGGCCGGCACGATGACCTCGTCACCCGGGTCGAGCAGGGTCAGGAAGGCGTTGAACAGCGCGTGCTTGCCCCCGTTGGCCACGACGACCTGACCGGGTTCGACCGCGGCTCCCGACGTGCGGGCGGTGATCGTGGCGATCGCCTCGCGCAGTTCGGGGAGCCCCGCGGCGGGGGAGTAGCGGTGGGTGACCGGATCCGACGCGGCCCGGGCCGCGGCCTCGACGATGTTCGGTGGGGTCGCGAAGTCGGGTTCCCCGGCGCCGAAGCCGATCACCGGCTCGCCTGCGGCCTTGAGCGCCTTGGCCCTGCTGGTGACGGCCAGGGTGGGGGACTCCTCCATCTCGGTGATGCGACGGGCGACGGACACGGGAGCCTCGCTGCTCGTGGACGGGACGCGCTCAGCGTAGCCGTCGGGTGGCAGCGCTCCGGTCTGGCGTTCGTGCGGACGAACTGCTTGGCTCCCGGCCCCCCGACGCGAGGGACGCGCGTGACCGAGATCGAGATCCCACCTGAGCTGCTACCGCGCGACGGCCGGTTCGGTTCGGGCCCGAGCAAGGTCCGTCCGGAGGCGCTGGCGGAGCTCGCGCGGGTCGGCGACGGCCTGCTCGGCACGTCCCACCGCCAGTCGCGGGTCAAGGACCAGGTCGCCCGGCTCCAGGACGGCCTGCGCACGCTGTTCGGCGCGCCCCCTGGCTACGAGGTGCTGCTGGCGGTCGGCGGCGCCACGGCGTTCTGGGAGAGCCTCGCCTTCGGTGTGGTGGAGCAGCGTGCCCGGCACTACCGGTTCGGGGAGTTCTCGGGGAAGTTCGCCGCGGTGACGGAGAAGGCACCGTGGCTCGCGGACCCGGACGTGGTCGACGCCGAGCCGGGGACCCGACCACCGGCGGGTCCTGCCCCCGGCTGCGACGTCCAGGCACTGACCCACAACGAGACCTCCACCGGGGTCGCCCAGGCCATCGAACGGGTCGACGACGCCCTGGTGCTCGTCGACGCCACCTCGGGTGCCGGGGGGTTGCCCGTCGACCTCACCGCCACCGACGTGTACTACTTCAGCCTGCAGAAGGGGTTCGCCGCCGACGGCGGACTGACCGCCGCCTTCGTGTCGCCTGCGGCGGTGGCGCGCATCGAGGCGGTCGCCGCCTCCGGCCGCTTCATCCCGACCTTCCTCGACCTCACGACGGCCCTGGACAACAGCCGCAAGCACCAGACCTACAACACCCCGGCGGTGGCGACCGTCCTGCTCGCGGCGTTCCAGGTGGACTGGATGCTCGAGCGCTTCGGCGACCTCGCCGGGGTCGTCGCCCACCAGGTCGAGAAGTCCGACCTCGTGTACCGGTGGGCGGAGCAGCGCCCGTGGGCCTCACCCTTCGTCACCGACCTGGACGCGCGCTCCCGGGTCGTGGCCACGGTGGACCTCGACCCCTCGGTCGATGCGGACGAGGTCAACCGGGTCCTGCGGGCCAACGGGGTGCTGGACACCGACGGGTACCGCAAGCTCGGTCGCAACCAGTTGCGGATCGCGATGTTCCCCGCGATCGAGGCCGACGACCTCGCCTCCTACACCGCCTGCGTCGACCACATCGCCGAGCGCATCGCGACCTGACCGGCGTCAGCCGGGCAGGTGCGGTGCCACGTCGTCGGCCGCCTCGGTGCCGTACACGCTGGCCAGCCGGGTGAGGAAACCCTCCGGCTCGACCTCGTACTCCTGGGTGCCGACGTGCTCGAGCACGTAGGTCGCGACCATCGCCCCGATCTGCGCCGAGCGTTCCAGGGGCAGCCGCCACGCGACGCCCGCGAGGAACCCGGCCCGGAACGCGTCGCCGACACCGGTCGGGTCGGCGCGCTCGTTCTCGGGTGCGGCCGCCACCTCGGCGACCACCCCGTCGTCGCGGGTCTCGATCACACACCCTCGCGGTCCGAGCGTCGTGATCCGCACCTCGACCCGCGAGAGCACCTCGTCGCTCGACCAGCCGGTCTTGGTCTCCAGCAGGGCCCGCTCGTAGTCGTTGGTGATGAGGTAGCGGGCCCCGTCGATCAGCCTGCGGACCTGCGGACCCTCCATCCGGGCGAGCTGCTGGCCGGGGTCGGCCATGAAGGCCAGCCCGAGGCTGCGGGCCTCGGCGGTGTGACGGAGCATCGCCTCGGGGTCGTTGGGTGAGATCACGACCAGGTCGAGCCGTCCGACCTGATCGGCGATCGGTGACAGTTCGATGAACCGGGCCTCCTCCATGGCACCCGTGTAGAAGGAGGCCATCTGGTTCTGGTCCAGGTCGGTGGTGCACAGGAACCGGGCGGTGTGGCGCAGGTCCGACACGTGCACCGCCGTGCAGTCGACGCCATGGCGGGTGAGCCACGCCCGGTAGTCGCGATCGAAGTCCTGGCCGACCGCGCCGACGAGCAAGGGGCTCAGCCCGAGCTGGGCGAGGCCGAAGCTCACGTTCGCGGCGACCCCACCGCGCCGGACCTGGAGGTCGTCGACGAGGAAGGACAGGCTCACCCGCTCCAGCTGGTCGGCGACGAGTTGGTCGGCGAACCGCCCGGGGAAGGTCATGAGATGGTCGGTCGCGATCGAGCCGGTCACGGCGATGCGCACGGGGCCACCTTCGACGGGGGGCGGGCGGCGCTCCACCACCCGCGGCAGCCGGAGCCTAGCGCTGGTGGACACCGCCCCGGCCGGTCGGTTGGCGGCGCCGCGTGCTCACTGGGCGCGACCGCGCAGGAACCGTTCGATCTCCGCGCCGAGCTCCTCGGCGGTGGGGACCTCGTCCTCGGTGAAGGTCGGCCGCGCGTCACCGAGACCGCCGACGGCCCGCTCTGCCTCGGCTTCGGCGTCGTAGAGCTGCTCGAGCTGGTGGACGTGGTCGGCCACCTCATCCGAGGACGACGCGGCGACGTCGAGCTTCGCGCGGTTCTCCTCGATCAGCGGGTCGAAGACGGTCAGGTCCACGGGTGTGCCGAGGTGGGCCGAGAACCGCTCCAGCAGGCTGCGTGACGCCTCCGGGTAGCCGCCGGCGACGTAGTGGGGGATGCGCACCCACAGCCCGAGGGTCTGCAGCCCGGCCGCCGCGAACATCGCCTCCCAGGCGACCTGGCAGGAGGCCGGGACGATCATCTGCTCGTGGGGCCGGCCCATCCGGTCGAGCACCTCGTCATCGTTGCCGGTGCACACCACCTGGACCGGCCGCGTGTGGGGGATCGGGCCAGGAACGCTGCCGAGGCCGACGTAGCGTGTGGCACCGACCGTGGCGGCCAGTTCCAACAGGTCCGCCGCACACGCCTGCCAGGCGAGGTCGGGTTCTGCGCCGTGGACCAGGAGCAGCGGTGGCCCCGACGGTGGCGTCACCAGCTCCACGACCAGCTCTGGCCAGGTGAGCTGATCGAGCCGTCCACGGTCGATCGACAGCTGGGGGCGACGGTCCCGGTAGTCGTACAGCGCGTCGGGCGGGAACTCCGCAACGCGCTCGCTGGGGAAGGCGCGCAGGGTCTCGGCCGCGCCCGACCCCGCACCGGCGGCGTCCGTCCACCCGTCGAGTGCGACGACGAGCACCGGGTCGGGCCCGACGTCGTCGAGGGGCTGGGTCACGCGCAGCAGTTCCATGCCCGCACGGTACCGGCACGCCGCGCCCGCTCGATGTGACCCTGCGTCGGGACGGCGTAGACCTGGGATCGACCAGCGCCGTGCACGGCGACGGCCCGACGTTGCACACCATCGGGCCGTCGCTCGCCACTCAGCTCGACTTCCTGGCGGCCTTCTTCGCGCCCTTCTTGGCGGGGGCGCGCTTCGCGGCCTTCTTGGCCGCGCCCTTCTTGGCCGTCTTCTTCGCGGCCTTCTTGGCGGGGGCGCGCTTCGCGGCCTTCTTGGCCGCGCCCTTCTTGGCCGTCTTCTTCGCGCCCTTCTTCGCGGCCTTCTTGGCGGGGGCGCGCTTCGCGGCCTTCTTGGCCGCGCCCTTCTTGGCCGTCTTCTTCGCGCCCTTCTTCGCGGCCTTCTTCGCGCTCTTCTTCGCCCCCTTCTTGGCCGCCTTCTTCGCCGTGCTCTTGGCGGCCTTCTTCGCCGGTGCCCGTGTGGCCGCCTTCTTGGCGGTCTTCCTGGCGGACCGGCTCGCGGTGGACTTCTTGGCTGCAGCCATGATGCCTCCCATCGGATGTTCCACCGCCCAAGGGCGGTGCGTCCGCGCGCAGCCTAGAGAGGTCGTCGCCGCAGAACCACCATTACCGTCACGTTCCTCGGGACAGGAGGCCGTGTGGAGCTCGACGTGTCGACCGCCCGGTGGCTGGTGTCGGAGCCGGGGCTCGCGGCGGTGGCCGCGGCCACCACGGCGCGCGACCACGACGAGGACCCGTTGCGGATCCTCGAGCGGCGACGGGCAGACGGGCTCACACGGCAACGTGCCGCGGCGGTGCTGGCCGCCGCCGAGGCACGTCGACGCGCGCGTGACCGGTGGCCCGATGCCGACGCGTTGCTGTTCACCCGGGAGGCGCTCGAACAGGCCAGCGATCCCGTCGTGTCCCGGTGGCGGGCGCGACGCTTCGCGGCCACGGAGGTGCTCGACCTGTGCGCCGGCATCGGAGGCGACGCGCTCGCGCTGGCCGCAGCGGGAGCACGGGTCACCGCCGTCGACCTCGACGAGGCACGGCTGGTGCTGCTCGCTCACAACGCGGCGGTGCGCGGCCTCGAGGTCCGGACCCGGGTCGCCGACGCCCTGGCGGTGCGCAGCGGCCCGGACCGGTGGGTCCACGCCGACCCTGCCCGACGACGGGGCGAGCGTCGGGTCCGCGCCCTCCGCGACCACCGGCCACCCGTCGGGGAGCTGGTGGCCCGGCACGGCACCGCTGCCGGGCTCGGGATCGTGCTGTCCCCGGCCGTCGACCTCGCTGATCCCGACCTGCCCGACGGCGAGGTCGAGTTCATCCAGCTCGACGCTGACCTGGTCGAGGCGGTCACCTGGCTCGGGGGCGCCCGGGACGGCAACGCCGCCGCGTCGGCGACCCTGCTGCCCGCGGGCGCGCACCTGGTGCGGACCGGGCCACCCACACCGCTGGCACCGGGGCCGGTCGGTGACCTGCTCGTCGAGGTGGCCCCGGCCGCGGTGCGGGCTCGGCTCCACGACCACCTCGGTGCACGGATCGGGGCCCGCCGCGTCGCCGCCGGTCGGGCGCTGCTGACGGTGGACGGGGACGTGCCCGGCTCGCCGTGGTACCGGAGACGGCCGGTGGAGGTGGTGTTCCCCGCCCGCCCAAAGGTGGTGCGCCGCTGGCTGCGCACCGCCGACGAACTCCCCGTCGAGATCGTGTTGCACGGCGTGGCGGTGGACCCCGGGGAGTGGTGGCGTGCGCTCGGCCGGCCCCCACGCGGGCCGCAGGGCCGTCGCATCGAACTGATCCGCACCGACGCCGGTGCGACCGCGGTGATCACGCGGGCGGTCGCGCCGGTCGCACGCGCCGACGGCGGCTGACGGGGCGCCGCCACGTCGGCTCCCGTCACGGCGGCACGGTAGGCTACGGGTATGGACGACGAGACCCGACCGACCGGCGGCACCGCCCTCGCGGAGGTGCCGTCCACCCGTGCCTGCACCCGCTGCCACGACGAGCAGCACCTCGTCGGAGGGGCCAGCGGGCTCGGGAAGTACCGCTGCCGCCACTGCGAGTTGGTGGTCGGGTTCGACCTCGAGGCGGATCCCGCGGAGTTCCTGCTCTCCCGGGGGCTGCCCAGCCGGTACACCAAGGACCTGTTCGGCAGCCGTCTGCTGCCGAGCGAGCACCGGCTGCCCTGAGCGAGGAGTCGGGTCCCACGCTGACGTGCGCCCGGTGCGGCGCACGGTTCGTCCCGCCGGCGTGGATGCGTGAGCGCTACCCGGGCTGGCAGCCCAGCACCTGCGGGGACTGCTACCGCGCACAGCGCGGGAGCAGCGGGTCCCGCTCCCCGCGGAACCGTGGGACACACCCCCGCGGTGCGCGCGCCGGGACCCGTGAGGAGGGACTCACCCTCGCCGAGGTCCTCGAGCGCTACGACGGCGGACCCGACACCGGCGTGTTCACCGACGGTGCCGCCAACCCCAACCCCGGACCGGGCGGCTGGGGCGCGGTGTACGTGGTCGACGGCGAGGTGATCGCGCAGGCCTACGGTCACGAGCCCCACACCACCAACAACCGCATGGAGCTGACCGCGCTGCTCGAGGGCATCGAACTCGTGCCCGAGGGCACCGCTGCCGTGCTCTACAGCGACTCCAACCTCGCCGTGCGCACCGTGACCGAGTGGGCGGCGGGATGGGAGCAGCGCGGCTGGCGCCGCAAGCGGGGCCCGGTGGAGAACCTCGACCTCGTCCGCCCCCTGTACGAGCGCCTGCGCGAGCGACCCGAGCTCACGGTGGTCTGGATCAAGGCGCACGCGGGCCACCGGTGGAACGAGTACGCCGACAGCCTCGCCACCGCCTACGCCCGCGACGAGCTCTAGCGCACCGCCGGGCTGCGGCCCGGGCCGGTGGCACCCGTCGGGTAGCGTGACCACGGTGGACGCGGCGACGCGACGAGGAGGCCACCGTGGGCGTCGGGTCGGGCGGGGACACCTCCTCACCCGAGGCGGGGGAGCTGCGTCGACGCATCGCGCGGACCGTCCGTGACCTGCGCACGCGCTCGGGACGCAGCCTCGCCGAGGTGGCGGGAGCCGCGGGGATCGGCAAGTCCACCCTGCACGCGATCGAGGCCGGGGAGGCGAACCCCGGGATCGAGACGCTGTGGGCCCTCGCGCGTGCCCTCGAGGTGCCCTTCGGCAGCCTGCTCGAGCCTCCGGCGCCCGCGGTGCGGGTGGTGCGCGCGGGGGAGGGCCCCCGGGTCGACAGCGAGGGTGATGACCTGCACGCCCGGCTGCTCGCGACCACCGCGCACGCGGCCCGGACCGAGGTCTACGCCGTGAGCCTCGAACCCGGCCCGGGGCGGGACGCCGAACCGCACACGGCGGGGATCACCGAGCACGTCCTGGTGATCCGCGGCCGGGTCCGCGTCGGTCCCGTCGACACCCTGGTCGAGCTCGGACCCGGCGACCTCGCGAGCTTCCCGGGGGACGTCGCCCACCGCTACCAGGCGCTCGAACCCGGATCCGAGGCGGTGCTGCTGATCGAGTACGCCTGACCCTCATCCGGGGGACCGGCGGTACCGTCGGGGGCGCCAGTGCCCGTGCCGGCCGGACGCCAGCGCACGAGCCAGCATCCTGCGGGGGACCCCGACGCCCCACGGTGTCCCTCGCGCCCTGCACCGCGACCCCTTGGAGGCCCCTGTGCCCGCTGTCCCCGCCGTTGCCGTGGAGGACGTCCGCAAACGCTTCGGCGACACCGAGGCGCTGACCGGCGTCGACCTGTCCGTGCGGGAGGGGGAGGTGCTGGGCCTGCTCGGTCCCAACGGCGCCGGCAAGACCACGCTCGTGCGGGTCCTGGCGACGCTGCTCCGCCCCGACAGCGGCCGGGCGCGCGTGTTCGGGCACGACGTCGTGCGCGAGGCCGGGCAGGTCCGTCGGTTGATCGGCCTGACCGGCCAGTACGCCGCCGTCGACGAGCTGCTCACCGGACGCGAGAACCTGCGGATGTTCGGCGAGCTGTTCCACCTGCCGGCCCGGGTGGCGCGGCGCCGCGCCGACGACCTGCTCGAGCGGTTCGACCTGACCCACGCCGCGTCCCGGACGGCTCGCACCTACTCGGGTGGCATGCGCCGACGGCTCGACCTGGCCTCCAGCCTGCTGGTGCAGCCACGCTTGCTGTTCCTCGACGAGCCGACGACCGGGCTCGATCCCCGTTCGCGCAACGCGATCTGGGACATCACCCGCGAACTGGTCGGCGAGGGCATGACGTTGCTGCTCACCACCCAGTACCTCGAGGAGGCCGACCAGCTCGCCGACCGGATCGCGGTGATCGACCACGGCCACATCATCGCCGAGGGGACCGGTGACGAGCTCAAGGACCAGGTCGGCGGCCAGGTCGTCGACGTGGTGCTCGCCGACCCGTCGGACCGACCACGGGCCCTCGAGGTCCTGCGCGACGCCGAGCCCGTCGGGTCGGGCCGGCTGCTGCGCGTCGCCGTGGGGGAGGGGGATCCCCTGGTCGCCGTCCGCGACGTCGTGGAGCGCCTGGGCGCGGCCGGACTCGCCGTCCGTGACCTGGGGCTGCGTCGGCCGACCCTCGACGACGTGTTCCTCGAGCTGACCGGTGGTGTGGCCGAACCGAGCCGCGACGCGCTGGAGGAGGTCGTCATATGACGACATCGATCGATCCGGCCGAGCTGCAGCCTGCCTCGCCGCAGGGGATCGCGGACCGGACCTACTGGCAGGTCCGCGACACCTGGACGGTCACCAAGCGCAACCTGCGCCACTTCGTGCGCCAGCCCCGGCTGCTCGTGTTCTCCACGATCCAGCCGGTGATGTTCGTGCTGCTGTTCTCCTTCGTGTTCGGCGGGGTAGCCGGCGCGGCGTTGCCGGCCGACATCAGCTACATCGACTACCTCTTGCCGGGCATCTTCGTGCAGTCCGCCGCCTTCCGCTCCACCCAGACCGCGGTCGGGCTGGCCGAGGACCTCGAACGGGGTGTGGTCGACCGGTTCCGCTCGATGCCGATGTCGCGGGTCGCGGTGCTCGGTGGACGGACGATCGCCGACCTGGTCCGCTCGATCGCCGTGATCGTGCTGATGGTCGGGGTCGCGTACCTGATCGGCTTCCGGTTCACCCAGGGGCTGGTCGCGGCGGTCGGGGCGGTGCTGATCGTGGCGCTGTTCGCGCTGCTGATGAGTTGGCTGTTCGTCACGCTGGCGCTGTACGTCCCCGGCGCCGAGGCTGCCCAGACCGCCGGGTTCGTGGTGCTGTTCCCGCTGGTGTTCGCGAGCTCGATCTTCGTGCCGCTGGAGACGATGCCCGGATGGTTGCAGGGCTTCGCTTCCCGCAGCCCGTTGACGCACGCCGCCGACGCCGCTCGGGCCCTGTCGATCGGTGGCGACGTGCTCGCGCCGAGCCTGTTGACGTTCGCGTGGAGCGTCGGACTGCTCGCCGTCGTGATCCCGATCGCGGTGCGACGCTTCCGGTCGATGACGTGATGGCCGACACGCGTACACGACCGGCGACCCGACCCGGTCCGGTCCGGGTCATCGTCACCGCGGCGATGATCCTGACCTGTGCGACGCTGCCGATGTTCCTGCTGGGCGCGCTCGCCCCGCGGATCATCGCGGACCTCGGCGTCGACGAGGTGGCGATCGGCACCCTCGTCGCGGTGTTCTTCCTCGCCGGCGCGGCGACCTCCCTGCCGGGAGGACGCGTCACCGACCGGATCGGCGCCACCGCGGCGCTGCGCACCAGCGCGCTGCTCGCGGCGGTGATCGCGGCGGCGATCGCCGGCTTCGGCCGCGAGCTGTGGATCCTGGTGGTGCTGTTCGTCCTGGCGGGGACCGCCGTGCCGTTGGCGGACACCGGGGGTGCGCGGGCGATCGCCGCCGGCGTCCCCGTCGGGCGGCAGGGTCTGGCCTTCGGGGGCAAGGAGGCGAGCATCCCCGTCGCGGCGCTCATCGCGGGCCTGACGATCC
>SKNO01000276.1 GCA_007120465.1 Nitriliruptoraceae bacterium
CACCACGGCCGACCCCACCACGGCCGACCCCACCACGGCCGACCCCACCACGGCCGACCCCACCACGGCCGACCCCCAGGAGACCGCGATGAGCACCGTGACGCCAGCGCCGCCGACGTCCCCGCCGCCCCCGACAGCTCCCCCGCCGGCGCCGCCACGGGCCGAGGCCTCCTTCGTGCCCCCGCCGGTCCCGCCCCGACGCCGGTCGCTGCTGACCCGGCTCACGATCGGTGTGACCCTGGTCGCCGTCGGGGTGGTGTGGATCCTGGACGTCACGACGACGCTCGCGATCGGGCCCCTGCGCCTCGCGGCGATCGCCCTGGCCCTCGTCGGGGTCGGGCTGCTCGTCGGCAGCGTCGCCGGCCGCGGCCGTGCCCTGATCATCGTCGGCGCGCTGCTGGTCCCGGTGGTGCTCGCCGGCGTCGCCCTGCGTGGGCTGCCCGCCGGTGAGCTGCTCACCAGCTCGGTCCGTGACGGCGTCGTCGTCGGTGAGTTCACCGACGAGCCCGTCAGCGCCGAGGAGCTGCGACCGAACTACCGCCTGGCCGCGGGCCGCTTCGAGCTCGACCTGCGTGGCCTGGAGCTAGAGGAGGACGCGGCCACCCTCGTCGAGGTCGGCGCCGGCGAGGTGGTCGTGATCGTCCCGCCCGACGTGAACGTCGAGGTGTCGGCGTCCCTCGGCGGGGGCGAGATCCGGCTGTTCGACCTGCAGCGGGCCGGCCTCGGCCTCGACGTCACGGCCTCCGACCCCGCCCCCGTCGACGATCCGGACGCCGCCCCGACCCTGCAGCTGCGCATCAACGCGGGGTTCGGGGACCTGACGGTCCGCCGCTGACCGACGAGCCCCGCCGGTCCGCGCCGCACCATCCCCGGTCCGCCCCACACCATCCCCGGTCCGCCCCACACCACCTCGAGGTCGCACCATGGAACGCCACCGCTTCGACCCGCTCTCCTTCATCTTCGGCCTGCTGTTCGTCGTCGTCGCGGGCTTGACCCTCGTCGGCGCCGACGTGTTCGACCTGCGCGACCTGGCCTGGGTCGCACCCGCGATCCTCGTCGTGGCCGGTGGGGCCCTGCTGGTGAGCGCAACCTCGCGCGGTCCCGAGGACGACCGTGCCGACACCCCACCGACCCCCGACGCCGCCCCCGATGAGGGCCGCGGATCGGACGTCCACGGCGAGGCGGCTGAGGCACCGCGTGCGTCCGACGCGCCGACGATGGGAGCCGAGCGCGAGGAGCGGTAGAGTCGGACCACGGTGGCCGCGACCGGCCACCGGAGACGTCGCCGTCTCCGCTGCCGACGCGCTCGCACAGCGCAGCGAAGGACGACGCATGCCCGCGACCATCATCGTCGGGGCCCAATGGGGGGACGAAGGCAAGGGTAAGGCCACCGACCTGCTGGCGGACACGACCGACCTGGTGGTCCGCTACCAGGGCGGCAACAACGCCGGCCACACCGTGATCGTCGGTGACGAGGTCTTCAAGCTGCACCTGATCCCGTCGGGGATCCTCTACGACCACGTCACCCCGGTGATCGCCGACGGCGTGGTGATCGATCCGAAGGTGATGCTCCAGGAGCTCGATGGGCTGGAGGAGCGGGGGCTGTCCCCCTTCTCGCGGCTGCGGGTCTCCGGCAACGCGCACCTGATCATGCCCTACCACCGCGAGCTCGACCTGCTGATCGAGCGGCGGCTCGGCAAGGCGAACCTCGGCACCACCAAGCGGGGCATCGGCCCGGCCTACGCCGACAAGGCCTCACGCGTCGGCCTGCGCTTCCAGGATCTCTTCGACGAGAAGATCTTCCGGCAGAAGCTCGAGGCGGTGCTGGTCCACAAGAACGAGCAGCTCGCCAAGATCTACAACCGGCTGCCGATGGAGCTCGAGGAGATCGCCGACGAGTACCTCGGGTACGCCGAGCGGCTCCGCCCGCTCTTGACCGACACCACCGAGCTGATCCACTCCTCGCTGGAGGCCGGCAAGCACATCATCCTCGAGGGTGCGCAGGGCACCCTGCTCGACCTCGACCACGGCACCTACCCCTTCGTGACCTCCTCCAACCCGGTCGCCGGCGGCGCGCTCGTCGGGGCGGGCATCGGCCCGAAGCACGTCGACCGGGTCATCGGGATCACGAAGGCGTACGTCACCCGGGTCGGTGCGGGCCCGTTCCCGACGGAGCTGTTCGACGCGGTCGGGGAACGCATGACCGAGGCCGGCGGGGAGTACGGGACCACCACCGGCCGACGTCGGCGCGTCGGCTGGTTCGACGCGGTGCTCGCCCGCTACGCGGAGCGGGTCAACGGCTTCACGGACATCTTCCTCACCAAGCTGGACGTCCTGTCGGGCTTCGAGCGGCTGCGGATCGCCGTCGCCTACCGCTACGACGGCGTCGAGTACGAGAACTTCCCGCCGCACCAGTCGATCTTCCACCACGCCGAGCCGATCTACACCGAGCTGCCCGGCTGGGAGGAGGACCTCTCCGAGGTGTCCCGCTACGAGGACCTGCCGCGGGCCGCCCGCGACTACGTCGACGTGCTCGAGGAGCACACGCGGGCGCCGGTCACCTGGGTGTCGGTGGGCCCGAAGCGCTCGCAGACCCTGATCCGCCGCGACGTCCCGCTGGTGCCGGCCCGCTGAGGGCGACGTCGAGGTGGTGCCGCGCTCGTCGCGACGCGGTGGTCCGGGCGGGGACGGCGAGGTGGTCCGACCACCCGGTGGCGGCGGACGTGGCGAGTAGCCTGCGCCCGACGAGGTGGGGAGGTCGCAGGTGAGCAGGCGCATCCTGGTGGTCGGTGGCGGCGGGCGTGAGCACGCCCTCGCGTGGCGGTTGGCCGCCTCGCCGACGGTGGACCGCGTCGCGTCCGCCCCCGGCAACCCCGGGATGGCCGAGCTCGGCCCGACCGTCGCGGTCGATCCGACCGACCCGGCGGCGCTGGCGGCGGCCGCCGAGGCCGAGCGCGCCGACCTCGTCGTGATCGGCCCCGAGGCCCCCCTGGTCGCCGGTGCCGTCGATGAACTGCAGCGTCGCGGCATCCCCGCCTTCGGTCCGACCGCCGCGGCGGCACGGATCGAGGGGTCCAAGGCCTTCGCCAAGGAGATCATGGAGGCGGCCGGTGCGCCCACCGGCGGGTACGTCACCACCGACGACCCCGCGGAAGCGTACGCCGCGCTGGAACGCTTCTCGCCCCCGTACGTGGTCAAGGCCGACGGGCTGGCCGCCGGGAAGGGCGTGCGCATCTGCCCCGAGCTCGCCGATGCCCGCGAGGCGGTCGACGACGCCCTGGTCCGGGGACGGTTCGGCGCGGCCGGCGCCACGCTCGTGATCGAGGAGTTCCTCGACGGCCCCGAACGCAGCGTCTTCGGCGTGTGCGACGGTGAGGACGTCGTCCTGCTCACGCCCGCGCAGGACTACAAGCGGGCCCTCGATGACGACGCTGGGCTGAACACCGGCGGGATGGGCGCCTACGCCCCGGTCCCGGGGTTCGGTCGCGGCGACGTCGCCCACCTGCGCGAGCTGATCTTCCGGCCGGTGCTCCAGGAGCTTGCCCACCGCGGGATGCCCTACCGGGGGTTGCTCTACGCCGGCCTGGTCCAGACCGCGAACGGACCCGCCCTGCTCGAGTTCAACGCCCGCTTCGGCGACCCGGAGACCCAGGTCATCCTCCCGCTCCTGGCCAGCGACCTGGCCG
>SKNO01000027.1 GCA_007120465.1 Nitriliruptoraceae bacterium
CCCGCATCCCCGTGATCGCCGACATCCACTTCCAGTGGAAGTACGCCGTGATGGCGATCGAGGCGGGCTGCGCCGGGGTGCGCATCAACCCGGGCAACATCAAGAAGCACGACAAGGTGGCGCTGATCGGCCGACTCGCCGACGAGGCCGGCGTGGCGATCCGGATCGGGGTCAACGGCGGCTCGCTCGAGGACGCGATCCTGGAGGAGTTCGGCGGCCCGACGCCCGAGGCGATGGTCGAGTCGGCGATGCGGGAGGTCCGCCTGCTCGAGGACGTCGGCTTCCACAACACCAAGATCTCGGTAAAGCACTCCGACCCGTGGGTGATGATCCAGACCTACCGGCGGTTGTCGGAGCGCACCGACTACCCCCTCCACCTCGGCGTCACGGAGGCCGGACCGCTCAAGACCGGATCGGTGAAGTCGGCGGTCGGGATCGGGGCCCTGCTCGCGGAGGGGATCGGCGACACGATCCGGGTGTCGCTGTCGGCCGACCCCGTCGAGGAGGTCAAGGCGGGCATCGCGATCCTCGAGTCGCTGCACCTGCGCGAGCGGGGGCTCGACGTCGTCTCCTGTCCGTCGTGCGGACGCGCGCAGGTGGACGTGTGGACCCTCGCCGAGGAGGTCCAGAAGGGCCTCGAGGGCATCGAGGCGCCCCTGCGCGTCGCCGTGATGGGGTGCGTCGTCAACGGGCCGGGCGAGGCGCGTGAGGCCGACCTCGGTGTCGCCGCCGGCAACGGCAAGGGCGACATCATCAAGAAGGGCGAGAAGATCGCGACGGTCCGCGAGGAGGACATCGTCGAGGCCCTCGTCCACTTCGCCACCGAGATGGCCGAGGAGATCCGCGCCGAGCGTGGTGAGGGCACACCCGTCGTCGCCTGATGCGAGGCCCGGGTACGCGCGCCCGGCGCGTCCCTGGCAGGTCCCCCGGCGGCGTGGTAGCATCGGACGTCACGTAGCGGGCCGTGTCGGCCCGCTCCGTCGCGTTCGGTCCTGAACCCGAGCGACCGATCCGCAGCGAACGTTCGCCGCAGGCGAGGGACCTGGACCAACGACAACGCCACGTCCACGCGACGGCCGGCCCCCGCGGGGCCGGCCGTTCCCGTGGGGCGGTATCCGGGCCGCAGCCGACCGGACGACGAGGACCACGACAGCGAGGACCACGATGGCACGACACGACCACGGGCAGCTGCCCGACCGTGTGCGTGCGTTGGCGGCTCCGCTGGCGCAGACGCTCGACGTCGAGGTGCTCGACGTCGAGGTGGGCGGTCCCCGGAACCGACCGCTGATCCGCGTGATCGCCGACGTCGCCGATCCGGCCGACGGCGGTGGCCTGGACGTCGAGGTGGTCGCGACGCTGTCGCGGCGCCTGTCCAACACCCTCGACGAGCACGACCTCGTCGCGGGACCCTTCACCCTCGAGGTCACCTCCCCGGGGGTCGAGCGGCCGCTCCGAGCGGTCCGCGACTTCCAGCGCAACCTCGGACGTGACGTCCGGATCACGCGCACGCCCGGGACCGGCGACCCCGTCACCGGACGCCTGGTCGCCGTCGACGACGAGGAGGTCACCCTCGAGGTCGACGGCGCGGACGTGCGCGTCGCCTTCACCGACCTCGATCACGGCAAGGTCGTGCTGCCATGGTGACCAAGGAGGGTCCGCGATGAAGATCGACCTCGATGCCCTGCGCCAGATCGAGCGCGAGAAGGGCCTCGACTTCCACACCGTCGTGGAAGCCTTCGAGACCGCCATGGCGTCGTCCTACAAGCGGTCGGCCGAGGCGGTCGGCGACGAGGCGCGGGTCACCGTCGACCGCGTCACCGGCGAGGTGACGCTGTACGCGCAGGAGCTCGACGACGACGGCAACGTCGTGTCCGAGTGGCGCGAGGAACCCACCGACTTCGGGCGCATCGTCGCCCAGACCGCCAAGCAGGTGCTCCTCCAGCGGCTCCGTGAGGCGGAGCGGGAGGCGACCTACGGCGAGTTCGTCGGCCGCGAAGGTGACATCATCGCCGGCCAGGCCAGCCTGCAGGGCAACGTGACCCTGATCGAGCTCGGTCGGACCGAGGCGCTGCTGCCGTACTCGGAGCAGATCCCCAACGAGCGGCTCGAGCACGGCGCCTTCACCCGCGCCGTCGTGATCGAGGTGCGCAAGCAGCTCAAGGGCGCCCAGATCGTCGCGTCGCGGACCCACCCGGCGCTGGTCGTGGGCCTGTTCGCCCTCGAGGTGCCCGAGATCGAGGAGGGGATCGTCGAGATCAAGGGCATCGCGCGGGAGGCCGGCCACCGGACCAAGGTGGCGGTGATGTCCAACGACCCCGACGTCGATCCCGTCGGCGCGTGTGTCGGTCCCGGCGGCCAGCGCGCACGCAGCGTCCAGAAGGAGCTGCACGCCGACGAGCTCGAGCGCATCGACATCGTGCGGTGGGCCGACGAGCCGGAGGAGCTCGTCGCCAACGCCCTCTCCCCGGCCAAGGTGTCCAACGTCTACCTCTACCCCGACGACGGGACCGCGATGGTGGTCGTCCCCGACTACCAGCTGTCGCTGGCGATCGGTCGGGAGGGCCAGAACGCCCGCCTGGCCGCCCGGCTCACGGGGTGGCGGATCGACATCAAGTCCGAGACCCAGTTCGCCGAGGAGCAGCGCGCGTTCCAGGAAGCCTTCGAGGCGGGGTTGATCGACGAGTACGGCAACCCGTTGTCCGAGGAGGGCGAGCGGGCGATCGCCTCCGCCGTGGAGTCCGCGCAGGCCGTGCGCGCCACCGCGCTCGAGGAGGACGACGAGGTCTCGCCGGCCGACGCGACGGCCGAGCCCGCCGCGCCCGACTCCACCGACATGCCCGTCACCGAGCAGCGTGCCCCCGGCGTGTCCACGCCGGAGGACCGCGCCTAGCGCCTCGCCCGGTGCCGGTCCCGCCGCCCGGCGGATCCGTGCCTCCGGGACGCCGAGCGCCCGACGATCACCCGACCCAGACCGAGGAAGTACCCTTGATGCGCGGAGCGGCACGTCTGCGGACGTGCGTCGGCTGCCGGACGGCCCATCCCCAGGACGGGTTGCTGCGGCTCGCACGGACGCCCGACGGTGTTCGCTTCGACCCCCAGCAGCGCCTGCCTGGTCGAGGCGCCTACCTCTGTCCCCGATCCACCTGCCTCGATGCGGCCATGCGCCGTGGCGCAGCAGGTGTGCGCCGCGCCCTCCGCGGTGCATCGGAGGCGGAGCTCGACACCGCCCTCGCGGCGGCGCGGAGCGAGATCGGCCGACGCCATCAGGGTGTGCAGCATCAGGTCCCACAGGGGACCGTGAGGAGCGAGAACGCGTGAGCAAGGTTCGCGTCTACGAACTGGCCAAGGAGAGCGGCCTCCCGAACAAGGAGGTCCTCCGTCGCCTGGGTGAACTCGGCGTCGAGGCCAAGAGCCACTCGTCGTCGATCAGCGAGGGCGACGCGGCCCGGTTCCGGGAGTCCCTCGGCAAGACCGAGGCGGAACGCCGGGCCGAGGCCGAGGCGAAGCGCCGCAAGGAGGAGGAGGAGCTCGAGCGCTACCGCTCGATGCAGGCCGCCGCGCCGCCCGAGAAGAAGAAGGCGGCCAAGGTCCTCCCACCGCACCTGCGTGCGCAGCAGGAGGAGGCCGAGCGGGCCGCGGCGGAGCGCGAGGCAGCCGCCCCGCCTGCGCCGGAAGAGCCCG
>SKNO01000077.1 GCA_007120465.1 Nitriliruptoraceae bacterium
CCGAAGGTGAGGTTGAAGCCGAGCAACCACGTCCAGAAGTGCAGCTTGCCCAGCTTCTCGTCCAGCAGCTTGCCCGTGACCTTCGGGAACCAGAAGTACATCCCGGCGATCAGGCCGAACAGCGCCCCGCCGAACAGCACGTAGTGGAAGTGGGCGACCACGTAGTAGGTGTCGTGCTGTTGCGCGTTGTGCGGGACGATCGCGTGGGTGACGCCCGACAGCCCGCCGATCACGAACATCGACACGAAGCCCACGGAGAACAGCATCGGGGTGTTGAACCGCAGTTTGCCTCCCCACATCGTGAACACCCAGTTGAACACCTTGATGCCCGTGGGCACCGCGATGAACATCGTGGAGAGCGCGAAGGCCGAGCGCGCCACCGGACCGATCGCCGAGGTGAACATGTGGTGCGCCCACACGCCGAACCCGATGAACCCGATCGCGGCACCCGCGAACACCACGGCGGCGTAGCCGAACAGCGGCTTCTTCGACCCGACCGGCAGGATCTCCGACACGATCCCCATCGCCGGGAGGATCATGATGTAGACCTCGGGGTGCCCGAACAGCCAGAACAGGTGCTGGTAGAGGATCGGGTCGCCGCCCGTACCGGGTTGGAAGAACTGCGCCCCGTACAGCGTGTCGAACTGGAGCATGAACAGCGCGACCGCGATCACCGGGATCGCGAACAGCAGCAGGAAGTTGGTGACCAGCGACATCCAGATGAACACGGGCATGCGCATGAAGGTCATGCCGGGCGCACGCATGTTCAGGATCGTGGTGATGAAGTTCACGGCGGCAGCGAGCGAGCTGAGCCCCAGGATCTGCAGCCCGATCGCGTAGAAGCCCATGTTCATGCCCTCGGTCGCGTGCAGCGGGGCGTAGCCGACCCAGCTGCCCGCCGGTGCACCACCGAGGAAGAAGGAGCTGTACAGGAAGATCCCGCCGAACAGGTACACCCAGTAGCTGAAGGCGTTGAGGCGCGGGAAGGCGACGTCGCGCGCTCCGATCATCAGCGGGATCAGGTAGTTGAAGAACGCGGCCGACAGGGGCATGACGACGAGGAACACCATCGTCAGGCCGTGCATCGTGAACAGCTGGTTGTACAGCTCCTCGGACACCGCCGTCAGCTCGGCCTGCGCGAGCTGCCAGCGGATGAAGCTCGACTCGAGGCCCCCGAGGAAGAAGAACACGAGGGTCGTGAAGAAGTACATGACCCCGATCCGCTTGTGATCGGTGGTCGCGAGCCAGCTGAGGATCCCCTTGTCCGAGGTGGGGCGCAGCTTCGGCGACTTCTCCGCGGTGGTGCTCGACATGGTCTCGCTCTCCTGCCGCTGGGATCAGCGGGGGCTGCGTGCCGGTGGGCAGGCACGCAGCCGATCGGCGGTCAGTCGAGGGCGAGCAGGTACGCCACCAGGGCGTCGAGCTCGTCCTCCGTCAGGTTCAGGTTGGGCATCCCGATCCCGTCACGCTCGTAGTCCATCGCCTTCATGGACTCCGGATCGGCGAGCCACGCCCGCAGGTTCTCCTCGTTGAGGTCGTGGATCGCCCCGGCGAACTCCTCGCGGCTCATCAGGTGGGTCAGGTCGGGACCGGTGTTCGGGTTGCGTGCCCCGTCCTCCCACACCGCATGGCAGGACGCGCAGGCCATCCGATCCCCCAGGTCGTAGAACAGCTCGCGTCCCTCGGCCTCGAGCGTGCCGTCCTCGGGCACCTCCGCAGGCGTGGTCTGCTGCTCGACCCAGGCCTGGTACTCCGCGTCGGTCTTCGCGACCACCCGGATCCGCATGTTCACGTGGGACAGTCCGCAGTACTCGGCACACATCCCCAGGTAGCGACCGGGCTCGTCGGCCTCCAGGTTGAGGTAGGTGAGCTGCCCGGGGACGAGGTCCTGCTTGCCGGCCAACCGCGGGACCCAGAACGAGTGGATCACCCCCTGGTCGGCGGACCGGGCAGGGTCGGTGGCGGTCATCTCCAGACGGACGGGTGTCCCGACGGGGATCACCATCTCGTTGGCGGTGTAGATGTCGTGGTCCGGGTAGTGGTACTCGAACCACCACCGGTGCCCGTACACCTCGATCGTGAGGTAGTCGTCGTCGGGCTCGGCCATCTGGCTGAAGATGCCCTGCACGGTCGGGACGGCGATGACGGCGAGGATCAGCGCCGGGATCACCGTCCACACGATCTCGAGGCGGGTGTTGCCGTGGACCTGCTCGGGCAGCGACCCGTCGTCGTCCGCGCGCTCGCGGAAGCGCCAGGCCGAGTAGATGATCAGGCCCTGGACGAGCACGAACACGACCAGCGCGATCACCCCGACGATCACGATCAGGTCGTGCGGCTCCTGCGCGTAGCGGCCCGCCGGGTGCAGTGCGCTCTGGTCACCGGCGCAGGCACCGAGCCCGAGTGCCAGCACCGACAGCGCGAGGAGGGGGACCAGACGGCGGCGTCGCGTCGACGGACGCGAGGTGCTTCTGTCGCGCAACGTGGCGTCTCCTGTCGCTGGTTCACGCGTGCGCCGCGCGACCGTGCGGTTCTCGCGGCAACCCGGGGTCCGACCCCGGGTCCCTGCCGTGTTTCCCTGCCGACCGGAACCCTTGCGGGCCGGGGGCGCGAGACGCCACCCCGGCTCAGGCCTCCGTGGCGGCGCGGATGGTAGCCGTTCGATCCCGTTCGCTTCCAACCGATCGTGCGGCCCCGCCGGTGCGCGGGCGACGAGCGCGACGGTCACGGCTCCCAGCGGAAGGTCCGTGCGGCGAGCGCGGTCGCGCCCAGTCCCCAGCCGCTGAGCAGTGCGAACGACCCGACGGCGACACCCTCACCGGCCACCGCCACACGGAGCACGTCGGCGAGCGCGCCGACCGGGAGGAGCCGCCCGACGCTCGCCAGCGCCTCCGGAAGCGCCGACGGATCGAAGGTGACCCCGCTGATGACGAGCAGCACGAGGAACAGCGCGTTGACCACCGCGAGCGTCGCCTCCGCCCGGAGCACGCCGGCGATCAACAGGCCGATCGCCGTGCACGTCACCGCCCCGACCACGACCGCAACGGGGACGAGGACCGCTCCCCCCGCGGGTCGCCAGTCGAGGACCCCGAGCGCGATCACGACGATCAGCAGGGCCTGCGCGGCGAGGGTGGCCGCGACGGCCAACCCCTTCGCGGCGAGGAACCCCCAGCGCGGCAGCGGGGTGCCACCCAGCCGCTTGAGCACCCCGTACTTGCGCTCGAACGCCGTCTGGATCGCGACCGCGACGAGCCCAGTGGCCGCCACCGAGATCGCCAGCACCCCCGGCACCAGGAACTCGACCGCGCGCTGATCGCCGGTGGGCAGCACGTCCACGACCGAGAAGAACACGAGCAGCCCGATCGGGACACCGAGGGTCACGAGCAGGCTCTCGGGGGACCGGAACAGCAGCCGGACCTCCATCGCCGCCTGCGCCACGATGGCCCGGCCGAGCGGCGTGGCGCGGTCCTGGGTCACGGCGGTCCCCGTCATCCGCGTCACGCCCCCACCTCCCCACGGGGGACAGCCCCGCTGCGCTGCCGGCCGCCGGTGTCCTCGCCGGCGGTGCCGTGGCCGGTGACGAGAGCATCGTCCGCCGAGTCGTCCGTGAGCCCCAGGAACACCCGCTCGAGGCTGCGCTTGCCCGCCTGCAGTTCCCCGAGCCGGACGTCGTGCCGCTCGAGCCAGGTGGCGAGCCGCGCCACCAGGGTCGGCTCGTTGGGCCCGTGGACCACGTAGCGCCCGGGACGCAGTTCGACCACCCCGACCCCGAGGGCGACGGCGAGGTCGGCGGTGTCGAGCCCTGGCCGCGCGGAGAACTCCACCTCGTCGCGGTCGGCGTGGGTCAGCTCGTCCGGTGTCCCGAGGGCGATCAGCCGACCCCGGTCGACGATCGCGACCCGGTCCGAGAGTTCCTCCGCCTCGTCGAGCAGATGCGTGGTGAGCACGACCGTGACCCCGTCGTCCTGCAGCTCCCGGATGTGCCCCCAGGTCATCCGCCGGGCGGCCGGATCGAGGCCAGCGGTGGGCTCGTCGAGGAACACCACCTCGGGTCGTCCCACCAGGGCGAGGGCCAGCGACAGCCGCTGCTTCTGACCACCGGACAGGTCGCGGAAACGTGTCCGGCGCGCGTCGGCGAGCCCGACGCGCGCGAGCAGCGCGTCCGGGTCGGCCGGGTCGGCGTGGAAACGCGCGAACAGGTGGAGCATCTCGCGGGGGCGTGCCAGCGGGTAGACCCCACCCTCCTGCAGCATCAGCCCGACCCGCGGGCGCAGCCGCCGCGCATCACGGCGCGGGTCCAGCCCGAGCACCCGCACGCTCCCGGCATCGGGCACCCGGTACCCCTCGCAGCACTCCACGGTGGTGGTCTTCCCCGCCCCGTTGGGTCCCAACAGCGCGAGGGTCTCGCCCCGATGCACCTCGAGGTCGAGATGATCGACGGCGAGCGTGTCGCCGTAGCGCTTGGTGAGCCCGGCGATCTCGATCGCGGGTGCGCGGAGCGCGGAGGAGAGCGACACGCCGGGTCCTGGTCGACGACGAAAGGGGGAGGCTACCGTCGCGCCGCAGCGCCCCCGCAGTGACGGGCCGCGAGGACGCGACCGTGGACGGGGTGCACACCCGGAACGCTTGGCGCGTTCGCGTTTCGCATCGGGCCGCGGGTCGCGTATATGATGCGCGCCGCGGTCCTGAGGATCGCACCGCGGCCCCGTGTGTCCCCCCGTCACACGGGGCCGCTCTCTTGCCCGGATCTCTTGCCCAGACCTCCGCAGGGGCCCGTTCCGGCCTGCGTCGGCGCCGTTGGGGCAGACGGACCGGCGGGCCCGGCCCCTCGGGGACCGGAGCCGTCATGGACCCCACGCCGCTCCCGCCCGGTGCCACGCATCGGGTCGCCCTGCCGGTCCGTCACGACGACGTCGAGACCGTGGTCGCACACCTGTGGGCGCTCGGCGCCCTCGGCGTGTGGGAGCGACCCGGGGAGCTCGTCGCCTGGTTCCGCGCACGACCGGACGATCCGCTGGTCGCGACGGGACGGTGGTCGGTGGAGCCCGATCGGGACTGGCAGGGGGCGTGGAAGGACACCATCGGGCCGGTCCAGGCCGGACGCACGGTGATCGTGCCGTCGTGGCTGGCGGACACGCACCGGCCTGCGGAGGGCGAGCTGACGATCGTGCTGGACCCCGGCCGGGCCTTCGGCAGCGGCCACCACGCCACCACCCGGCTCTGTCTGGAGGTCCTCGACGAGCTGGATCGGGTTGGGGAACTCGCCGGACGCGACGTCGTGGATGTGGGCTGCGGGTCGGGGATCCTCGCCATCGCCGCCGCCGCGCGAGGCGCGACGGTGCAGGCCATCGACATCGACCCGACCGCCGTCGAGGTCACGCAGGAGAACGCCGCCCGCAACGCGGTGTCGGTGGAGGTGCGCCACGGCGGCATCGAGGTGGTCGGTCGCCCGGTGGACCTCGTCATCGCCAACCTCGTCACCGACGTGGTCGCCGAGCTGGCCACCGGGCTCACGTCCCTCACCCGGGATCGGCTGCTGGTCAGCGGGATCACCGAGGCCCGGGCCGAGGTCGCCCTCGCCCCGCTGCGCGCCGCGGGCTTCGTAGCGGAGCGCACCACGGTCCGTGACGGCTGGCTCGTCGCACTGGGGCGGGTAGCGTCCACGTCGGCGTGCGACGAGGACGACGATGCCACGACCACCCGCTCCACCTCCCGGTGACGCCGGCCGCCGCCGCGTGCCACCACGCGCTGTGGCGGTCGCGTCGGTCCTCGTCCTCGTCACCGGGTGCGCGGAGCCCGAGGTGCCACTGGACGCGGAACCCGACCCGGTCGTCGCCGAGGATCCGGTCGAGGAACCGGACGACAGCGACGAGCTGCGCGAGCACCTCGCCGGGCTCCAGGCGACCCTGAGCACGATCCGGGAGGCGCTGCTCGACGCGGAGGCGGCCGGGTCGGTGGAGGCGGCCGGCACCGCGATCGCCCGCGCCCGGACCGCGTTGGTGGCCGAGGCGGACGACCCCGCCCCCGACGGTGCCGCCCCGGAGCTGCCGCTGCTCCCCGCCGAGACCGTGGAACGCACCGGCAGCGCGGCCATGCCGGATCTGCTGACCACGACGTTGACCCTCGCCCAGGACGTCGGCGGTGCGCTCGGCCGCGACACCGCGGCGATCCTGCGGGACCCGATCGCGGGGGATCTCGGGGCGTGGCAGCGCGATCCTGCGGGCATGGTCGGCCTGGCTCGCGAGGTGGCGACGTCCTCGACCGACGTCCCGGCGCTGGAGGTGGCGATCCTGGAGCTGGACGGCGAGGGGACCCGGGCGCTGGCCTGGACGTTCGTCGCCGAGGTGGCCGCGGACCCCGAGCAGGACGACGCCGACCTCGACCTCGTGCACGCGGCCGCCGAGCGCGCGCGGGCCCACATCGAGCTGATCGCCCTCGCGATCGACGAGCTGCTGGGCGGTGCGGCGTGACCCGGGACACACCGCAGCACGAGCCGGTCGAGGCGATCGTCGACGGGTTCACCCACGGCGGCGAGGGGGTCGTCCGCGTGGCGGGCAAGGCGGTGTTCGTCCCCGGCACGATCCCCGGTGAGCGCGTCCGCCTGCGCATCGTCGACGACCGCAAGCGGTGGGCCCGGGGGGAGCTCCTGGAGGTGCTCGAACCCAGCCCCGACCGGGTGCCGCCCCCCTGCCCCTACGTCCCCGACTGCGGCGGCTGTGACCTCCAGCACGTGGCGCCGGCGGCCCAGCGGGCGCTCAAGACCCGGGTCGTGCGCGAGCAGCTCGAACGGCTCGGCGGGCTCACCGACCCGCCGGTCCGCGCCTGCCAGGGGATCGGGCCCGACCGCGGGTACCGGACCCATGCCCAGCTGCACGCCGATCCGGAGGGTCGGCTCGGCTTCCACCGTGCTGGCACCCACGAGGTCGTGCCGATCAGCCGCTGCCTGGTGCTCACCGACGCCGCCCAGGCGGTCCGTGACGCCGTCGGCGACGCCACCGGTGCCGTCGAGGCGACCATCCGCGCCCACGCCGCGACGGGGACCGCGGCCGTGGAGCTGACCCCCGGCCCCGGTCCGCTCGCACCACCCGACGGCGCCTTCGACCTCGTGCTCAGCCAGCCGGACGGCCGCGTCGCGCCCCTCCGCGGCGACGGAACACTGACGGAGGTGGTGGCCGGCCGCACCTACACCTTCGACGTCACGACCTTCTTCCAGGTCACCACGCACGGCGCCGAGACCCTGGTGACGGCGGTGCTCGCCGCTGCCGGTGACGTGTCCGGCGCGCTGGTCTGGGATCTGTACGCCGGGGTGGGGCTGCTGTCGCTGCCGCTGGCGGCCGCCGGGGCGGAGGTGGTCGCCGTGGAGGGCCACCGGCGGGCCGTGGAGCACGCCCGCGCCAACGCCGCCGCCCACGATCTGCCCGTCCAGGTCATCGCCGACGACGTCGCCGCGTTCACGGCCGACGCCGCCGCCGGGGAGGGCGACGTGGCCCTCCCGGACGTGGTCGTGCTGGATCCGCCCCGCAGCGGCGCCGGCCGCGAGGTGGTCGGGGACCTGCTCGCGCTGGCCCCGGCGACGATCGTGTACGTCGCCTGCGATGTCGCCGCCCTGGCGCGGGACACCCGCACCCTGACCGAGGGCGGCTACCGTCTCACCGATGCCCGGCCGCTCGACCTGTTCCCGATGACCCACCACGTCGAGGTGGTCGCCACCTTCGCACGCTGAGACGCCGCACCACCTCGCCGTCCCCTCTACCGTTGCCCCATCGGATCGTCGCGGCGAGGAGGCTCGCGTGGAACGCACCCTGCACGTCTTCGCCTACGTCGAGGCGCCGTGGGACCTGGTGTCGCGGCTGCTCGCCGAGGACAGCCGCGCCGTCCTGCAGCACGCCACCGCCGACGCGGCCGAGCAGGCCGATCAGCTCACCCGGACCCTGAAGCTCGACGTGGGCGGGTTCGAGGTCTGCAAGGACGTGCGCATCGAGGTGGGCGAGTTCGTCCCGCGGGAGGTGATCCGCAGCGTGGTCCCACTGCGCTGGCACGCCGAACGCGGCCGGCTGCTGTTCCCGGAGTTGGCCGCCGACCTCGAGGTGGCGGCGGTGTCGGTGGACCCACCGCTGACCCAGCTGACGGTCACCGGGTCCTACGAGCCGCCGCTCGGCTTGCTCGGCGCCGGGGCCGACCGCCTGATGCTGCACCGACTTGCCGAGGCCACCATCCACCGCTTCGTCCACGAGGTCGCCGACGAGCTCCGGCGCCTGATCGAGGCCCTCCCCGAGGACGAGCGCTTCTGACCCCGGGCGCCGCCCCCGCCTGCCGCGCAGCACACCGCGGGTGCAGGTCGAGGTTCGGGGCCTGCGAGGTCACCGCTCGCTGACCAGCGCCGCGCCGGTGCGGGTCCACCCGCCGCCGCGTAGCCGCAGCACCAGCGACACCAAGCGGACCAGCATCATCGCCTGGACCGCCAGCCAGAGCCCGAGCAACCCTCCGCCGACGCTCGCGACGACCTGCGCGCCGGTTCCGCCGACCGCGGCGGCCACGATCGTCCAGGTCCGCAGGTAGGCGAAGTCCTCGGCGCCCATCATCACCCCGTCGAGGGCGAACACGGGGCCGTTGACCAGCTGCCCCAACGCCATCAGCCACCACACGCCGACGGCCGCGGCCACCACCGCCGGTTCGTCGGTGAGTACCCGCGCGCCGACCGGGGTCACCGCCAGCAGCAACGCCGCCATGACGGCCCCGCCGCCGACGCCCCACCGCAGCAGCGCGCGGCCGGTGGCGCGCGCCTCGTCCTCGTCCCCGGCACCGAGCGCCGTGCCGACCATCGCCTGCCCGGCGATCGCGAACCCGTCCATCAGGAAGCTGATCAGCAGGAAGGTCTGGAACAGCACCTGGTGGGCGGCCGCCGGGACGGCGCCGATGCGCGCGGCCGCTGCGCTCACCGCCAGCAGGCCCAGCAGCAGCCCGGCCGTGCGCAGGAACAGGTCGCGGCTGACCACGACCAGCGCGACCAGCTGGGCACGGTCGGGGCGTCCGTGCCCGGTGAGCGGGAGTCCCACTCGCCGGAACAGCCGCGCGAAGGCGACGACCGCGACGGCCTCGGCGGCGACGGTCGCCCACGCGGCACCGGCCAGCCCGAGCCCGAGCGGGAACACCAGCACGAAGGTCAGCACCGCGTTGACGACGTTCGCGCCCACGGCGACCGCCAGCGGGGTCCGTGTGTTGGAGACCCCGCGGAAGGCGCCGTGCCCGACGTAGGCCAGCAGCACCAGCGGCACGCCGAGCGCCCGGATCCGGAGGTACTCGATCGCGGGGGCGATCAGCTCGTCGACCGCGCCGAGGGCCCGGATCAGGGTCGGGGCCACGGCGAACAGGCCCGCACCCACCACCAGCCCCAGCACGAGCGCCACCTGCGAGGCGTGCACCACCCGGCGACCGGCGACCCGCCGGTCGCCGGCACCGACCGCGCGCGCCACCGTCGAGGTGGTGCCGTAGACGAGGAAGTTGAAGATCCACGACACCGCGCCGAGCACCGCCACCGACAGCCCGAGCGCACCGAGCTCCGCTGCCCCGAGCCGCCCGACGACCGCGGTGTCCACCAGCCCCATCACCGGATCGGCGATCAGGGTGACGGTCGCCGGCAGCGCGAGGGCGAGGATGCGCCGGTCGCGGGTCCCCAGCACCTCGCCCTCCGGTGGTCGTCGGTCGCCGACGTCCTCGGCGAGGGGGACGCTACCGACCCGAGTCACTCGGATCGTGCGGTAGCTCGCTCCGTGGCGGCCAGTCGGAGCTCCGCCCCGAGGCCGGGCCAGAAGGGTGCGAGCATCGGCCGGACCGTGCCCTCGCACCGCACCGTCGCGGTGAGTTCCTCGACGGCAACCTCGCAGGTGACGTCCTCGAACCCGCGGTCACGGCCAAGGTCCGCCACGAGCATCGCCGCCCGCTCCTGTCCGGCCGTCAGGTTCAGCTGCGCCGGCACCTCGGGGTCGTAGAAGGCGGCCCGATCGAGCTCGCCCGCCGCGCCGGTGGCCGCGGCGGCCGCCACGTCCGCGAGGCGCCGCTGCCCGAGGTAGAGCAGTGCACCGTCGAGGGCCATCGCCGCCAGGCCGAGCAGGATCAGCACGGCGACCGGGACCAGCACGAGCGTGTTGCCCTCCTCCCCGCGCCACCGCTCGCGCGTGCCGGCCCGACGCCGGCGCCGCGGTCGACACCGTCGGGCAGGCTGCGCCCCCCTCACGGAGCGCACGTCGACCCCTCCAGTCCCGACCGGAACGGGTCGATCCGCTCGGTGTGGACGGCGACGACCCGGTAGGAGGGCCGGTCGCCCCACCGCGGGACCGCGACCACGTCGACGGTGGCATGCACCCGGAAGCGCACCTCGGCGCAGCGCGCCTGCTGGGGTCCGGGAGGCTCGCCATCCCACACCACCTCGAGGTCGCCCGGTTCGCGCCCGTACCCGGCGAAGGCCTCCCGCGCCGCGCCCACGGCTGCGGTGTCGAGGTCGGCGCCCAGCGGGGCATCCACCACGGCCCGGACGGCTTCCCGCGCCGCCGCGGCTGTGGCGAACCGGGCGTCGATCGCCGACCACGCGTTCAGCACCACGATCGTGGCGAGGACCAGCAGCAGCCCGAACACGAGTGCCTCGGATCCGGCGACGAAACCGGCACTGCGCCCGGTGTCCGGGAGCTGGCAGGAGCGTCGTCGGCCCTCCATCATCGCACCACCTGCTCGGTGCGGACGACCGCGGTGCGCTCGATGTCACGCAGCCCGAGCCCGAAGGTGACCGTGCTGAGCGCACGGGCCGGTGACCGGGTTCGCACGGTCACCACGGTGGCCGCACCGTCGGTGCAGCGCACCGCGACGGTCGTTGCGTCGCCGTGGGTGCCGAGCCGCGCCCGGGCGATCGCCTCGGCGGTGGCGCCGTCCGGTCCGCAGTCGCGTCCCTCCGCAGCGACCTGCGAGGCGGTGTCGAAGGCGACCGAGGTGACCACCGAGGTGGCGAACAGGTGCAGGAGCACCTGACTGACCAGCAGGAGCACCGCGAGGAACATCGTGAGGCCGAAGACGGCACTCACGGGGGACGACCCGGCTTGGTGCGGGTCCGGGAGCCGCACGGTCACGGCAGCGCCGACCGGGTCAGCCGGCCGAGCCGTCCACGATCGTGTCGATCTCCTCGGTGATGCGTTCCGACGCGCCGCCGAAGGCGTCGCTGAAGATCACGAACATCGCGCCGCCGATCACCGCCATGATCAGCACCACGATCGCCGCCGAGATCACGCCCTCTCCGGCCTCGTCGCCGCGGAGGCGTGCTGGGATGGTCCGGATGGCCTGCATCGTTCTCCCCCGTTCGGTCGTGCGGTCCGTGTCTCGTGGATCCACGACGGGGATCCACGACGGGGCCGTCCGGTGGTGCACGGCCCCCGACCGTCACCGCCAGCGACGCTAGCAACGGCACGCCGCGCTGGACCCGGGCATCCACACCTGTCGCGCGCACCGCGCTGCGGCGCGCGCTCCAGGACCCGCCGAGCCGCGGGAGCGCGTGGCCGCGAGCGGCCCGTCGCTGCCTCGGCACACCCGACGGACTCACTGCAGGAACCCCCGCAGCGCCGCCGCGAAGGGCACCCCGATGAAGATCGCGCCCGGCAGCAGCGCCGCGACGGTGACCGGGATCCAGACCTGCTGACCCCGGCGCTCGATCGTCACGACCGTGTCGCGCTGCACGTCGCGTCGGATCGTGCGCGCCTCCCGGGAGATCGTCCGCCCAAGGTCGCTCGCCTCGCGGTTCAGGCACAGCACCGCCACCAGCCGCTCGACGGCATCCACCCCGGCGAGCTCGGCCCACTCGCGCAGCGCCCGCTCCACCCCGACCCCTTGGCGGACCCGGACGAGGACCCGTCGCAGGTCCTGGGCCACCGCGCCGCTGCCTCGACGGGCGATCCGGTCGAGCGCGCCGACGAGCGAGTACCCGGATCCCAGCAGCATGCCGACCTGCTCCGCCACGACCGGCAGCTCCAGCCGCACCGTCCGCTTCCACCGGTCGGATGCGGCCGTGACCTGTTGCTCCACCAGCAGGAACGCCAGCAGCATGCCACCGAAGGTGAACAGCACCGCGACGGGAACCGGCGGACGGAGCACCACCGTCACCGCAGCCCCGGCGCCGAACCCGGCGATCGCCCAGGCGATCTGCCGCACCCGGAAGGCGGTCACGTCGAGGTCGGCATGGATCCGAACGAGCCGCCGGTCGAGGTCCTCGACCACCCCGAACAGCCGGGAGAAGCGCCCGCCGAGGGTGCGGGCGACGGGCCCCACCGCCTCCCGGAAGGACCCCACCGACAGCACCCCGTGCCGGACGGGCCGTCCGGCGCTGCCCGGCACGTAGGGCCCCAGCCGCTCCAGGAGGGGGCGCCGGGAGAACCACCGCAGCTCGGCGAACAGCAGCGTCACCCCCGCCCACAGGAGCAGGCCGCCCAGCAGCAGCAGCGGGCTCACCGCTGCGATCCCGGTTCCGTGAACACCCGCCCCTCCTCGGGGAGCTTCAGCAGCTCCCCGGCCCACCACCAGCAGCCGGCCAGGAGCCCGAGCGCGACCAGCACCGCTGCCTGTCCCGACGGCGTGGCGTACGCGGCCCGCCCGTCGCCGATCGCCAGCCCGACCAGCGCCATCCCGGCGGGCACGAGCAGCACGAAACTCCGAGCGAAGCGCACCCCTGCCTGCTTGGATCTCGCGTCCTTGCGGCCCTGCAGGTCCTGGATGCGGTCCTCGATCAGCGCGCGGAGCCGGTGGTCGACGTCGCTCCCACCGACCTCGTGGGCGATCAGCAACGTCTCGCACACCGCGTCAGCGGTCGGGTCGGCGAGACGGGCACGCAGCACGTCGAGGGACCGCTCGAGGTCGGTGGAGATCGACCACTCGCGGCGCGCCGCCGCGAACGCGGGCCGCAGCTCCTCCGGAGCCCGCGCCCCGACGTCGAACAGCGCGTGGGGGATCGAGCGGCCCAGGCTGACGACCTGCAGCCGGAGCTCCTCGAGCAGCCGTGGCCACGCCTCGCGCGCCAGCTCGCGCCGGACACGGCGACGGCCGCGGGCGCTGGCCACCGGGACACCGCCGAGGGCGAGGCCGATC
>SKNO01000255.1 GCA_007120465.1 Nitriliruptoraceae bacterium
CCGACCTGACGCCACGGCATCGCCGACATCTCCTCAAGGACCTCGTTCGCGAGCGCGGTGGCGACGACGCGGTTCTCGTTGACACGGATCGCGTTGAAGGAGGCGATCACGGTCGCGGCTAACGCCGCGAACGCGAACATGACGATGAACGACGCGATCATCAGTTCGACGATCGTCATCGCCTCGTCAGGTGCGCCCCGCGCCCCGTGGCGGCTTCTGGTCTCGCGCAACTCGCGGACCTCCGTCGTGGTCGGCCGATCTCTCGGCGAGGGTATCGACAGCCTGCGCCTGGGACTTGAGGCGCACCGCGCGGCACGAACCCTCGTCCGCGCCCGCATCCGGACGTCGCCGTCCTCAGGCCAACGAACGGCTGCGGGCGGACCCTACAACAGGCCCGCCCGCTGCCGCACCTACCCCGCCCGTCTACTTCGCGACGTCGGCATCCAGGCAGAGACGGAACACCTCGGCTTCGTCGCCGCTCATGAAGAGCACGTCGATGCAGGTGCCGTCGATCCGGATCAACTGGAAGTTGGTCGCGAAGGTCTCGCCAGGTTCGACCTCGTAGATGACCCCGTCTACGTTCACCTCCGCGACGCCGTTCACCACGTCCTGCAACGCGACCACCATGCCGTTGCAGACCGCCTCGACCCCGACGACACACAGCCCGTTGTCGTTGTCCGGCGGCGGCGCGGTGTCGTTGTTGTCGTTGTTGTCGTTGGTCGGGTCCGGCGTGACGGGTGCCGGCGGGCGGATGCTCTCGAACGGATCCCGTGCGAGGAAGAAGTCGTAGGTCACCGCAAGTTCGAGCGGCTCACCGAGCTCCGCCTCGTCGGCATCCTCGTCCTCGTCGGCCTCCTGCGCGAGGACGTCGGTCGCCCCGTCGGCCGCCGTCCCGAAGGCACGCTCACCGAACAGCAGCCACCAGGCGCCCGCGAGCACGAGCAGACCGAGGATGGTCGCCACGGCGATCGTCGCGCGCGACCGACGGCCGGTGTGCGTCATCGTGCCGCTCATCACTGCCCACCACCTTCGAGGTCGTCGAGCTCGTCGAGCTCATCGGCGTCGTCGTCCGGTTCCTCCTCCTCGACCGGAGGCGGCTCCTGGATCGGGATGTCGGTGACGCCCCGGGAGAACACCTGCCCCGAGAGGGAGACGGTCAGCTGCGGGAAGTCCGTCGGGCCCAGCGACGCCGCGTCCCAGCGTAGCGCTCGCGGGGTCAGCAGCGGATCCTCGACCCGTCGGGCGAAGTCCACCACCTGGAAGTAGGACCCTTCGATGGTCATGGAGACCCCGATCTGGGTGATCTCGGTGCCATCGACGGTGACCGTCGTGGGCGCGCTCGGCGACAGCGCCGGCAAGCGCACGCCCGCGTCGTCGGCCGCCTGCTGGAGCTGCCGGAACAGTGCGGGGATAGCGGCGTCCTCCGGGATCACCGAACGGCCGAAGGCGAGTTGCGCCTCGGCTTCCGGGGCGTCCTGCCGGATGGCACGGAGCTCATCCGCCCGCTGGCGCTCCTGCGCCGCCTGCTGGAGGACCCGGTCGGTCTCGGCCCGGGTGTCCTCGATCTCCTCAGCCGTGGGCGAGTAGATCAGGAAGTACCACAGGACCCCGAGGAGGATGGCGACCAGGATGACGAGGAACCACTGTACGCGTGTCATCGGATCCCCTCCGGCAGGCCGTCGCTGTAGCGATCGGTCCGGTACTCCGGTCCGAGTTGGACGGTGACGCTGAACGTGGCGATGTCGTCCTCATCGATCGTCGAGGAGCCGGGGTAGACGTTGCGGAACCCCGCTGAACGCTCCAGTTGCAGCAGGAACCGCTCGACGCCCGGTGCGTGGGATGCGAGCGCCTCGGCGTTGCCGCTGAAGGTGCCGACGTTGCCCGCGCCGTCCTCGGTGAAGTTGATCGACATCGACGTGAACGCCCCCTGCGGCGGCGTCACCAGGGCGATGTCCTGGAGCAGCCCGGCGAGGGTGACCTCGTCGGCCATGGCGCCGACCAGGAGGTTGTCGGTCTCCTCGAGCAGTTGCCGGAGATCCTCGAACTCGGATAGCGCCGCGACCTCGGCCTGTGCGGCCGACAGCTCCGCTCGCGCGTCGGCGAGCTCGTCCTCGGCGTCCTGGAGGACGCCGCGCTGCCAGAACGTGGCGAGCGCGAGACCGGCGATCACGACCAGGACGAGGAGGAGTGCGAGGACGCGACCACCACCAGCGCCGGTGCGCTCGCGTCCGTCTCGGGGAAGGAGGTTGACCCTGGCGCTCATTCTTCCAGGCCTCCCATCGCCAAGCCGATGGCGGTCGTCATGCTCGGTCCCACCTTCGCGAGGTCCTCGTCGCTGTACACGGAGTTCTGCACCTCGAACCGCGGGAAGGGGTTGCCCACGTCGACCGGGAGCCGCAGTTGCGCGGCGAGGCGGTCGGCCAGGCCTTGGAGCGAGGCGCCGCCGCCGGTGAGGACCACCGAGGCGAGCTGCACGTCGCCGGTCTGGGCCTGGAAGTAATCGAGGGAGCTGCGGATCTCGTCGATGAAGCTGTCCGCCCGCTCGGTCACGATCCGCGAGGTGACGTCCCCCTCGGCGCCGACGAGGGCGGATCGCTTGGCGGCCTCCGCCTGGTCGCGCGGGACGCCGAGGCCGGACTCCAGCGCGTCGGTGATGTCGTCACCACCCATCACGAGGATCCGCACGAAGGTCGGCTGCGTTCCGCGATGGACGACGATGTTGGTGACGTCCGCGCCGACGTCGACGATGACCTCGTCGCCGGGCTGCATCGTGTCGGTGTTGCCGATCGCCCGCAGCACGGCGAAGGAGTTGAGGTCGACGCCGACGGGCTTGAGGCCGGCCTGCCGGGCCGCCTCGACGTGGGCGTTGACGCTGTCACGGTGGGCGGCGACCAGCAGCATCCTGCGGAACCGGTCGCCCGCGTCGTTGACGTACTCCTCGACGACGTGGACGTCGAGTTCCGCCTCCTCCACCGGGATCGGGATGAAGTCCTGCACCTGGTAGCGGAGGGAGGCCTTGAGCTCCTTCTCCTCCACCCACGGCAGGTCGACCTGACGGACGACGACGCGCTGGTTGGCGACGCCGAGCCAGACCTTCTTGCCCTTGATGCCGGCGGAGTTCATCAGTTCCTTGATGGCCGCCGCGGTGCCGGGGACGTCGATCACCTCCCCCTCGCGCACCGTGTCGCCCGGCAGCTCGAGGCCGCCGAAGTTGCTGATGGTGGTGCGACCTCGTGAGCCCTTGAGCTCGGCCACGGTGATGGTCCGTGACCCGATGTCGACACCGATCGATGTGTTCCCCACGGTTCAGCCGTTCACATCGTCGACTCGGACCTCGCCGGAAGCGAGGTACTCCTGGAGGGTGGGTTCGGTGATCCGGTAGCTCTTGCCCACGCGGATCGCCGCGAGGTCGCCGCTCTTGATCAGGCGGTACACCGTCATCGTGCTCACCCGCAGCACGTCGGCGACCTCCGCGACGGTGAGGAGACGGCCCCGCAGGGTCCTCTCCCCGTCGTGCGCCCCACCCATCTGTCCCTCACGTTCGTCCCGCGGCCCTGGTGGGCCTGCCCCAACAGTCTAGGCCGTCCGTCTCAACTGCGTACATCAGTAACACGCCCAACAGTCGCGCGTCAACACCACATTCGGCGCTCCTCCCCCACACCTTGAGCAATCACAC
>SKNO01000015.1 GCA_007120465.1 Nitriliruptoraceae bacterium
GACGCGGCGCGGGCGGCGCTCGCCCGCCAGATCGGCGCCTACGGGGCGCTCCCGGCCTACGCCGCGCACCTCGAGCGGCAGGGCTTCGGCGACGCGCTGGCACGGGCGAAGGCGGCCCACGCGCAGGGCGCCGATGGCGAGGGGCTCGCCGAGGCGCTGGGGGAGGAGGCTCTCTCCGCGCTCGGGTGGGCCGGCGGGAGCGACGACGACCCGGGACCGATGCTCGAACGTTACCGAGCAGCCGGCCTCGACCACCTCGTCGCCCGGGTGGTGGTCGTCGGTGACGACGCCGTGGACAGCATCCACGCCGTGGTGAGCCGACTGGACGCCTTCACGGGAGCGTGATCGGCGGCGGCGACGCCTGGGACCGCGTGGTTGCGACGCGGCATGGTTCGCCCGCGCTCTGGACGGCGCAGGTGCGACCGCGTTAGCATGGGGAGGCTCGCAGGCCCCTTGAGCTGGGGGTGCCACGATGGCCGGTCGGCGTCCGCGTCTTGGTCCGCTCCCCAGGCGGAGCTTCCTCCGCTACAGCCTGTTCGGTGCCGTCTCCGCCGGGCTCGGCGGGTTCGGTCTGGCGTCGCTCGGGTTCGCGTGGCCACGGACCGGCGGCAGGCTCACCGGCGAGGTCTCGCTCGGCGACGCCGAGGTACTGGCGGACCAGATCCGCTCGAGCCGAGCACCCGTGCGGGTGACCACCGCCCGCGTGTCGGTCGTCCTGTGGGATCCGAGCATCCCCGCTGCCCGGCGCAGCTACGGCGAGCACCACCGTGCGATCCTGGACGACACCAGCGCGCTGATGGCGATCGACACCTTCAACTGCCCCCACCTGGGCTGCGCCGTGCCGTGGTGCCAGAGCTCCCAGTGGTTCGAGTGCCCCTGCCACGCCTCGCGCTACAACCGGTGGGGGGAGTGGACCGACGGGCCCGCACCCCGCGGGATGGACCGCTACGCGTCCCGCATCGACGAGGAGACGGGCGCGTTCGTGGTCGACCTCGGCACGCACGTGACCGGCCCCGCTCGGACCGACAACGCGCTGACGCAGGGCCCCGAGGGCCCCGCCTGCGTCGACCTCTAGCCCCGTCGACGCGGTGCGTCGCGGGAGCGAAGTTCCGCTCCGGCCTCGGGAGGCGTTCGCGGTCGCCGGTAGGGTGCGCCGGCGTGGATCGGCGTGCGCCGGCAGCCGTCCCTCGGAGGCGACGATGAGCGAGCAGCAGCGGCACGTCGGTCGGTCGACGCCGCGGATCGAGGACGCGCGACTGGTCACCGGGCGCGCCCGGTGGGTGGAGAACCTCCGGGTCGACGGCGCGCTGTACCTCGGTGTCGTCAGGTCACCCATCGCGCACGCCCGCCTCGAGCGCGTCGACGTGTCGGCTGCCCGGGACGTGCCCGGGGTCGTGGCCGCGTACGCCGCCGAGGATCTCGCCGAGCTCTGGGACGCGCCGCTGCCGGGCGGCACGGTGGGGGACGGGCGTGTCCCGGACCACTGGCCCCTGGCCACCGACCGCGTGCGGCACGTCGGCGAACCGGTGGCGGTCGTGGTTGCGGCGTCCGCGGCCGCGGCCGTGGACGGTGCCGAACACGTCGACGTCGACTACGACCCCCTCCCCGCCCTGCCGGACGTGGACGCCGCGCTCGGCGCCGACACCCTGATCCACGCCGGCTTCGAGGACAACGTCGCCTTCCGGTTCGAGGGCGAGCCGCAGGGGGATGTCGACGCGGCCTTCGCGGAGGCCGACGTGACGATCGAGCGGCGGTACGTCCAACCGCGGCTCGTGCCGACCCCGCTGGAACCACGGTCGGTGCTCGCGGTGCCCGAACCGGCCGGTGGTCTCGCGCTCTACACCTCGACGCAGGTGCCGCACCGCATCCGCCAGCACGTCGCGGCGTGCCTCGGACTCGACGAGCGCGACGTGCGCGTCGCCGCTCTCGACGTCGGTGGCGGGTTCGGGGCGAAGCTGAACCCGTACCCGGAGGACCTGCTGTGCGCGGCGCTCGCGATCTCGCTGGCGCGGCCGGTGCGCTGGACGGCCACACGCAGCGAGGAGATGCAGACGACCAACCATGGCCGCGGTCAGGTGCAGCGCATCGCGGTGGCGGCCCGGTCGGATGGCACCCTGCTCGGCCTGCGGGCGGACATCACGGCCGACTGCGGCGCCTACCTGATGCTGCTCACCGCCGCGGTACCGCTGGCAGGACGGCGCATGCTCCCCGGCTGCTACCGGTGGCCGGCGTTCCGGTTCTCGGCGACCGGCGTGTTCACCAACGCCACACCCACCGACGCCTACCGAGGGGCGGGGCGCCCCGAAGCCACCTTCGCGGTCGAGCGGGTGATCGAGGACCTCGCCGCCGAGCTGGGCATGGATCCCGCGGAGGTCCGTCGTCGCAACCTGCCGGGACCGGAGGAGTTCCCGTTCCACAACGTCGCGGGACTGACCTACGACTCCGGTGACTACGGCACCGCGCTGGACCGTGCGCTCGCCGCGGCCGCCTACGACGAGGTCCGCGCGGAGCAGGCCCACCGGCGGGATGCGGACGAGCGGATCCAGGTCGGCGTGGGGCTCTGCAGCTACGTCGAGATCTGTGGGTTCGGTCCGGGCACCCCCGAGAGCGGCAGCGTCCGGGTCCGCGCCGACGGGCGGGTGGAGGTCTCGACGGGGCTCGGACCCAGCGGGCAGGGCACGGCGACGAGCCTCGCGCAGCTCACGGCTGACGAGCTGGGCGTCGAACCGGCGGACGTCACCGTGATCCACGGCGACACCGCCGCCGTGCCGATCGGGACCGGGTCCTTCGGCTCGCGCGCGATGTCGGTCGGCGGATCGGCGGTGCATCTGACCGCGGTCGAGGTCGCCGACAAGGCCCGGCGGATCGCGGCACACCTGCTGGAGGCCGCGGCCGAGGACATCGAGGTCCGTGACGGCCGCCTCGCCGTCCGGGGCGCACCGGACGCTTCGGTCAGCCTCGCGCAGGTCGGTGCGGCCGCCGCCAGGGGCAACGTGCCCGACGGGATGTCGCCGGGTCTGGAGGCGGCGACGCACTACCAGCCTGACGGGCTGACGTTCCCCTTCGGCACGCACGCCTGCATCGTCGAGGTGGACACGGAGACCGGTCTCGTGGCGATCCGCCGCTACATCGCGGTGGACGACGTCGGCACCGTGCTCAACCCTGCGCTGCTCGACGGGCAGCGGCACGGCGGGATCGCCCAGGGCGTGGCGCAGGCCCTCTACGAGGCGGCGACGTACGACGAAGACGGCAACCTGCAGACCGGGTCGCTGCTCGACTACCTCGTCCCGGGCGCACCCGACCTGCCGGGGTACGAGCTGGACCGGACCGTCACGCCGAGCCCGCACAACCCGCTCGGGGTCAAGGGCGTCGGCGAGGCCGGCGCGATCGGCGCGCCGCCGGCGGTCGTCAACGCCGTGGTCGATGCGTTGCGCCACCTCGGCGTCGAGGACGTCGAGATGCCCTGCACCCCGGAGCGGGTCTGGCGCGCCATCGCGGATCAGCCCCGGTCGCGGCCGCCGAGCCCGACCCGCCCGAGGAGCTCGGCGGCCTCAGGGACCCGCTGGGCGCGGGTGACGGCGAGGTAGACCGCGCCGATCAGCACCAGCACCACCAGCGCGGCGGGCCGGGGTGTCAGGTCGGTGCGATCGATCGCCAC
>SKNO01000257.1 GCA_007120465.1 Nitriliruptoraceae bacterium
CGGCGGCGGCGCGGTCGCGCTCCGCCGTCCTGGTCGCCACCACCTCGGTGCGGCTGCCGATCGCGGCGAGCTGCTCGTCGAGCGCGGCCAGGCGCGGCTCGATCTCCTCGGCCAGGCGGCGGCGCAGCGCGGGGAGCTCCCGGTCGAGCTCGGCGAGCTCGTCGCTATCGTGGGCGAGCTCGGCGAGCGTGGCCTCGACCTCGGCGTGTTCGGTGGTGAGCCGATCGACCCGGGCGTCGGCCTCGGTGAGCACCTTGGCCTCGCGTCCGCCCGGGGTGAAGTAGCGCCGGTACTCCTCGACCACCCGGTCGAGCAGCGCGTCGCCGACGCCACCGCCGTCGCCGCCGGCGACCGCGTCCAGCCGCTCGGCCAGCACCCGGCTGTCCTGCAACGACACGGCGGTGAGGTCGCGCCCCTGGTCGAACCGCAGGGCCGCGAACAGGGCGAGGTCGGTCTGTGCGTCGAGGATCGCCCGCAGCCGGTCGTGGGCGGCGTCGCCGCTGAGCTGTTCCGGCGTGGGCGCGTGGATCCGGAGGACCGTGCCGGTCTGCCGGTTGTAGGTCTTGGTGCAGGTCAGGTGGGTGTCACCGCAGGTGAGCTCGACCTCGATCGTGCTGCCGACGTTCGCGCCGACGGGTTCCAGGTCACGGACGGGCTTGGCACGGGAGCTGTCCTTGTACTCGAGCAGCACGTCCACGGCGTCGAGCAGCGTGGTCTTGCCGGCCTCGTTCGGCGCCTCGACGATCGTGACACCGTCGCGCGCGAAGGTGACCTCGCAGGCGTCGATCCCACGGACGTGTTCGAGCCGGACCCGGAGCAGCCTCATGGCCGCACCGCCGGGCGGGGGCCGCGCCGCAGCCGACGGGTTCGACGTCCGCACAGGCCGGTGATCGAGCCACGGCTCATCGGGCCACCTCGCTGCTGAGGCGGACCAGCAGCCCGAGGGCATCGGTGGCGATCTGCGCCTGCGCGTCGTCGCCCTGGGCCCGTGCCAGCAGCCGGTCCCGGGCGATGGCGGCGTACCCGGACAGGGGCAGCTCGGCCACGTCGGTGGCGTCGGGGGCGATCGCGATGTCGCGGTGGCGTTCGGGGTGCTCCAACGCGCCGAACACGTCGGCGCGGGCCTCGAGCTCGGCCTCGAGCCGGGCCGCCTGCGCCAGGGTGAGCGTGCCCTCGACCTTCAGCTTGACGATCGCCCGGGAGCGGTCCGTGATCGCGTCGAGGTCGGCGAGCAGCAGCTCGAGGTCGGCGTCCCCGTCGACCGACCGGGCGACGAGGTGGAAGTGCCAGGTGCCGACGGGGATGGGCTCGACCGCCGGTGGATCGGTCCCGAGGTCGACCACCAGGACGTTGCCGGGGTCCTCCTCGCGGTGGTCGGTCGGCTCGGGGGCGCCCGCGTACCAGATCCGGCCGGTGTCCCCCACCGACGTCGTCGAGTGGCGGTCGCCGAGCGCGAGGTAGCTGACGCGGCCGTCGGCCACGGCCGGCTCCACGTCGGCGAGGCGCAGGGTGCCCGGCTGCGCGAAGTCGCCGCTGACGACGTCCGCGCCGCCGTGGGCGACGACCACGCGCGCCCGCCCGTCCCCCTGCAGCGTGGCGCACGCCTCCGCGATCGGGTCGCCGACCGGGTGCTTGCCCTCCCACGGCACCCCCACCACCTCGACGTCGTCGGTGGGGTGGTGGGGTGAGCCGTCGACGAGGACGTGCACGTGATCGGGGCAGCGGTCAACGAAGGCGGGGCTGCGGTACACCGAACCGGGGTCGTACGCGTCGTGGTTGCCGGGCAGGAGGTACACGGGGACGGTGAACGCACCGAGCGCGTCGAGCGCGCGCCCGAGGGTGGCGCGGTCGGGCTGGTTGGTCTCGAACACGTCGCCGGCCACGACGACGAAGGCGCAGTCGCGCTCCGCTGCGAGCCCGGCGATCCGGCTGACCACGTCGATCCGGGCCTGCGCGAACCGGCCCTGCGCCTCTCCCTCGAGGAAGTGCCGGGTCATGCCGAGCTGCCAGTCGGCGGTGTGCAGGAACCTCACCACGGGTGTGTTTACCTCTCCACGCGTCGGGGCGAGGACCCTACCGGCGGGGTGCGACACGCCTCGCGTGGCGGTCCACACGCGTCGATGCCCGACCGCAGCCGCCCACCGCCTCGTGTGAGCGCGAGGCGCCGTCCAGCCCATGCGCACCAGACCCCATCAGACCCACGGATCTCAGTCGACGGCGAAGGTGACCCGGTCGTACTCGACGCGCTCGCCGGACTCGGCGTCGATCTCGAACACGACCACCGTCCACTCGCCGGGGGTCCAGTAGGTCTCGGCCACCGAGAACGCGCCCCAGTCCCCCATGGTGCCCCCCATCGTGTGCCCCTCGAGTGTGGGGGTGCGGTTCTGCCCGTGGTAGGCCTCCCACTGCACGTTGGCCTCGAAGGTGTTGCCGCACCCGACCACCTCGACGGTCACCGGACCCGGACCGGCGTCGAACGAGCCGGCCACGTCGTCGCTCGGGAACACGATCACCGCACCGGGATCCCGGTCGTCGATGCTGCCGCAGTCGGCGAAGGTCTCGGCGTCCTGCGGAGGGCGGTGCTCGCGCACGCCGCCCTCCTCGACGGGCTCCTCCGCTGGCTCCTCCTCCACCGACTCCGGTTCCTCCACCGGTTCCGCAGGCGCCTCCACCTCGGCGTCGAGTTCGTCGACGGACAGCTCACCGGCCTGCTCACCGCCGCCGCACGCCACGACGAGCAGGACAACACCCGCGGCCACCACGAGGCCGGCCAGGCGGCCGGGCGGTCGGAGCCTGGCGTCCTGTCGCACGGTGCCACCTCCCACCCCCGTGCTCCCTCCTGACCGTATCCGAGGGAGGTCGCGGCTCCGAGCAGGTGCTGCACGACGTGGTGTCCGTCCCCGCCCATCGGCGGTGCACGCCACCACGTGACCGAGAGATGGTGTCGCCACCGGTCCGTCAGCCGTGTGGCCGGGACCCGTCAGCACGCCTCGAAGGGACCGCAGGCAGCGTTCGCGTGCAGCTCGTTCAGTAGGTTCGGGAACCCCCGCAGCGCGTCGACGTAGGCCTGGAAGCGGTCGTCGTCGCCGGCGATGCCCTCCCGTCCGTCCACGATCGCCGCACAGACCGCCGCCCAGCTGGCCACCAACCGGTCATGCCACGCCTCCGCACCCTCCGGCGGGGTCAGCCCGATCACGGGGTGGACGAGGTCCTCCCACGTCTCGAGCTGCTGGGCGAGCTCCATGTCGAGGCTGGGCCCGTCGCTGCCACCTTCCTCAAGCAGCGTCAGATCCTGGTCCATCCGGAACACCAGCGCCTCCATGGAGCCGTTGATCGGTCCGACGAGCCCGAGGTGGTCGTCGGGGTCCATCGGTGTGCCGTCGGGGTCGACCACCACCGCGCAGCCGGTGTCCTGCGGTTCGGCGTCCTCGTCCGGCGCCGGAGCGGCGACCGGCTCCTCACCTGGCTCCTCGGGCGTCGCCTCCTCGCCCGCCGCCTCCGTCGGGCCGGGGTCCTCCGCGGACGGGTCGGGCGCGGCTTCGGTGGGCGCCGAACCCTCACCGGACGCCTCCTCCGCGGGACCTTCGTCGGCGGTGCCCACGCCGAGGTCGTCGATGTCGACGGGCAG
>SKNO01000180.1 GCA_007120465.1 Nitriliruptoraceae bacterium
GCCTTCACACGGCAGAGGTCAGAGGTTCGATACCTCTCGTGCCCACCCACGCAGGTTCGCCGATCAGCGTCGTGGCCGCTCGCGGTCGTGGAGGGAGGCCGCGAGGGCCTCGTCGAGCACACCGTTGCCCCCGATGTGCGCGGCCAGGTCCGCATCGTTGAGGATCTGGGCGGTCGGCCCGTCGGCGAGGAGCCGCCCCTGGTCGAGGACGAGGACGCGGCCCACGAGGGCGGCAGCCTCGCGCCGGTCGTGGGTGACGAGCAGGGTGGCGATCCGCTGTTCGTCGATCAGTTGGCGGACGTCGGCGACGAGGCTGCCACGGCTGGGCTCGTCGAGGGCGGCGAAGGGTTCATCGAGCAGCAACAGCCGGGGGGCGGTGGCCAGGGCGCGGGCGATCGAGACGCGTTGGCCTTCCCCTCCGGAGAGGGTGCGTGCTTGACGGTTGGCGAGGTGGGCGACGCCGAGCCGGTCGAGCCAGCGTGCCGCCTCCTCGCGTGCGCGGGCCCGTGGCACGCCGTGGAACCGCAGGCCGCTCGCGGCGTTGTCGAGCACCGTGCCGCGACGCAGGAGGGGGCGTTGGAGCACCGCCGCGATGGACCGACGGTACGTCGCGTCGACGGCGGGGAGGCCGTCGAGGTACACCTGCCCGCGCGTCGGTCGCAGCAGCGCCCCGCAGGTCCGGAGCAGGGTCGACTTGCCGGCGCCGTTGGGGCCGAGGGCCGCGACGCTCTCGCCCGCGAGGATCTCGAGGCGCGGGATGTCCAGGATCGTGCGACCGCCACGCTCGACGGCGATGTCACGGAGCCGCAGCAGGACGGTCATCGGCCCTGCGTCCCGCCGCGTTGCTGGAGCAGGGTGAGGGCGAGGTTGACCGCGAGGGCGACGACGAGCAGGACGAAGCCGAAGGCCAGCGCGGCGGCGAACCGGCCGCGTGAGGCTTCGAGCACCGCGGCGGTGGTGAGCACCCGGGTCTCGCCCTGCAGGTTGCCGCCGACCATGAGCGCCGCCCCGACCTCGCTGATCGCGGCGCCGAACCCGGCCATGGCCACGGCCAGCAGGGGCAGCCGCGCTTCGCGCCCGACCTCCCACAGCGACCGGAGCCGGCTGGCACCGATGCCGCGCATCTGCAGGCGGAACTCCTCGTCCACCTGTTGGAGCGCCGCGGCGGACAGCGCGGTGACCACCGGCGTGGCGATGGCGGCCTGCGCGGTGACCATCGCGGTGGGGGTGTAGAGCAGGCCGAGGTCGCCGAGCGGACCGCTCCGCCACAACAGCACGGTGACGACCAGCCCGACCACGATCGGCGGCAGCCCCATGCCGGTGTTGGCCAGCGTGTACAGGGTGCGTCGGCCCGGGAAGCGGCCGATCGCCAACCCCACCCCGACCGGCAGCCCGAGCGCCAGCGCGATCGCCGTCGCGGTCAGCGAGATGCGTAGCGACCGCCACAGCACCTCGTAGGTGACCTCGTCGCGACCGAGCAGCAGCTGCCAGGCGCCCTCGATCGCCTCGAGCACCACCTCCATCGGTCAGCTCCCCCCACGCAGCTCGTCGGCGTCGCGGCCGGCCGCCGGGACGAACAGGGTCTCCCCGTAGAGGTCGATCCCGAAGACCCCGATGAGTTCCTGCACCTCGTCGTCGACGATCCACTCGGCGAAGGTGTGGCCGCCGGCCTCGTGGACCCGTTCACCGGCCGCGACCGTGATCGGGATCACGTGGTAGAGGTTGAACAGCGCGGGATCGTCCTCGTAGACGATCGCCAGGCCCTCCTGCAGCTCGGTCGCTAGCCAGGTTCCCCGATCGGTGAGGGTGTAGGCCTCGGCGTCGGCGGCGATCTGCAGGGTCGCGCCCATCCCCTGCCCGGCCTCCCGGTACCAGCCACCCGACGGCGCGAGCCCGGCCTGCTCCCACAGGGCCAGTTCCAGCGCGTGCGTCCCCGAGTCGTCCCCCCGGGAGATGAACTCCGCGGCGCCGGTCGCCAACCGCTGCATCGCCTCGGTGATGGACCCCGCCGCTGCGACCTGCGCCGGGTCGTCGATCGGGCCGAGCACCACGAAGTCGTTGTACATCACCAGCACACGGTCCCCCGTGACCCCGGTGTCGACCAGCTCCTGCTCCGCCTCCGGCGAGTGGGCGAGCACCACGTCGGCCTCACCACGACGGCCGAGTTCGATCGCCTGCCCGCTGCCCACCGCGATCACGTCGAGCCGGTAGCCGGACCCCTGCTCGAACACCGGCACCAGCTCGTCCAACAGTCCCGAGTCGTAGGTGCTCGTCGTGGTCGCCAGGATCACCGGTCGGTCGTCCGCCGCCCCGTCGGCCGTGCACGCCCCCAGCGGTCCGAGGACCGCGAGCAACCACAGCATCCGCCACACCGTCCAACGCCCCATCGACCACTCCTCGCGCCATCTGTGCCACACTGCGTCTGTGCCACACTGTCTGAGACACCAGCCGACCAGAACCGGGGCGCCGTGGCAACCTACGACGAGCTCGCCGCCGATCTCGCCCGGTGGATCGCCGACGGTGCGTGGTCAGCCGGTGACACCCTGCCGGGCGTGCGGCAGCTCGCCGACGACCACGGCACCTCCGCCGCCACCGCGGGGCGGGCGCTCCGCGAGCTCGCGAGCGCCGGCATCGTCGACGTCGAACCGCGACGACGAGCCACCGTCGCCGTGGACGGTGCGGCGCGGGCGTCCCATTGGCTGCACGGCCTGCCTGCGCTGCGCATGGCCGGCAGCGACGACCCCGCCCTCGCCCGCCTGATCGCGGGGACCGATCCGCCGCTCGTCCGTCTGCCGGCGACCGGGTCCGCTGCCGGGCTGCAGGCCCTGTGGTCCGGGCAGGCCGACGTCGCCAGCCTGCACCTGCGGACCCCCGACGGCCGCTACAACGCCCCCTTCGTCACGCGGGTCCTGGCCGGTCGGCGCCCCGTGCTGGTGCACCTGTGGCGCCGTGAGCAAGGCATCGTCCTCGCGGCCGACCGCGCCGGCGAGGTCCGCGGCCTCACCGACCTCGCGGACCTCCGCGTCGCGCTCCGTCCGACCGGCACCGGCACCCGCACCCTGCTGGACCAGCTCGCACGCCGCCGGGGCATCGACCCGTCCGCCTTCGCCGGGCCGACCTTGACGTCGCACCTCGACGTCGCCCTCGCGGTCGCCACGGGCACCGCCGACGCCGGCATCGCCATCCGAGCGGCGGCCCAACTGCTCGACCTCGCCTTCATCCCGCTCGTCAGCGAACCCTTCGAGCTCGCTCTCCCCGCGGACGACCTGGCGATGCTCGCGCCCCTGCTCGGCGCTGCCGCGTCGGTCACCTTCCGACAGCTCGCCGAGGAACTCGGGTACGACCTCACCGACACCGGCCAGACCCGCCTCCTCGCCAGCTGAGCGACAGGTCGGCGACCATGGCCGGCGACGACCCGATCGTCAGCCGGCGCTCAGGACGTCAGCGCCCAGGCGAGGAGGACCGCGATCGTCACGAAGCTGACCCCGAAGGCGCGCCAGCGGGTCAACGCCTCGTCGAGCCGTCCGAGTGCGCCGATCGGGTCGTGCCGCGCCCGCGCACGCCGGGCGGCGTCGGCCA
>SKNO01000014.1 GCA_007120465.1 Nitriliruptoraceae bacterium
CACGAGGTGCCCTTGCCGCCGGCGCCGGGCACCGGCCGCTCACGCAGGTGTCCGCGCCCGCGGGCGTCCGCGGCGGCCCGGGCGGCCTCGCGCTTCTCGCGGAAGCCCGAGTAGCCCGCCTGCAGGCGGTAGCTGATGTCGGTGCGGCGCTCCAGCAGCGTCGGGTCCTCCAACCGGTGCAGCTGGTCGCTGCGCACGACCGCGTAGTCGACGCCCTCCTGGTGGCGGAAGTGGGTCTCCCGGGCCACCAGCAGCGCCGTGTCGTGGTCCGCCGCGTGCACGGTGCCCACGTGCTCCAGCGGCGCGTCCCACTTGCGTCGTCCGAACACCTCGTAGGTCGACATCTGCGGGTCCTCAGGCGGCGGCGGGGACCTCGTCCCCGGTGACGATCTGGTGGATCCACGCGTGGTGGCGGTGCAGCAGCTGGCGCCAGTACAGGCGGCTCTTGGTCGCGTCGGTCGGTTCACCCTTGATGATCGCCCGGAGCCGGTCCCAGTCGGGTTCGCTGTACCGCCAGGTGCGGGTCTCGGGGTCGTAGGCGAGCGTCGGATCGGGCGGTTCGATGCCCATGTCCCACAGCTTCGGGACGTACTGGCTGATCCACTCCTGACGGGACTGCTCGTTGGTCCGGGTCTTGACCCCCCAGTCGATCATCGGGTCGTCCTCGGCCGCAACGTCGGTCCCGAAGAAGTGCATCACCGGCTCCCACCAGCGGTTCACCGCCTCCTGGAGCATCTCGAACTGTTCGTCGCTGCCGCTGGCCAGCGCCAGCATGATGTCCTCGCCGTGACGGTAGTGCAGGGACTCCTCGGCGACCACCCGCCGCATCACCCGCACGTAGGGGGCGTAGGAGGTGTCGAGCAGCGCCCGCTGCGTGACGATGGCCGCGCCGTCCACCAGGAACCCGATGCAGGCCACGTCACCCCACGTGTAGGTGGGGTAGTGGAACACGTTGTGGAACTTCCCCCGACCGGCGATCAGATCCTCGTACATCGCCGGTCGCGGGCGTCCCAGCGACTCGGCCACCCGGTAGATCAGGTGTGCGTGGCCGACCTCGTCCTGCACCTTGGCCGCCAGCGAGCGCTTGCGCCTGAGCGACGGGGCGCGGGCGATCCACTCGCGTTCGGGCAGCGCCCCCATGATCTCCGAGTTGGCGTGCATCTCGATGAAGCGGATGTTGAGCTGCCGGTAGGTGTCCGGCATCCAGTCGCTCGGCTCGACCTTGTGACCCGCGTGGAGCCGCTCCAGGAACGCCTCCGTGCGTTTCGGGTCGTCCTCGCTGCCCGCGCCGTGGCGGGCGTTGGCGGTCGGGGCACGCACGCTCCGGTCCTCCTCGGTCGTGGCTGCACGGTCGGTGGGCGCGGTGGTGGCGGGCGCATCGCCGCGGTCTGCCACCTCGGCGTCGCTGCCGGCGTGCGCGAGGTCGTCGTTCCCCGACCGCGGGGCAGGGACGTCGAGGTTCGATGTGACGCGGGCGGGGGCCCGCCCCTCCGGGTCAGCCTCGGCCGCCAGCCGGTCCCAGTGGCGCCAGGCCGCCCCTTCGAGGGCGCCGTACCGGGCGAGGAAGGTCGCCGCGGCGCGGTCGCCCAGCCAGTCCGCCGGCAACAGCTCGTCGGGCAGGCCCGGGTCGAGGAACAGGAACTTGCGCCACCGGTGGACCAGATCGATCCGGCGCACGAACGCCTCCCGGTCGCTCTCGGGCCGCGGCGTGACCCCCTCGTCGGCCTCGAGGAAGGCGCGGTGCGCCGCGCGGAGCTCGCCCAGGTCGTAGGCCCGGGCCGCCAGGGAGCGGTCGTCACCCTCCAGGGCCGCGGTGAAGGTCTGGACCCCGCCCTGCACGTCGTGCTTCGCGAGGACGGCGTCGAGCCGGGTGCCCAGGTCCCATGGACACACCCACACGCCGCCGGAGAGCGAGCCGTACCCGAGCCAGCCGAGCTCCTTGCGCAGCGCCGCCCGGGTCGCCCGCTCGTCCTCCGGGAAGGTGTAGGTCAGCATCCGCCAGCGACCGTCCCACGCCAGCGGACGACGCAGGTAGATGCGCTCGGCCGCCTCCTCCAGGCGCCGCCGTCCCTGCGCGGTGAGGTGGTAGCTGGCGAGCCGACCGTGTCGTTCGGCTGCGACCAGTCCCTGGCTCACCAACCGGCGCAGCGCCTGGCGCGTCGTTGCGGGCGCGACCCCGAGCTCACCCATCGCGGCGGCCAGCGTCGCCAGCCACGCGCGACCGCCGCTCGGCAGCACCAGGTCGCCGAACACCGTCAGCAGCAGCGACCGTGCCGAGGAGGATGCCGACATCCGCTGATCCATCTCACCCGTCCTCCCGGGAGCGAGCGTGTGGCCGGGGTGCGCTCGTCGGGCCGTCACGTGGTGCGGGCACACCACGGTGCGAAGCTCTGGTGTGAGGCTCTGTGAACCGTCCGTGACGGTAGCATCACACGTCCGGGCGGTCCAGGGCCGCGGTGACGGTGATCGGGGCCGACGGTGCGGGCTTCAGGGTGTCGGTGCGGGGTTCAGGGCGTCGGTGCCTCGCGACGGCGCTCGACCTCCTGGCGGAAGCGGTCGAGGTGCACGAGCCGCTGCTCGAACGCGCCGCGGGCCACGATCGTCCCGCCGTGACGTGCCAGGACCTCGCACACGAGCGACGTGGGACCCACCGAGGCGACCGTGGCGGTCAGGGTCACCGTCTCACCCACCGGGACCGGGGCGCGGTGCAGGATCTCGAGCTGCGCCCCGACGGCTTCCTCGCCGGGTTCGAGGTGGGGTTCGAGCAGCCGGCGGCCGAGGCGCTCGATGTCGGCGACCAGTGCGCCGGTGCCGTAGACCGGGTGGATCTCGCGCCCGTCGATGCGCGCGGACATCTCGGAGGTCACGACGAAGGTGTCGGCGATGCTGGTGCCTCGCGCAGGTCCTGGTCTCATGGGGGCGGGTCCGGGGGCCAGGGCGCGGCAGCTCACCGCGCCGGTCGGGCGGGGAACGGTTACCGGCGCGCGCCGAACAGGCGGTCGGCGAACCGGCGCAGCAGGTTGGGGCGGTCGGGCTCGAGGCGGATCGCCTCCCGGCGGTCCTCCACCGGGCGGTCCTCCGTCCGGTCCGAGGGCGGGGCCGTGGGTGGCGCCGACACCGCCACGACGATCAGCGGATCCGGTGCCCGGTTGTCGATCCCGTGGACGACCCCGGCGGGGACCAGCAGCGAGCCCATCGGGTCGAGACCGACCTCGCCATCCTCGGTGACGAACCAGGACCGGCCACCGACCACCGTGTAGGTCAGCTCCTGCTCGGCGTGATGGAGCACCGGCGTGGACTGCTGTGGCTCGATGCACCACAGGTCGAGCGCCAGCTGCGGGGTCGCGAAGACCCGGACGCGCGTCGCCTCACCGCGGGAGAAGTCGACGTAGTCGCGCAGGTCGACGGGGCGCACGCCGTGCACCAGCCCGTCGTCGGAGGTGGCCCCGTTCCCGGTGTCGTCCATGCCTCGATCCTAGGGGCGCGCCGCCGGCTGGCCGCTGCCGGGCGAGAGCGACGTCGGTCGGCCGCCACCCTCGGATCACCTGGCCGGTCTGCGACGGACGCCGAGCACCG
>SKNO01000028.1 GCA_007120465.1 Nitriliruptoraceae bacterium
CAAGCGGCGCCCGATGGGCGCCGCGGCCACCGCCGCCGACGTGGCCGTGCTGACCTCGGACAACCCGCGCACCGAGGATCCCGCGGCGATCCTCCAGAGCGTCGCGGACGGCGCCCGGCGCGCGCTCGCCGACGGCGCCGACTGCACCGTCCACGTCGAGGTCGATCGGGCGAGGGCGATCGAGCACGCGATCGCCGCGGCCCGCCCCGGCGACGTGGTCCTGCTCGCCGGCAAGGGCCACGAGACCACCCAGGAGTTCGCCGACGGGGCGGTGCCCTTCGACGACCGTGAGGTGGCCGCGGCGGTCCTCGACGCGGACGGAGGTGACCGGTGATCGAACTGTCGGTGCGCGAGGTCGCCCACGCCGTCCGCGGGGAGGTGCAGGGACCCGCCGACGTGCGCGTGGACGCCGTCACGAGCGACTCGCGCCGGATCCCGGCCGGCCGGCCGCTGTTCGTCGCGCTCCCGGGCGCGCACGTGGACGGCCACGCCTTCGCGACCGCTGCGGTCGACGGTGGCGCGGTCGCGGTCCTCGCCGGACGTCCCGTCCCCGAGCTGGCGGTGCCGGTCATCGTCGTCGACGACCCGTGGGCCGCGCTCGCGCTGCTCGGCGCCGCCGTCCGCGCCTACGTGCAGCCGACGTCGGTGGCGATCACCGGGTCCGTGGGCAAGACCACCGTCAAGGACCTGACCGCGTCAGCCGTCGGGGCGGGCCGCCGGGTCCACGCGGCGGCGGGCTCCTACAACAACGAGCTGGGGGTGCCGCTCACCCTGCTCGGCCTGCGCGAGGACACCGAGGTACTGGTCGCCGAGATCGGCGCGCGCAACGTCGGCGACATCGCCGCGCTGGCGCCGATCCTCGCCCCCGACGTCGCGGTCGTGACCGCCGTCGCCGCCGTCCACCTCGAGGTGTTCGGGACGATCGACGACGTGGCGCGCGGCAAGCGTGAGCTGGTGGAGGCGCTGGGGGAGCGGGGGATGGCGGTGCTCAACGTCGGTGATCCCCGCGTCGCGGCGATGGCCGATGTGGCACCGGCGGTGTTGCGGGTGGCGGCCGACGACCCGACGGCGGACGTGCACGCCCGGGACGTGCGGCTCGACGCCTACGCCCGGCCGCGGGCCACCGCGGTGACGCCCTGGGGGAGCGTGCCGCTGACCGTGCCCGTCGCCGGCCGCCACCAGCTCACCAACGGACTGCTCGCTCTGGCCGTCGCGGGTCACCTCGGCGTCGACCTGTCGGAGGCGGCCGCCGCCATGGGCCAGGCGCGGGTCTCGCCGTGGCGCGGCGAGGTGTTCGTGCACGATGGGGTGACGGTGCTGAACGACGCCTACAACGCCAACCCCACGTCGGTCCGCGCCGCGCTGGAGACCCTCACGGCGATCGAGCGCACGGGCCGGACGGTCGCCGTGCTCGGCGTGATGGCGGAGATCGGTCCCACCTCCGTCGAGGAGCACCGGCGGATCGGGTGGACCTGCGCGGATCTCGGGGTCGACCACCTCGTCGTCGTCGGGCCGGACGCCGCCGCGATCGCCGACGGCGCGCGGGAGGCGGGCGCCGCGGAGGTGGTCACCGTCCCGGATGCCGACGCGGCCATCGCCGCGGTGCGCGGGACGCTCGTCCCAGGTGACGTGCTGCTCGTGAAGGGGTCCCGGGTCGCGGGACTGGAGACGGTCGCGGCGGGCGTCACCGCCGGGAGGGTCGCCCCGTGATCGCGATGCTGATCGCCGGAGCCGTCGCCCTGCTCACTGCGCTGCTGGGGACCCCGCTCGTGATCAGCTACTTCCGCGAGCGGGGCTTCGGCCAGCCGATCCGCGAGGAGTTGACCGAGAGCCACCAGACGAAGGCCGGGACCCCCACCATGGGGGGATGGGCGATCGTCCTGGCCACCGTCGTCGCCTTCGGTGTCGCCCATCTCACCGGGACGCGGATCACCGCCCTCGGGATCCTCGTGCTGGGGACGTTCGTCGGGATGGCGATCGTGGGGTTCGCCGACGACCTCATCAAGGTCCGCGCCCAACGCAACCTCGGCCTCAACAAGACCACGAAGTTCCTCGGCCAGACGGTGATCGCCGCGTTGTTCGCGTTCCTCGGGCCCACCTACGCCGGGCTGCCGCAGAACATCTCGGTCGTCGGGGACATCGCGTTCGACGTGCCTGCGTGGGTGTTCTTCCTCTGGATCTTCCTGCTGCTCACGGGTGCATCCAACGCGGTGAACCTGACCGACGGGCTGGACGGGCTGGTCGCCGGGTCGTCGGCGCTGGCCTTCGGTGGGTACACGCTGGTGGCCTTCTGGCAGTTCCGGAACTTCGGTGCCTACGACCTCGAAGCCGGGCAGGCGCTCGACCTGGCGATCATCGCCGCGGCCCTGTTCGCCGCCTGCGCGGGCTTCCTCTGGCACAACGCGCCGCCGGCGAAGATCATCATGGGCGACACGGGATCGCTCGCGCTCGGCGGTGTGCTCGCCGCGTTCGCCGTCGCGACCAACACCCAGGTGCTCCTGATCCTCTTCGGCGGGTTGTTCGTCGTGGAGACGGTGTCGGTCATCATCCAGGTGGCGGTGTTCAGACTGACCGGGAAGCGGGTCTTCCGCATCGCCCCCATCCACCACCACTTCGAGTTCGTGGGGTGGCAGGAGACCACGATCATCGTGCGGTTCTGGATCCTCGCGGGGATCGGGATCTCCCTCGGTCTCGGGCTGTTCTACGCCGAGTGGATCGGCCGGGTCGGACCGGTGGGCTGACGTGACGCCCACCCGCCCCGCCGACGACCTGGGACCGATCACCCGCGCGCTGGTGATCGGGCTCGGCGCGTCCGGGCGCGCCGCCGCCCGGGCGCTGGCCGGCGTCGGGGTCGCGGTGACCATGGTCGACGACGCGGCGACCCACCCCGCCGCCGACGAGCTCGCCGCGGCGGGTCACCGGGTCGTCCTCGGCCGCGCCCCCGTGGACGTGCTCGCCGAGGTGGACGCCCAGCTGGTGGTGCCCTCCCCGGGGGTGCCGGAGTCCGCACCCGTCCTGCGGGCGGCCCTCGACGCGGACCTCCCGGTCTGGTCGGAACCGGAGCTCGGCCTGCGGCTGTACCCGCACCGTCTGCTCGGCGTGACCGGCACCAACGGCAAGACCTCCACGACCGAGCTGCTCGCGGCGATGCTCGCGGCCGGAGGCGTCCCCGTCGCGGCCTGCGGCAACATCGGCCGACCCGTCACCGACGTGGCGGCGGCCGAGCCTCCCGAGGTGGTGCTGGTCGCCGAGCTGTCGAGCTTCCAGCTCCGTTTCGTCTCCCAGCTACGCGCCGAGGTGGGCGTGCTGCTCAACCTCTCCGCGGACCACCTCGACTGGCACCCGGACCTGACCGCCTACGGCCGCGCGAAGGCGCGGCTGTGGGTGGGACAGACCGCCGACGACTGGGCCGTCGCGAACGCCGACGACCCCGTGACGGTCGCGCTGCGGGACGGGGCACCGGGGCGACGGGCGGCGTTCTCGGGTCTGCGCGCGGTGGACGTGGGGGTCGGCCGCGAGGGCGAGGCACTCGTGCTGCGCCGCCCCGGCGGCGACCACGAGGTGGTGGTCCGCGTC
>SKNO01000175.1 GCA_007120465.1 Nitriliruptoraceae bacterium
ACGGCCGCCGCGTCGGCGGCGTCGAGGGGCTCCGCCACCGGACGCCCGCCGGCGGTCGTGATCCAGGCGGCCACCTCATCGAGGGCGTCGGTGCGGCGAGCCACCAGCACGACGGTCCACCCGCGGGCGCCGAGCAGGCGGGCGGTCGCCGCGCCGATCCCGCTGGACGCACCCGTCACCACCGCGAGCCCGTCGGTCATCGCCACCTCCTCGACGCGTGTGCCTGGGGTCGCACGGTCAGCCGGTCTCGAGGGCGGCGAAGGCGTCCAGGCCACCGTCGTAGCGGGCCAGGACCTCGGTGCGCAGTCGCGCGTGCTCCGACAGGTCGGGGTCGGCCGCCACCACGTCACGCGCCAGGTCGCGGGTCGTGCCCACCACCTCGAGGTCGCGGAGCAGGTCCGCGATCCTGAGGTCGGGCAACCCCGACTGCTTCTGACCGAACAGCTGCCCCGCCCCGCGGATGTGCAGGTCGGCCTCGGCGAGCAGGAACCCGTCGGTGGAGTCGGCCACCGCCGCGAGACGCTCGGCGGCATCGTCGCCGAGCTCGGCGTTCCAGCCGGCGAACAGCACGCAGAAGCTGCGACCTCCGCCTCGGCCGACCCGGCCCCGCAGCTGGTGGAGTTGGCTGATACCGAACCGCTCGGCGTCCTCGATCACCATGATCGTCGCGTGGGGCATGTCGACCCCGACCTCGATCACCGTGGTCGCGACCAGGACGTGCGCCTCCCCCGCACGGAAGCGTCCCATCGCGGCGTCCTTCGCGTCGGAGGGCATGCGTCCGTGGACGAGCTCCACCTCGAGGTCCGGGAACACCTCCCGCGCCAGGCGCTGGTGCTCCTCGATCGCTGACGTTCCCGGCAGGGTGTCGGAGGGCTCCACGAAGGGGCACACCACGTAGGTCCCGCGCCCCTGGCCGGCCTCCTCCCGGATGAAGCGGTACAGCGCATCGCGGCGGTGCGCTTCGGCCGGGGTGATCAGCTGGGTGGTGATCGGCTCGCGCCCCGGCGGGAGCTCCTCGAGGACGGTGACGTCGAGGTCGCCGTACAGCGTGAGGGCGAGCGACCGTGGGATCGGGGTCGCGGTCATCACCAGCACGTCGGGCAGCGTCGCACGCGCCTCCCCGTCGCCGCCGGGACCGGCCGGCGACGCATCGGCCACCGACTTCTCCTTGAGCTGCACCCGCTGTGACACCCCGAAGCGGTGCTGCTCGTCGATCACCACCACGCCGAGGTCCGCGAACCGGACCCCCTCCTCCAGCAGCGCGTGGGTGCCGACGACCACGTCGACCTGCCCCGACAGCAGCTCGCCGAGGATGCGACGCCGCTGCGCGGTGGTCGCCGAGGAGGTCAGCAGCTCCACCCGGATGCCGTCGAGCACGTTGACGCCCAGCGGCGCGAGCAGCTCGGTCAGGGTGCGGTGGTGCTGCTCCGCGAGCACCTCCGTCGGGACCATCAGCGCCGCCTGCCGACCGCGGTCGACGGCGTTGAGCATCGTCCACACCGCGACGACGGTCTTCCCGGAGCCGACGTCACCCTGGAGCAGCCGGTGCATCGGCCGCAGCCTCGCGAGATCCTCGCCGATCCCCTCGAAGGCCCGGAGCTGCGCCCCGGTGGGCGGGAACGGAAGCGCATCGAGGAACGCGTCGGTACGTCCCCCCTCGACCGGGCGGTTGTCCACGCCGAGGGTGTCGGCCTCCAGCCGGACCCGCCGCCACTGCAACCCGAGCTGCAGGGCGAACAGTTCGTCGAACACCAGCCGGTGGCGGGCCGCGTCCCGGGTCACCGGGTCGGGTGGCAGGTGGATCCCGCGGACCGCGGTGTCGAGGTCCACGAGGTCGAAGCGGTCGAGCAGCGACGCCGGCAGCCAGTCCTCGAGGGGCGACAGCGACTCCAGGGCGGCCTCGACCAGTTCCGCGAGCTTGAAGCTCGGCAGCCCGTCCACGGCCGGGTACACCGCCAGCAGCCGCTGGTGGCGCAGCCGTTCCGCGGCGGAGGCGGCATCCAGCCCCGCCGACACCTGTCCGAGCCGCTGCACCTCCGGGCTGCGCAGCTGCAGGCTGGAGCGGAACCGCTTCACGGTCCCGCTGAAGGCGGCGACGGTGCCCGGCGGCAGCTGGTTCGCGCGCCACCGCTGGTTGAAGAACGTCGCGTGGAAGATCGCCCCACTGGCCTGGCGGACCCTCGCCTCGGCGATGTCGAGCTGGCGTCCCTTCCCCCGGGTGCGGGTCCGCCGGGTGGACCAGTCGAGGATCTCACCGATCAGCGTCGCCGGCTCGTCCTCCGCCACCTGCGAGAGGTCCAGGACCTCCCCCGCGTCCTGGTGCCGCCGGGGATAGTGGTGCAGGAGGTCCCCGATGGTGCGGATCCCGAGCGCGTCCGCGAGCCGGGCACCGAGCTTCGGCCCGACGCCCGGCAGCTCGGTGACGCGGTCGTCCAGCCGCAGGCTCACTCGACACCGATCCAGTACCGGGACGGACGGTGGCCGGCGTCGATGACCTCCAGCTCCGCTGTCGGCGCAAGCTCCGCGAGGAGCGCGGTCACCGCCGCGCGCTCGTCCGCGGTCGGCTCCGCACCGACGAGCAGGGTGATCAGCTCGGCCCGTCCCACCTCCAGGGCCGTCGCGACCGCGCGGAACGTCACCAGCGGATCCACGTCCACCGCCACCACCTCGCCGTCGACGAGGCCGAGGGGCGTGCCCTCCCGGACCGGCCCCACGGCGGTGTCGGCGTCACGGACCGCACCGACGACCTCGCCGGTCGCGACCGCGGTCGCGGCCTCGGCGAGCTGGGCCGCCGTCGTCCGGGGATCGCCCTCCGGGTCCAGCACGGCCAGCGCAGCGAGCACCGACGGCGGCGTGCACGCGGCATCGATCACGTCCACCTCGCGACCCCGGTCGCGGCGGGCCAGCTCCGCCGCTTGCCTGGCCGTCGGGACGACGTTGCGGTGCCCGGGCAGGAGCACCACGTGGTCGGCCGCGACCCGATCGACCGCGTCGAGCAGGTCCGCGACGGCCGGAAGCCGTCCCGCCGCGCCGTCCACCACCTCGACGTGTGGTGCGGCGGCGACGGCCATGGCGCCCGGTCCGGAGAGCACCGCCACCGCCCCCGTCGCGACGCGGCCGGCCGTCGCGCGATGGACGATCTGGTCGCCGAGGTGCACCACCTCGATGTCCCTGGGGCGGCCGTGCTCGAGCCCGACCTCGATCGCCGGACCGACCTGACCGGTGTGCACGTGCACGTTGAGCAACCCACCCGCCGCCACGACCACCACCGAGTCACCGAGGGACTCCAGCGACCTGCGGATCGTCGCCGCGCGTTCGTCGGAGGCGTCGAGCAGGTACTGCACCTCGAAGGGGTGCGCCAGCGAGCCGTGGCAGCCCTCCTCGCGCCGCCGCTCGGTGCGTGCCGGCGCGTCGCGGCGGACCGGCGGTGCCTCGCCGGTGAGGTGCCCGTGCACGGCCGCGAGGACGACCTCGAAGCCCCGCGCCCCTGCGTCCACCACCCCGGCTTCGCGCAGGACGGCGAGCTGATCCGGGGTCGCCTCGACCGCGGCG
>SKNO01000236.1 GCA_007120465.1 Nitriliruptoraceae bacterium
CGCCGCGACCACCGCGCGCACCCGGACGGCGAAGGGGCTCACCGCGTCCGCGACCCCGGAGCCGGGCACATCGACCCCGTCACGGGCGGGGCGGCGCCGGTGTGGTGCCCTCCGGCAGGGACACCGTGCGGGACGGCGGGGGCGGTGGCGGCGGCCGGTGCTCGCCGTGGACGTGCGGCGCCGCCGCGACCTCGCGCCTCGGGTACGGGATCCGCGGGTGGTACACGCCGACCAGCGACTCGACGATCTGGTCACGGGCGAGCATGAGATCGTGGAAGGTCAGGTCGGACGCGTGGAACTGCCCGTCGTCGACACGCTCCTCCAGCAGCCGGTCGACCGTCTCCTCGATCTCCTCGCGGGGCAGGTTGCCCCGGGAGAGGGCCATCGACCGGGTCGTCGCCTCGCAGCAGTCGGCGAACATCAGGATCGCCGCCTCCTTGGACCGCGGCTTGTGGCCCGTGTAGCGGAAGGCCTGCTCGTCGACGGCGGTGGGGTCCCCACCCGCCTGGGAGATCGCGCGCTCGTAGAAGTAGCTGACGAGGGTGGTGCCGTGGTGGCTGCCGATGCAGTCGACCACCTCGGGGGGCAGCTTGTACTCACGGGCCATCTCCACCCCGTCGGTGACGTGGTTGTGGATGATGACCGCCGAGACCTCGGGCTCGAGCTCGTCGTGGGGGTTGGCGATGCCCTGCTGGTTCTCGATGAAGTAGTGGGGCTGTCGCACCTTGCCGATGTCGTGGTACAGAGCCGCGACGCTGGCGATCAGCGGGTCGGCCCCGACCGCGCGGCAGGCACGTTCGGTGATCGAGGCCACCATCACCGAGTGGTTGTAGGTCCCGAGCGCCTTCTCCTCGAGCTCACGCAGGAGCGGATGGTTGCGGTCGGCGAGGTCGAGCAGGGCGGTCACCGTCGGCAGCCGGAACAGCGTCTCGAGGAAGGGCATCCCACCCTGGACGACGACCGCGGTGACGGCCCCGTTGACCGCCCCGGCACCGACCGCGACCAGCAGCTCCTCCCGCGGTCCGAAGATCGCCACGACCACCGCAGCGAGCAGCGGGAAGGACAGTCCGGCCCGCAGCGTCGCCGAGCGCAGGTCCGACCGGGACGCGATCCGGGTGGTGAGGGGCACGCTGATCAGCACCGCGGCGGCCGCGAACAGCGCCACCGGCGCGGAGTCCGGCATCGCCAGCAGCACGATCACCGACGCCGGCAGCATCGTCGCGATCCCGACGACCGGGTGGATCAACAGGGCGGTCGTCATCGCCAGCGCCGCCGACGGCACGACGTATACCCAGCCGGGTGAGGTGGCCTCGGCGAGGACGCCGGAGGCCACGACCAGGGCCGCGTACCCGACCACCAGCAGCGAGAGCAGGAGCACCTTCTTGCCACTCGCCCAGACCTTGGGCTGCATCCGGCTGAGGTAGATCCCGCCGATCGCGGTCACGAGCAGCATGCCGAGCCCGGCCTGGAGCAGCAGGCGGAGCGGATCGGTGCCCGACAGGCCGAGGTCCTCGATCGCCCGCATCTGCAGGCGCCCGACGACCTCACCCTCGCGCACGATGGCTTCCCCGGCGCGCCAGGTCTCGGCGACCTCCTCCACCGCGGCGGCCGCTCGCTCGCGTTCGAGCTGGGTGAGCTCGGGGTCGACCACGACGGTCGGACGCATCTTGAGCTCGATCACCGGCCGGGCGATCGTCGCCTCGGTGTCCCGCGGGAAGGAGCGCAGCGACAGCTCCACCGGGAGGGTGTCCCGGAGCAGGGCCTGCAGGCCCTCCTGGTCGACCTGCTGCCGCGCCAGCTCCTGCGCGACCGCGATCGTCTCCCGCTCGACCACCTCCAGCTCGCCGTCCGAGAGCTCGACGAGCGCCTCGACGGTCGGACGCTCGAGGTCGGGCTGCAGCTCGGCGAGCTCCTCGACCTGGTCGCTCAGGGGCGGGGTGGTCGGTGAGGGCTCCTCGCCGTCCTCGACCAGGACCGGCTGCCGGACCGTCCGGGCATGATCGAACACCCGACGTACCGCGCCGACGATCTCGGTCGGCGCCGCCCGGTCGAAAGCGGTGACCGGTTCGACGGACTCCGCGGCGATCCGTCGGGCGTTCTCGGTGGCCTCGACATCGACCTCGCGGACGTCCCGGTCGGCGAGGATCGTCGCCGGGGCGGGTTCGCCCTCGCGCACGATCTGCTGCTGGGTCGCACCGACCCCCATGAGCACCAGCGGCACGAGCACCACGATGATCAGCGCAGCGAGCAGCCGCTGCGCGACGATCCGTCGGGTGCCGTTCGCCCTGGCCACGACCTCGAGCTCTCTCCGCTGATGGGTGCTCCACGTGGGGGACGCGGAGACCCGCTGTGGGATAAAGGTACGTCACAGGCACCCCACCGTGTCGCGCACCGTCCCCAGGGTGGTCCCGACCGCATCGCGCGCGGGGGCCGCGCGGATCCGTCGGTAGGCTGCACGCCCGGACCGTCCCGGGGTCCGCGGCCGGGCGTTCGCGAGAGGTTCCCCGTGCTCAAGACGATGTCCCCCTCCCCCTGGGTCGAGCTGTCCCGCGAGGACTGGGCCGCACGCCGGTCCTCGACCCCCCTGTCGCTCACCGAGGAGGACCTCGCACACCTGCGCGGCCTCAACGAGGACATCTCCCTCGACGAGGTGGCCGACATCTACCTCCCGCTGTCCCGGCTGCTGAACCTCTACGTGGCGGCCACGCAGGGCCTGCACCGTGCGACGGGGACCTTCCTCGGCTCCACCACCGAGAAGGTGCCCTACGTGATCGGCATCGCCGGGTCGGTGGCGGTCGGCAAGTCGACCACCTCGCGGATCATGCAGGCGCTGCTGTCCCGCTGGCCCGACCACCCCGAGGTGGCGCTGGTCACCACCGACGGGTTCCTCTACCCCAACGCGGAGCTCGAGCGGCGCGGCCTGATGGAACGCAAGGGCTTCCCGGAGTCCTACGACGTCGGTTCGCTCGTGCGCTTCGTCGGCGCCATCAAGTCCGGCGAGCCCGAGGTGTCCGCCCCCGTCTACTCCCACCTGACCTACGACATCGTCCCGGGCGGATCGATCGTGGTCCGGCAGCCCGACGTGCTGATCATCGAGGGGCTCAACGTCCTGCAGACCGGTGGGTCGCCGTCGGACCGGCGCGTGTTCGTGTCGGACTTCTTCGACTTCTCCGTGTACGTGGACGCCCACGAGGACGACGTCCGACGCTGGTACGTCGAGCGGTTCAAGACGCTGCGCACGGCCGCCTTCGCCGACCCGCGGTCCTACTTCCACCGCTACGCCAGCCTCGACGACACCGAGGCAGAACTCGTGGCGACCGACATCTGGAACCGCATCAACGGCCGCAACCTCGTGGAGAACATCCTGCCGACCCGGTCCCGCGCCGACCTGATCCTGCACAAGGGGCTCGACCACGGCGTCCGGTCGGTGCACCTGCGCAAGATCTGAGGCCACCGCGAGGTGGCCCACCCGGGCGGTGCCACGCGGCAGCGCGATCGCCTCGGGTGGTGTCACGCGGCAGCGCGACCGCGCGCGGGC
>SKNO01000135.1 GCA_007120465.1 Nitriliruptoraceae bacterium
CTCGCGCGGCTCGACGCGGCCCGGGTGGCGCGGGCGCGGGGCCAGCACGGCGCGGCGGTCGCCCTCCACCGGACGAACCTCGCCGCGGGGCTCGAGCTGACCGTGTCGAGCCTGGACTTCGTCGGCCTGCCCCAGGACCTGCAGGACCTGGCGGAGCTCGCCGCCGATGCGGAGCAGGCGGAGCTGGCCGCAACCCTGCTCGGTGCGGCGGCGACCCTGCGCACCGCCGTGGAGCTGCCCGGGTCGACCGCGGCCCGCCACGAGGAGCTGTTGTCCCGCGTCCGTCGCCACCTCGACGTCGCTGCGGTCGAGGTGGCGTACGCACGCGGACGGGCGGGCTCCGCCGAGGAGGCGGTGAGCCTGGCGCTCGAGCACACCCGGCGGCTGGCTGCCGGCTGATCCGTGGATGGCTGCGGGCCGGTTGTCCACAGCCTCGAGGTGCGGGGTCGGAGGGGCCCGGCGCCGTCGTAGCGTGTGGGGGTCGCGGCCCGGCCGCCGGTCGGCGTGCCGGGGCCGTGGCCTGACGGGGGAGAGGTCCCGATGTGGCTGCAGCGGACGGCGACGGTCGTGGCGGTCAGCCTCGTGCTGGCGACGTCCGGGGGCGCGGTGGCGCGCGCGGGTGACGGGCCGCTCGACGAGGCGTTCACCGGCGGCGTGCTCCCGGACGGGGTCACCACGGACGGGGTGTCCACGGACGGCGTGGTCGCCGAGGATCTCCTGCCGGCCGCCCCCGATCCTCTCGGCCCGGCCGGACCGCTGATCCGACGCGACGCCCCGCTGGCGTGGGGGTGGGGCCCGCCCCGCGACACCGTGGTGCGCTACGCGCGTCCGGCAGCCGGTGCGGTGCTGCGTGCCTTCGCCCCGCCGTCCACCGCCTTCGGCGCCGGGCATCGCGGGGTCGACCTCGACGTCGCGCCCGGGGACCCCGTGTTCGCGGCGGCCGACGGCACCGTCCAGCACGCCGGGCCGGTGGCCGGGAGGGTCTGGGTGTCGATCGCGCACGCCGACGGGGTCGTGACCAGCTACGGCCCGCTGGCCGGGGTGACGGTGCGTCACGGGGACCGGGTGCGGCGCGGGCAGCGGCTCGGGCGGCTCGCTCCGGGAGGCCACGGTGACGGCGACCGCGATCGGGGGCTGCACTGGGGTGCCCGCCGCGGTTTCCGCTACCTCGACCCCCTGTCGCTGCTGGACGCGGGTGTCCCGCGGCCGTCGCTCGTGGGTCCCGGCGGCTGGCAGGGGACCGCCCACGTCGTCACGCCGTACGAACCCTGGGAGGGGGAACGGTGGGGCGGGCTGCGCCTCGCGGGCAGCCCCACCGCCACGGCCCCGGGGTTCGCCGTGCCGCCCTCACCGAACCACCTCGTGATGGTTGCGGGGTTGGCGAGCAGCACCGCCACGGTGCCGATCGATCCGCACCACCTCGGCTACCCCGACGCCAGCGTGACCCTGCTGTCCTACGCCGGTCGGGAGGTCCCGGCGCACCTCGACCCGGACGACCCCCGGCGGGACCAGCGGGCGTACGGACCGGCCGACACCTGGCCCGGGATCGCGGAGGCAGCGGAACGCCTGGCCGCACAACTGCGGGCGCAGCGTCGTCGCGAACCGGGCCGCGCCGTCGACCTGGTCGGGCACTCGATGGGCGGCGTGGTGATCGTGCACTACCTCACCCACCTGCACGATCCCTACGACCCGACGCTGCCCACGATCGGGCGGGTCGTCACGATCGCCGCGCCGCACCGGGGCTCGGATCTGGCCGGCGCGGCACGCTGGGTCCGGGCCACCCCGGTCCTGGGTGCTCCCGTCGAGGTGATCCGGGGCTGGATCCCCGGTGCGGGTCCCGACCGCCTCCCCCTGGACGCGCCGGCGGTGCAGCAACTGGACCCGAGCGCGCGGGCGGTCGACACCTACGCGGAGGCGTGGCGGCAGGCGCTGGCCGCCGGGGTCGCCGGGCCGCTGGCGATGGGTACCGAGGTGCTCGCGATCGGCGGGCAGGTGGACCTCGTGGTGACCCCCGGCCGCGCCGCGCTGCCGGCGGACCTGGACGCGACGGTGCGGGGGCGGGTCCCGGAACTCGACGACGGTTCCGCCGCCGACGTGGCCACCGACACGGTCCTGCCCGGTGGGCACGACGGGGTGCTGCGCACCGAGGCCGTCCGCGAGGTCGCGTGGCGCTTCCTGGCGGGGGAGGAGGTCGTGGAGGCGAGCGGGGGGTTCCTCGCCAACCGCGCCGACGACGTCGGGCTGGGGATCCACGCGGGCGCGGTCGTCGCCGCCCTGTACGGCGGGGTGCTCGCTCAGCTGCGCCGACTGGCCCGCGACCCCGCGGGAGCGGGACCGGTGGAGGTGACCGACGACCTCGACGAGCGGGTGCAGGACGGGGCGCGGTGGACGGGGACCAGGCCCGCGGGGTAAGCTCACCCGGTCGGGCCCGCCATGCGGTGGGCCCGCTGTCTCGTTCCACCGATCATCCCACACGCCCGCCGACGGGCGACCCCGGTGCCTCGTCCGACGAGGTGGGTCGCGCTCGCGTCGCCGCGACGGGGACACTGCCACGGCAGCCCCGCGCGCGGACGCTCCCGGAGGACGCGGGCGGAGGCCCAACCGAACCAGGAGAACCCCTCATGGCCGTCGTCACCATGCGCCAGCTGCTCGAAGCCGGCGTCCACTTCGGGCACCAGACCCGCCGCTGGAACCCCAAGATGCGCAACTACATCTACGGGGAGCGCAGCGGGATCCACGTCATCGACATCCGCCAGACCGTCCAGCACATCGAGCGCGCCTACACCTTCACGCGCGATCAGGTCGCCAAGGGCGGCACGGTGCTGTTCGTCGGCACCAAGAAGCAGGCGCGCGAGACGATCGAGTACCAGGCCACCCGCGTCGGGATGCCCTACGTCACCGAGCGGTGGATGGGCGGCATGCTCACCAACTTCGCCACGATCAAGGGACGCATCGCCCGCTTGAAGGAGCTCGAGGCCATGGAAGCCTCGGGCACCTTCGACCTCCTGCCGAAGAAGGAGGTCCTGCAGCTCCAGCGGGAGCACGACAAGCTGCAGACCAACCTCGGTGGCATCCGCGAGATGGGCAAGCTGCCCGACGCCGTGTGGGTCGTGGACACCGTGATCGAGAAGATCGCGGTCGACGAGGCCAACAAGCTCGGGATCCCGGTGATCGCGATCCTCGACACCAACTGCGACCCCGACCTGGTCCAGTACCCGATCGCCGGGAACGACGACGCGATCCGGTCCTCCGCCCTGCTGACGCGGATCATCGCCGATGCGTGCGCCGACGGGCTGCTGCTGCGGGCGTCCCGGTCGCCCGACGAGGAGCTGCGGGTGCAGGCCCTGCAGGCGACGCAGTCCGAGACCAGCGGCCTCGCCGCCTCCGAGCCCAAGGCGGCCTGGGAGATCGAGTTGGAGCGCCAGCAGGCTGCCGAGAAGGCCACCAAGGCCGCCGGCGAGGCCGAGCCCGCTCCCGCGCCCGACGCGGCGTCCGAGCCCGAGCCGGCGCCGTCGGA
>SKNO01000288.1 GCA_007120465.1 Nitriliruptoraceae bacterium
CGCCTCGCTTCGTTGGTCCTCGGTCACATGCCTTCCAGGCATGCTCCCTCGGCCCGCCTCGCGATGCATCCACCTGGACGCCGCTCCCTGATCGAGCCACCTACTGTCGCGGCCACTAAGGTGTGGCCCATGACCGCACCGCTCTCACCTGAGGCGGAGGACGCGCTCACGCGTCTCGCCGTGGCGATCCGCGGATCGCCGCACAACCTCGTCTCTCGTCGTTCCCGAGACGAGCTCGAGTCCAGGCACCTCCCGGAGTGCGTGGCCTTCGCCCGCGTGCTCCCCACCGTCGGGCCCGTCCTCGATCTCGGCAGCGGAGGCGGCCTGCCGGGACTCGTCATCGCGATCGTGCGTCCCGACCTCGAGGTGCACCTGCTCGAGGCGACGGGCAAGAAGGTGACGTTCCTGCGCGGGACCGCACGAGCGCTCGGGCTGGCCGTGCGGGTGCATCACGGCCGCGCGGAGGACCTGGCCACGCCACCGAGGCGGGAGGCGTACCCGGTCGTGACGGCGCGAGCCGTCGCCCCGCTGGATCGGTTGGCGGGATGGGCGGCGCCGTACCTGGCACCCGGCGGCCGGCTCTTCGCGATCAAGGGCGAGGGCTGGCGGGACGAGGTGCATGCCGCGGGGGCGGCGTTGACCGGGCTCGGCCTCACGGTGCTCGGCGACCCCGACCGTGATCCACAGCTCGGACCGTCCCGTGACGAACCCCACCGTCCGCGGGTTGTTATGATCGGCCGCAGCACCTGACGGGTCGCTCGGTGTTGCCGCTCGATCCGGTCCCACTCCGCTCGGAGGAGATGTGAGCGACGTGACCTCGCAGGAGCGGGTGACCCTGCCGGCAGGCTCACCCGCGGATCCGGACCTCGCCGAGGTCGTATCGAACATACGTTCGGTTCCCGCCGAGGGGGACGCCCCGACGGATCCGGCAGTGGCCAGTACCGGCACGATCGTGTGCATCGCCAACCAGAAGGGTGGGGTCGGCAAGACCACCACCACGGTGTCCCTGGCCGCGGCCATCGCACAGTTCGGCGGTCGGGTCCTGATGGTGGATCTCGACCCCCAGGGCAACGCCACCACCGGGGTGGGACTGCGCGCCCAGGAGGGTGAGCCCAGCACCTACCAGGTCCTGGTCGACGGGATGCCCTTGAGCGACGCGGCCGTACCCAGCGACATCGAGGGGCTCGACGTGGTGCGCTCCTCGCTGGACCTGGCGGGCGCAGAGGTCGAGCTCGTCCCGGTGTTCTCCCGGGAGCAGCGCCTGAAGCAGGCCCTCGACACGGTGACCGACGAGTACGACGTCATCTTCGTGGACTGTCCCCCGTCCCTCGGGCTGCTCACGATCAACGCGCTCGTCGCCGCCGACCAGATCATCGTGCCGATCCAGTGCGAGTACTACGCCCTCGAGGGCCTCGGCCAGTTGCTGCGCACGATCGAACTGGTCAGCCACAACCTCAACCGCGAACTCCAGCTCGGTGGGGTGGTCCTGACCATGTACGACGGGCGCACCAACCTGGCGCAGGGGGTCGTCGACGAGGTCCGTAGCTACTTCGGGGACGGCGCGTACGCCACGGTGATCCCGCGGACGGTGCGGCTGTCCGAGGCACCGAGCTACGGGCAGCCCATCACCACCTTCGATCCGCAGAGCCGTGGGGCCCGCGCCTACCAGCGTCTCGCGCGCGAGGTGGTGCAACGGCTCGCGCTGGCCGTCGCACTCCCGCCGGAGACCCCGCTGGAGCGACTGATGGCTGGAGGCGACCCCCAGGTCGACGAGGGACGGGACGGTCCCCAGGATGAGGAGGACCTGCTGTGAGCCGTCGTACCGGGCTGGGCAAGGGACTCGCGGCCCTGATCCCGCCGAGCGCCCCGGCACCGCAACCCGCGCCGGTGCTCGATGAGGAGGAGCCGATCGTCGCGCCGACCGACCCGACGCCTGTGCGGCACGAGGAGGCCGGTGCCGACGCGTCCCCCGTGCGCGACGCCAGCGCCACGGTCGCCGACATCCCCCCGTCGATGATCGTGCCCAACCCGCGGCAACCCCGCGAGGTCTTCGACGAGGAGGAGATCGAGGGCCTGGCGGTGTCCCTCCTCGACGTCGGGATGCTGCAGCCGATCGTGGTCCGCCCGATGTCCGACGGACGCTACGAACTGGTGGCCGGGGAACGTCGACTGCGTGCGGCGCGGATCGCCGGACTCGACCAGGTCCCGGCGGTGGTGCGGCACACCGACGACGCCGATCTGCTGAAGGAAGCGCTGGTGGAGAACATCCACCGCGTGCAGCTCAACCCCCTGGAGGAGGCCGCCGCCTACCAGCAGATGCTCGACGAGTTCGGGTTCACCCAGGAGGAGCTCGCGTCCCGGATCGGCAAGTCCCGCCCGTCGATCAGCAACACGCTGCGGTTGCTCTCGCTGCCTCCGGCGGTGCAGCGTCGGGTCGCTGCCGGCGTGGTGTCCGCGGGGCACGCGAAGGCGCTGCTCGCGCTGGAGGAGGGGCGGGAGCAGGAGCGGCTGGCCGAACGGATCGTCGCCGAGGGGCTGTCCGTCCGCGCCGTGGAGGAGGCGGTCCGCGTCCGCCTGATGGACGAGCCCGCCGGTCCGCGCAGCGGTGGCGGGAGCAGCGGTGGCGGGACCCGACGGCTGGTCGCACCAGGACTGATCGACCTCCAGGACGACCTCTCCGACGCGCTCGAGGCCCGGGTGCGCATCTCGATGGGCGCCCGCAAGGGCAAGCTCACGATCGAGTTCACCTCCGTGGACGACCTCGAACGGATCGTCGGGGTGATCGCCGGCGGCCTCGAGGGGCAGCCCATCTCGCTGCCGAGCGACGGCTGAGCTCGCCCGACGATCGCCCGATCAGCTCGCCACCGGCTCCGCCGGGCGGTCCAGCCGGCGCACGGAACCGTCGGCACGGCCGAGCAGCGCAGCGTCGGCGAGGTCGACGAACAGCCCGGAGGTGACCACCCCGGGGATCAACGTCAGCGCGACGTCGGTGACCGCCGGATCCTCCAGCCCGCCCGGGTAGCGGGCATCGACCACCACGTTGCCGCTGTCGGTGCGGTACGCGCCACCGTCGCGGACCACCGGTGCGAAACCGCGGCGCTCGAGGGTCCGGATGACCGGCGCGACCGCGAAGGGCACCACCTCGATCGGCAGCGGGAAGCGCTCCGCCAGACGCGGCACGAGCTTGTCCTCCGTCGCGATCACGACGAAGCGTCGTGCCAGGGTGGCGACGACCTTCTCGCGTAACAACGCACCACCGCCACCCTTGGTGAGGGTGAGGGTGTCATCGAGCTCGTCGGCCCCGTCGACGCACAGGTCGAGCTCCTCCACCGCGTTGACCTCGAGCAGGCCGATCCCGAGCTCCCGGCAGCGGTCGGCGGTCGCCTCGGAGGTCGGCACCCCAGCCACGTCGAGGTCGCGGGCAGCGAGAGCGGAGAGGAAGTGTGCGACGGTGGAGCCGGTCCCCAGCCCCAGCCGCATGCCATCCTCGACCAGTGCTGCCGCCGCCTCACCGGCAGCCCGCTTGCCGTCGTCGGTCATGCGTGGCCACCTTCGTTCGTGGGGCCAGCGCGCCACTGGGACAGCAGCAGCGGCAGTTCTCCCAGCCCCTCGAGCACGAGTTCCGGTTCCACACCGTCGGGCAGCTCCTGGAGCTGGCCCCACGGGCCGCGCCGCAGCCAGCAGGTCCGCAGGCCGCGAGCCGCCGCGGGGCCGATGTCGTTGTCGGTGCGGTCACCGACGTACAGCACATCAGCCGGGTCAGCGGTGCCGGCGAGCTCCAGCACCCCGTCGAAGAACCCCTGGTCGGGCTTGTGCACGCCGAGCTCGTCGGACATCACGAGGTGATCGTAGGGCAGCCCGAGGGCGCGGAGCTGCTCGGAGCGGCGCGCCGGCTGGTTGCCGGCGAGCACCACGGTGAACCCCAGCGCGCGCAGCTCCTCGAGGCACGGCCCCGCGTCCGGGTAGAGGTCCGTCGGCTGGAACCCGCCGTAGCGCTGCTCGTGCTCCTCCTCGAGCTCGGCCAGCTCGAAGTTCGGCGCGACATGGTGGAAGGCGACCTCGTGGTCGCGGCCCTGGACGATCGCGGCGCCGAGCACGGCGGCGAGGGTGAAGGGGGAGATGCCGAGGAGCTCGGCCCACACGGCGACCACCCGGGTCTCGTCGATCAGCACCTCCCCGATGTCGAAGGCCACGATCGACGGCGCGGGCGGTTCCGGCCCCAGGTCGCCGGGGTCCGCGTCGGACGCGCTCATCGCACCGCTCCGTCGCGTAGCGCCAGGTTGACCACCTGCACGCACAGGTCCTCGAGGTCGAGGCCGGCGGCCGCTGCGGCGAGGGGGACGAGCGAGGTGCTGGTCATCCCCGGACAGGTGTCGATCTCCAGCAGCCACGGGACGCCGTCGCTGTCGACGATCATGTCCGCCCGGGACAGGTGGCGGGCGCCGATCGCGTGGTACGCCCGGACGGCCACCTGCTCGCAGGCCACCCGGACCTCGGGGTCGAGGCGTGCGGGCGCGTGGAACTCCGTCGCGCCGGCCGTGTACCGGGCGGCGAAGTCGTAGGTCCCCTCCTTCGGGTGGATCTCCACGGGGGGCAGCGCCTGGCCGTCCAGGACCGTGACCGCCACCTCGGTGCCCGCGACGAACCGTTCCACCAGCACGGCGTCCGCGTAGCTGAACGCCCCGACGATCGCCTGCGGGAGACGTGCCGCGTCGGTGACGATGGTGAGGCCGAGGGAGGAGCCGCCCGTCGCGGGCTTGACCACCACCGGGACGCCGAGGGAGCCCGCGATCCGGTCCACCGCGGCGGCGGCACCCATCTCGCGGAAGGCCTGCTGGCTCAGGGACACCCGGTCGGGGACCGCGATCCCGCTGCGTCCGTACAGCCCCTGCGCGATCGGCTTGTTCCAGGCGATCGAGCTGGCGAGCACGTCCGGGCCGGTGTACGGCATCCCGAGCAGCTCCAGCAGCGACTGGATCGTGCCGTCCTCGCCGGCGGAGCCGTGCAGGGCGAGGTAGCACGCATCGAACCCACCTTGCTCCAGCGTGCGGACCAGCTCGGCGTCGAGGTCGACGCGCTGGACGTGGTAGCCGCGGTCGGCGAGCGCATCGGCGACCCGCCCCCCGGAGCGCAGGCTCACCTCGCGCTCCAGGGACATCCCGCCGCAGAGCACCGCGATCGTCCCGGTCACCGTCGCCTCCCTGTGCCGATGGGTCGCCCCGCGTCCGTCACGTGGGTGATCGTCCTCGTGCCCCCGGTCATCCGCCCGGCCCGGTGGCGTGGCCCTGCTGGCGCGGGCGCACCTGGGGGGCGTCGTCGCCGAACACCGCACGGACGAGTTCGAGCTCCTCGTGGATCAGCTCGCCGAGCCGCGTGATCCCTTCGCGGATCCGGCCGAGCTCGGGGTAGCTGAAACACAGGCGCGCCTGGTCGCCTCCGGTCCCGTCGGCGTAGAAGCCGCGTCCGGGGACGTACGCGACCCGGTGGTTGACCGCCTTGGCGAGCAGGTCGGAGGTGTCGATCCCGGAGGGGACCATCAGCCACACGTAGAACGCGCCCTGGGGAACCGTCCAGCTGACCCCCTCTGGCATCTCCGTGTGGAGCGCCGCGAGCATCGTCTCCGCCTTCTCGCGGTACACCTCCCGGAAGCGCTTGATCTGCTCCCGCCACGGTTGGGTGGCCAGCCACGCCTCCACGACCATCTGCGTGAGGTTGGAGGGGCACAGGTCGGCGGCCTCGCGCAGCAGCACGAGCTTGTCCCGCACCGGTCGCGGCGCCGCGACCCAACCCGTCCGGACCCCGGGCGCGAAGGTCTTGGAGACCGTGCCGACGTAGATCACCCGGTCGGGGACCAGCTCCCGCAGGGACGGCAGGATGCGCCCGGAGAAGTCCAACAGCCCGTACGGATCATCCTCCACGATCATCAGGTCGTGGGACTCAGCGAGCTCCGCGAGGCGGTGGCGACGCGCGAGGGACAGCGACACGCCGGCCGGGTTCTGGTGGTTGGGGACCGTGTAGACGTACTTCGCGGTGCGCCCTTCGGCGGTCAACCGGCCGAGGAGGTCCTCGAGCAGGTCGACCTGCATACCGTCGCCGTCCATCGGTACGTGCCGGACGTCCGCCTGGTGGCTGGTCAGGGCGCCGATCCCGCCGACGTAGGTGGGGCCCTCGGCGATCACGACGTCGCCCGGGTCCACGAAGCACTTCGCGATCAGCTCGAGGGCCTGCTGTCCGCCGACGGTCACCACGAGGTCGTCGGCGTGGGCGGGCACACCCTGGTGCGTCATCACCTCGATCAGCAACTCGCGCAGCTCGGCACGGCCCTGCCCGCCGCCGTACTGCAGCGCGGTGGCGCCGGCGGTGCGCAGCACCTGGGCCGTGACCCGCTCCACCGCCTCGAGGTCGAGCGCCGAGGTGTCCGGCATCCCCCCGGCGAAGGACACCACCTCGGGGCGTGAGGCCACGGCGAACAGCGCGCGGATCTCGGACGCGCTCATCCCGCGGACACGCGCGGCGTAGCGCCAGAGGTAGGGGTCGGTGTCGAGCCGCACGACCCTCCCGATCTCGTCCGATTGCCCCCGGCGCAGGAGCGCGGCGCCGGTAGGCTCGAGCGTAGCGACCGCGGAGACCATCTCCGTGCCACGGCCCCGGCCGGCGAGGAGACCGTTGATGCCGACAGCCACCTCGGAGGACCCAACCACGTCCGGATCCGACCGGTCCGGGGCCGCTCCCGCCGAGGAGGAGCAGGACCGGACGTCCTCGCCCCTGGCGGGGTGGCGGCGCGTGCTGGTGGGGCTGCTGCTGGGCTTCCTCGCGGGCGCGCTGCTCGCCCTGCTCCTGCCGCGGCAGCGGCGTCCCGAGGACGAGCCGGCCCACGAGCCCGAGATGCCCGCGGCACCCGCCACCCGGGAGCCGGATGATGCCACGGACCGGTGACCGCGTCGGCCGGCAGGCCAGCCCCCTGACCGGGGCGGACGTCGAGCGGTTGCCGGGCAGCTGCGCCACGTGCCTGTTCTGGGAGCTCGGTGCGTGCTGCCCCGCGCCCCGGACGGGGATGATCCCCGGCTGGAGTCGGATCGAACCGCCGTCCGAGCCGGGCATCCGCAAGCAGGCCTGGGTGTCCGCGCGCGAACAGGAGTGGGGACCACCCGGGCGCATCGTGGAGCTGGACGGCGAGGTGATCGCTTACGCGCTGTTCGGGCCGGCCGCGGCGTTCCGGGTGCGGGGTCCGTTGGTGCCCCGCCCCGATCCCGACGCCCTGCTGCTCGCCACGGCGTGGGTGCGGCCGACCGAGCGGGAGGCCGGCATCGGCCGGCTGCTGCTCCGGTCCGCGATCCGGGAGGCGGTGCGCCGGGACATCGACGCGGTGGAGGTGTTCGGCGACCGTCGCTTCCAGGAACGCGCGTGCCTGCTCCCCGCCTTCTGGCTGCTGCGCGAGGGGTTCGAGGTACGGGCCGAGCATCCGCGGACGCCGCTCCTGCGCCTCGAGGTGCGCCGCACCGCCCGGTGGGCCGGGTCGCTGGAACATGCGTGGGAGGAGGTGCTCGGCCGGATCCCGCACCGTGCACCGGTGCGCGCGCCGGTCCCGGGGGCCCTCGGCCGCAGCGTCACGCGCAGCTGACCGGCCCACCGGACCGTGCCACGCCACCACCCGGGTGGACACCCCACGACGGTGCTCTCTGCCTCGTCGGGTACCGTGCCGGATCGTTCGACGTCGAGCGATCGGCGAGGGCGCTCGCGGCGAGGCCCTCCGGAGGACCTCGCGTGCGCGCCTACCGTCAGCTGTTGGCGACCCCGGAAGCCCGGTGGCCGCTGCTCACCTCGACCCTGCACCGGCTCACCCCCGGCATGATCGTGCTGGCGATCGTGCTACTGCTGATCGACCGCGGGTACAGCTTCACCGTCGCCGGGCTCGTCACGGGCGCACACCAGGTGGGCATCGCGGTGGCCTCGCCGGTGCAGGGCAAGCTCGCGGACCGGTTCGGACCGCCACGGGTGCTCGTCCCGGACGGGTTGGCGTACCTCGCCGGGACGGTGGCCTTCGTGGTGGCGGTGGATGCGCGCCCGCAGCCCGGGGTGCTGCTCGCGTTGGCGGCGGCCGCCGGGATCGTCTTCCCCCCGACCACGGCGGCCTCACGGGTGGTGCTGTCCCGGCTGTTCCCCACGGGCCAGCTGCGGATCGCCGCCTTCGCCGTCTCCACGATCGCGGTCGAGCTCGGCTTCGTCGTCGGTCCCCTGACGGCGGTCGCCCTCGCCGAGGGCGTCGGTGCCGGCTGGGCGGTGATCGTTGCCGGCATCGCGGCCGCCGTCGGAGCGCTCGGGTTCGCGTCGACCGGTGCGGCCGGCGCGGTGCCGCGCCGGGAGCGCTCCAGCGACGTGCTCGGTGCCCTGCGGTCCCCAGGCATCCGGGTGATGGTGGTGGCGATCGGTGCCGTCGCGATCGCCTTCGGCGTGTTCGACATCGTCGTCCCCGCCTACGCCGAGGTGATCGGTGAACCGCGTGCTGCGGCGATGCTGGCGGTGATCGCGGCGAGCAGCGCCCTCGGAGGGCTCGTCTACGGCGGGCGGAGCTGGCCGGGGAACCTCGTGCAGCAGCTGTGCACGCTGACGGTGGTGTTCACGGTCGGGCTGCTGCTCCTGCCCCTGTCCTTCGCGTCGCTGTGGAGCTTCGGGATCGGGCTGTTCGTCGCGGGGCTGTTCCTGGGCCCGACGCTGATCGCCGCGTTCCAGCTGATCGATGACCTCGCCCTGCGCGGCACCCAGACCGAGGCGCAGCAGTGGACCCAGGCGACGGTGCTGACCGGGGTCGCCCTGGGGGCTGCCGTCGCCGGCGCGGTGGTGGACGTGCGGGGCCCCGCGGCGGCGATGCTCGGTGGCGCCCTGTGCGTGGGCGTCGGCGCACTCGTGCTGCTCCTGCGCCGTGGCCGGCTCGTCCCCGTCCACGCGGAGACGGTCGCGGTCGCCGCGCCCGAGGAGGAGCCGACGCCGTCGGTCGCGCCGCCGGTACACCTGCCGCCGGTGGTGCCGGACGACCCCCGCGGGGATCGGGACGACGCTACCTCGAGTCCGTGACCGCCGGCTCGGCACGGCTACCCAGCAGGAAGCACACGAGTGCGTCGACGAGCTCGGCGCCGACCCGCCGCTGGTGGGCGGACGTCGCGAGCGCCCGCCCCTCCTCGGGATGGCTGAGGAACCCGACCTCGATGATGACCGCGGGAGCCCGCGACTCCCGGAGGAGCGCGCTGGTCGACGCGTGGACGCGGCAGTGCGCGGTGCCCGTCGCCTCCACGATCCGTTCGACGGCCAGTTCGGCGAGGGCACGTCCACGCTCTGACACGTAGCCCTCGGTGCCGAAGTGGTAGCCCGCAGCGCCTCGAGCGCGCGGGGAGCCGTCCGCGTTCAGGTGGATCGACAGGATCACCTCGACGTCCTCGCGGTTGGCGTGGGCCGCCCGCTGCGACGGGGTCGGGGTGGTCCCGGGCCCGCGGGCGAGCACCACGTGGGCACCGAGTGCCGCGAGCTGGCCCTCCACCACCGAGGCGATCTGCCACGTCACCGCGTGCTCCGCCACGCCGTCCAGGGACCGCACCCCCGGGTCGTCGGGCCCGTGGGCCGGATCGATCATGACCCGGGCGCTGGCCAGGGTCGTCCGGTGGGAGCGGCGCAGTTGCTCCCGCTCCCGGGCGACGTACGCCGGCGCGGACTGGTGCTGGCGATGCAGGCGGGTGAGCACGTCGATCGTGCTCTGCCCGGCGATCCCGTCCACGTCCAGACCGACGTTGAGCTGGAACTCACGGAGCGCTTCGAAGGTCTGCTGGCCGTACAGTCCGTCGTCATAGCCGCAGTCGAAGCCGAGCCGGTTGAGCCGCCGCTGGAGCTCACGGATGTCGTCGCCGTGCATGAGCGGCCGGGTGACGTACAGCAGCCGGTCCCCGAGCCGGTACGAGGCGCCCACCAGCGAGCGCCAGGTGTCGTCCCCGACGACGCCGTCAGCGGGGAGCCCCCGCTGCTGCTGGAAGGCCCGGACGGCCGCGCGGGTCCCCTCGCTGAACACGCCGGCGTCGTCCGCGCAGGGCAGACCGAGGTCCGCGAGGCGACGCTGGACGTCCTCCACCTCCGGACCGACCTGGCCCTTGCGGATCGGTTCCACGGCCGCGAGCCTACGTGGCGACGAGGGTCACGCGGTCACGTCGGACGGTCCGACCGGCCGCCATCGGTCGCCGTCGCGCACGAACCCCATCCGTGTGGAGGACCTTGATCCCGACGATCGCCCCAGCCGGTCAACTCGACCGTGGCGACGGCGGCCACGCCCGCCTCCTCCGTCGGGCCGTGCCGTGCCGTGCCGTGCGCGGGAGCGGGGGGGTATACCGGCGGGGCTCACCCGAGCCCGGGAGGGGCTCAGCCGAGGTAGTCCGAGAGGTCCTTCAGCAGCGCTGCCTTGCCCTTGGCGCCGACGATCCGCTTGTCGGGGCGACCGCCCTTGAAGACCAGCAGCGTCGGGATCGACATCACGCCGTACTCGCGGGCGGTGCCCGGGTTCTCGTCGACGTTGATCTTCATGACCTTCAGCTGCTCGCCGTGCTCGTTGGCGATCTCGTCGACGATCGGGCTGACCAGGCGGCAGGGACCGCACCACTCGGCCCAGAAGTCGACCAGCACGGGGCGGTCGGACTCGAGGACCTCACTGGTCCAGGCGCTGTCGGTGACGGGGGTGGCACCCATGGGGGTCTCCTCGGGGATGTGGGGGGCAGGTGGGATGACGGGGAGCGTCGGCGTGGGTCGGGCGTGCGGTCGGTCCCGAGGACCGTTGTGGCCGTGGACCCTATCCCCCGCGGTCGCGGGGGCGGTGGACCGGCTCAGCCCTCCGCCCCGCCCGCGGCCAGCCAGCGCTCTGCGTCGATCGCGGCCTTGCAGCCGGTGGCGGCGGCGGTGACGGCCTGCCGGTAGGTGTGGTCCATCACGTCGCCGCATGCGAACACCCCGGCCACGTTGGTGCGGGTCGTCGGCTCCTCGACCACGAGGTAGCCGTCGTCGTCGGTCTCGAGGGAGCCGTCGAACAGCCACGTGTTGGGGATGTGGCCGATCGCGAGGAACAGCCCGTCGGCGGGCAGGTCCTGCACCTCGCCGGTCCTGGTGTCCTTGAGGGTCAACGAGCTGACCTGGCCGTCGGTCCCGTTCACCTCGGTGGGGACGGCGTTCCACACGAACTCGATGCGCTCGTTGGCGAAGGCGCGGTCCTGCAGGATCTGCGAGGCCCGCAGCTCGTCGCGACGGTGCACGACCGTGACCTTGGAGGCGAACTTGGTGAGGAAGATCGCCTCCTCCATGGCGGAGTCGCCGCCGCCCACGACCACGACGTGCTTGTCCCGGAAGAAGAAGCCGTCGCAGGTGGCGCAGGCGGACACGCCCGCACCCCACAGCTCCTCCTCGCCGGGGATCTCGAGCCGTCGTGGCTTCGCGCCGGTGGCGACGATCAGCGCGTGGGTCGCGATCGTGCCACCGGAGGCGGTCTCCAGCGTGAAGGGACGCTGGTCGAGGTTGGTCTTGACGATGTCCTCGGTCACGAAGCTGGTCCCGAAGCGCTCGGCCTGCATGCGCATCTGGAGGATCAGCTCCGGGCCCATGACGCCCTCGGCGAAGCCGGGGTAGTTCTCGACGTCCGTGGTGAGCGTGAGCTGACCCCCGGTGGGGCCGCCCTCGACGACGCCCTCGACGACGAGGGGCTCGAGGTTGGCACGTGCGGCGTAGATCGCCGCGGTGAGGCCGGCGGGGCCGGAGCCGATGATCACGACCTGCTGGACGGTGTCGGGAGCGGTCATCACGTCCTCTGGGGTACGTCGGGACAGGGAGGAGCTGCTGCGGCGGAGGGAGGGAAGGTGGGCAGCGCGGAGCGGCGCAGGCCGGAGCGGCTCGTCGCCTAAGCCTAACTCGGCGCGTCGGTCGGATATTCCGGGACCGGCGTGTCCGGCCGGGTCCGCGGCCCGGCGAGCCGACCCCTCACCGCTGGGTGATCAGCTGGATCTCGCAGCCATCCCGGGACAGCACCCACAGCTCGCGGCGGGTGAAGGCACCGGTCGCCGGATCCTCGGTGACCAGCCCGGCGAGCACCACCGCCTGGCCCTCGTAGGCGGCGAGCTCGGCGTAGACGGGGATCGCGTCCGGGCTGCCGGCCATGATCACGGTCAGGCACCGCGCGACGGCGTCGAGGTCATCCTCGGTGACCGGACCCTCGGCGCGCAGGGGCACGGGCTCGCCATCCTCGGCCTCGACCGGCGCGTCGGTGTCCTCCGCCCGGCGCTCCTCCTCGGCCGGGCGCTCCAGGTCGTGGACCTGGTAGACGTCGAGGTAGGGGGTGCGCAGGCGCAGCGCGGCCGCGGGTGCCAGCACGTGCTCGGCCAGCGCGAAGGCCACGCGGTCCTCCAGCAGCGCGGTGAGCCCCTCCTCGTCGAGGTCGCGGTCGCGGGCCACCACCACGGGGCCGTCGCCGGGGCTGGGCAGAGCGTCCTCGGCCTGCTCGGCGGGGACGTCGAGAGGGGCGACGTCGTCGGACTCGAGCAGCGCGGGCGCGTCGAGCGCGGCGTCGTCATCCGGGCTGACGACCACGCCGCGGAGCAACACGCCCCCGCCGGCGAGCACCACGACGGCGGCCGCCGCGGCCGAGGTGACCGCGACCC
>SKNO01000167.1 GCA_007120465.1 Nitriliruptoraceae bacterium
GGTCGCGATCCAGCAGGCCCGCCACGTGGCACGGGTGCTCGTCGACGAGGCCGCGGGGCGGCCGACCCGCTCCTTCCGGTACCGCGACAAGGGGACGATGGCGACGATCGGCCGTGCCGCAGCGGTCGCCGAGCTCCCCGGGCGGGTCCGCCTCCGCGGTCTGATCGCCTGGGTGGCCTGGCTGCTGCTGCACCTGCTGATGCTGGTCGGGTTCCGCAACCGCGTCGCGGTGCTGCTCAGCTGGATCTGGAACTACGCCACCTACGACCACTCGGCGCGCCTGATCCTCGACCAGCGCGAGGCCGCCACCGCCGAGACCGCCCGCGGTCCGGTCCCCCGCAGCTGGGCCGTGTGAACGGCCGACTCACCAGGCACGCAGCATGCGCGCCATCAGGCGGAAGGGGAAGGCCCGGCCGTCGGCCTGGTCGATCGTGCCGGCCAGGTGCAGGTCCAACTCGGGGCAGTGGAACAGCCACGTGCCGGTCGCACCCGAGTGGCCGACGAGCCGGAGCGGCCGTCCGCCCGGGGCGCTCAGCCGGTTCACCCGGAAGATCATCGTGCCGAGCCCGTAGCGCAGCGGGAACGCGTTGCGCAGCACGTTGTCCCGTTCGGTGAGCCGCCCCGCCGTCCCGGGCTCGTCGAACAGCTCGCCGGCGAGCAGCGCCCGCTGGAAGCGCAGCAGGTCGCCGGTGGTGCTGATCAGGTCGTTGCACGACGTGATCATCCTCGGCACGTCCAGCGGGCGGTCCTTGGCGTAGAGCCGGCTCGGCGGCGGGGTCGCGGCCACCGGCTGCGTGCGACCCGGCACCCAGGTGTGCTCGAGACCGAGGGGCGTGACGATCCGGTCGGTGAGCAGCTCGGCGTACGACCGGCCCGTCACGAGCTCCACGATCCGGATCAGCAGCTGGAAGCCGAGGTCGGAGTAGCGGGCGCGCTGCCGGTCGGTGGTCAGGTCCTGGGGGGCGAAGTGCGGACGGTGGTCCTCCTTCCCCATCCGCACGACGTCGTCGAAGGTCCAGGCGCGGTCGTGGCCGGCCGCGAGCTGCTCGAACAGGCTCGTGCCCTCGCGGGGCTTCTCGAAGTGGTCGGGGAGTCCGGAGGTGTGGCTGGCGAGGTGACGGACCGTGATCCGCGCGGTGTGGTCGGTACCCGCGAACACGTGCAGCCCGTCAGTGACCTCGGCCGGCAGGGAGGCCGTGATCGGCTCATCCAGGTGGAGCTCACCCCGCTCGTGGGCCTGTAGCACCAGGGTGATGATGAACCGCTTGGTGACGCTGGCGATGAAGAACGGCGTGTCGGGCGTGAGCGGGGTCCCGTCCGGGTCGGCGCTCCCCGCGGCACCGGCCCAGCGCTGCTGCCCGTCACCGCTGGCGATCGCGAGGTTGGCGTGGTGGATGCCGTCCCGTGCGACCACCTTCTCCAGCAGGGTCGTCAGGCGGGCGTCGACGTCGGCGGCGACGCGGTTGTGCGGTGCGAGGGAGGTCGTCATCGGGATGCTCCGTGGTGGTCGGTCGCGCGGTCGGTGGGCCGACCGGGCGGGCGCGGCCTCTCGCGAGCGTGTCGCGGGGCGGTGCGCCCGCCCAGGGCCGGGGGACCCGAACCCGCCGTCAGGCGCCCCCACCGAGGATCAGGGCCGCGAGCCCCAGCAGGAAGACGAGGTTCACGGTCACGTGGGTCGCCATCGCGAGCTGGGTGCTGCGCCTGCGCCACGCGAGCCAGGTCATCGGCAGGAGCCCGATGATGCGGGTGAGGTTCTGCCACGGGGTCCAGAGGTGGTAGAGGGAGAACAGGACGGTGTTGAGCACCGGCGCCCAGCGGCCCAGCCGATCGATCCGGGGCAGCAGGTACCCGCGGAAGTACAGCTCCTCGGTGACCGGTCCGACGACGCCGTTGAAGACGAACGCCACGACCACGAGGACGATGAGGGCCGCGGTCGGGGCGGACTCGCCCGCCTCCTGGACCATCGAGAACTGCAGGATCGCGTCCGGGATCCAGCCGAAGAACCGCGCGGCGATCCAGTCGTCCAGCACGGCGGTCGCGAGCACCAGCCACACCGCGAACCACGCGACCAGGCCAGCGGTGATCGGCACCAGCCGGCGGGCAGGCAGGCGCTCGCGGTAGACGACGGTCGCGCGGAGCGAGAAGGATCCGGTCGTGCGCTTGGCGTGCGCCAGCAGGATGCCGAGTTCGATCGGCACGATCACCAGCGGGATCCCGGCGAACAGGGCGAACACACTGGGCAGGCCCATCGCCCGGACGGCGGGCGCCGCCAGCACGATGAAGACGGTCAGCGCCGCACCGGGCAACAGGTGCAGCAGGACCGACCACGCGATCGGGTGCTGTTCGGCGGTGGCGGTCGGCGGGGTGCTGCGACGGTCGGGGGCAGCACCGCCGCGCGGGTGGTTGAGCTCGGTGGCGGTCATCGTGGGCTCCTTCGTCGGTCGGTCGTTGCGGGCGTCGGCCGGGCGGGCCGGTGTCGTCACCGGAGCACCATGCCCGCAGTGCCTGTCACGGACCTGTCACGAGCCTGTGGCCGCGGCCGCCAGGGCCCTGCTCACTAGGCTCCGGCGGAGCGGAGGTGCGATGACGGTGGACATCGAGGTACTCGGCACACCCGCCGTCCGTCTCGCTGGCGAGCGGATCGCACTCACGGGCCGCCAACCGGCGTTGCTCGCCGCCCTGGTGATCGCGGCGCCGCGGCCGGTCGCCGCGGACGTGCTGGTGGAGGCCGTCTGGGGCGAAGCACGTCCCCACGACCCCGCCAACGCCCTCCAGCAGCGCGTCTCGACCCTCCGGCAGACGCTCGACCCCGACCGCTCCGGGGACGTGCTCGTCACCGTCGCCGGCGGCTACGCCCTCCACCTCGATGCCGACCAGATCGACGCCCGACGGTTCGCCCGTCTCGCCGGCGAGGGCCGCGACCGGCTCGTCGCCGGCGACCTCGAGGTCGCACGTGACCGCCTCGAGGAGGCGCTCGGGCTGTGGTCCGGCCCGGCGTTCGACGGCATCGCCGACGAACCCTGGCTCGTCCCGGAGGTCCAGCGCCTGCACGAGCTGCGCCTCGCCGCGACCGAGGACCGGATCGACGCGGCGCTCGGGCTCGGCGGCGGACGCGAGCTGGTCCCGGACCTGACGGAACTCATCGCCGCCGAACCGCTGCGGGAGCGCCTCTCCGGGCAGCTGATGCGCGCCCTGTACCGCGCCGGACGTCAGGCCGACGCACTCGCCGAGTACGAGCGCATCCGGCACCTCCTGGCGGACGAGCTGGGCGTCGACCCGGGACCGGCGCTGCAGCGCACCCACCTCCAGGTCCTCGAGCAGGCGGACGACCTCGAGGTCGCGGCGGTGTCGGCACCGCGCCCCACCCGGCCCGCGACCAACCTGCCGGCCGCGACGCGGGCGGTGATCGGCCGCGAGGCGGCGGTCGCCCGGGTCGAGCAGCTGCTGGAGACGGGGCGGCTCGTGA
>SKNO01000174.1 GCA_007120465.1 Nitriliruptoraceae bacterium
GATCCGTTCGAGTTCGTCGACGACGGCTTGGACGTACTCGACCGTGATGTCGTCGGGCACCGTGGTGATGTCGATATCCGACGGATCCGGCCCCTCTTCCTGGGCGTTCTCGCCCTGGGTCGGCTCGACACCACCCTCAACCTCACCTTCAGGTTCAGGGTCGGCAGCGGGCTCCTCTGAGGCCGAAACCCCTGGTTCCTCGGCGTTCACGGCCAGATCCTCGCCGAGTTCGCCGCTCTCCGCACCGGGATCGGACGAACACGCGCTGAGGACGAGGGCAGCCGCCAACCCGAGGCTCGCGATCCCCCGTCGGACCATCACCGTCCACCCCCCGTGGATGACCGGAACCTAGCCCGTCGGTCCGCCGGCGCAAGGGGCAGTTCGGGAAGCCTGTGGAGAACCCTCCGGCCTGCTGGGTCACCGCGGCGCGCGGCCGGTCGAACGGCGGCACGCCCACGCGATCCGCGGCGGCCGTGCCACCTCCGCGCGTACGCTGCGCGGCAGTACGCGGTCGTGCCCCCGAGCGACGTGGTGAGCACGACGTACCCGTGGGGGGAGGTGTGGAGGCGATGGCGACGCATCAACGTCAGGTGGCGGTGGTCGGTGCCGGCCCCGCCGGCCTCGCCACGGCCGCGTGCCTGCGGCGACACGGCATCGGTGGGGTGATCCTCGAGCGGGATGAGGCCGTCGGCGCCTCCTGGCGTAGCCACTACGAGCGGCTCCACCTGCACACCCCGCGGGTGCAGTCCCACCTGCCCGGGTTCCGGCTCCCGCGCCGGTTCGGCCGCTGGGTGTCGCGCGCCGACGTCGTCCGCTACCTCGAGGCCTACGCACGCCACCACCACCTCGGTCCCAGGTTCGGCGTCGAGGTGGAGCGGGTCGATCGCGACGACGGCACCTGGCGGCTCGCCACCTCCGAGGGGGCCGTGGAGGCCGACGCCGTCGTCATCGCCACGGGCTACAACGCCGTGCCGTTCGTGCCGGACTGGCCGGGCCTCGACACGTTCGCCGGTCACTGGATCCACGCCTCCCGCTACCGCGACGCCCGGCCGTACGTCGGCAAGGACGTGCTGGTCGTCGGGACCGGGAACACCGGGGCCGAGATCGCCGCCGACCTCGCCGACCAGGGCGCCGCCCGGGTACGGATCGCGGTCCGCTCCGCACCCCACGTGATCCCCCGTACCGTCGCCGGGATCCCCACCACGCTGCTGGGCATCCCCAACCAGTTCCTCCCCGCACGACTCGGCGACCCCGTGAACACGCTGGCACAGCGCCTGACGATCGGGGACCTGTCGCGCTTCGGCTTCCCGACCCCCGACGACGGGCTGATCGCCCACCACCGACGGACCGACACGATCCCGATCATCGACGTCGGCCTGGTCGACGCCCTGCGCGACGGACGGGTCGAACCCGTCGCGGCCGTGGCAGGGTTCGACGGTGGCGCCGTCCGGCTCGCCGACGGCCAACACATCGAGGTGGATGCCGTGATCGCGGCGACGGGGTACCGCACCGGACTGGAGCGGCTGGTCGGACACCTCGGTGTCCTCGACGAGCAGGCGCGCCCGAAGGTCAGCGCCGGCGAGACCGACCCACGCGTCCCAGGGCTGCACTTCGTCGGTCTGCGCAACCCGCTGATCGGGCTGCTCAACGCCATCCGGCTCGACGCACGTCGGGTTGCTCGCGCGATCGACCGCGAGCTGGCCGTGGACCGCTGACGCACGGTGCCTCGGGGAGCCGTCAGCCCTCAGCCCTCGCCCCGGTCCGCCAGCCCACGCTCCTCGAGGTAGGCGGCAGCGACCCGCTTCGGGGCACGGTCGAGCCAGGCCTCGACGAGCAGCTCCTCCAGTTCGTCCGGACCGATCCGCTCCAGCCGCACCAGCACCATCGGGTAGCCGTCGAAGTGCGGCGTCGTGAAGTACACCTCGGGGTCGTCGGTGAGCAACGCCTCCTTCGCGACCAGGTGTGGCACCCGCGCCGCGAGGATCGGCCCGTCGGGAGCGGCCGCACCCAGCGCGTCCAGGTCGCTGCGGCGCAGCGGTCGCTCCCAGGCGAACAGCTTGTCGCGGACCCGCCACTCGTTGCCCGACCCGCGCTGGGTGACCTCCGGCAACGCCTGCACGATCCGGCGGACCTCGTCCCAGGTGGCCATCGCTCCCCTCCCCAGGGGCGTGAGGCGCTCACCGTAACCCCCGCGACCGGTGACCGGACCGTCCCGTCGGCCGACGGATGCCCGCGAGGCCGCCGATCCGACGTCGAGGTGACCCGCCCGCGGCCGCCGCACCACGTCCGTCCCCACGTGCGTCCGGCCGCACCACGTCCGTCCCCGCGTGCGTCCCGCCGCGCGCCCGGCTGTGCAAGGATGCACCGACCGGAGGGATCGGGATGGCCGAACAGCCGCAGACCCCGCAGCCGCCGACGCCAGCGCGACCACCGGCCAAGCTCGGGCGGCGGTTCGTCGCACGGCTGATCGACGCGTTGCTGCTCGGTGCCGTCGGGGTCGTCATCGGGTTACCGATGGCCTTCAGCACGACCTGGCTCGTGATCCAGGCCGTGCTGGTGTTCGCCTACTTCGTCGTGCTCGATGTCACCTGGGGCACGACGGTGGGCAAGCGTCTGCTCGGTCTCACGGTCCAGGGCCCGGGTGGGGGACGGCCGTCGTTCGCCGAGGCCGCGCCGCGGGAGGCGTTCACCCTGCTCGGCGCCATCCCCTACGCCGGCCCGGTCCTCGCGTTGATCGCCTGGATCGCGATCGCGGTGACGATCAGCCGCAGCGACGCCGGCCAGGGGATCCACGATCAGCTCGGTGGCGGCACGCGGGTGGTGGCCTGACCTCGCAACGGGCGGGAGCCCCTGATCGCCGACACGACCACGCGCGAACACGCGAAGTAGGGTCCGGGACACCATGTCCACCAGCCCCTTCGTGCGCGACCTCCCGGCTGCAGAGGCCCTCGCGGTCTGGCGCGCGACGTGCGCCGACGCCGGGTGCCCGGCCCGTCTGCCCACCGAGACCCTGCCGCTGGCCGACGCCGTCGGGCGGGTGACCGCCGCGCCGATCTGGGCGACCCGCTCCTCCCCCGCCTACGACGCGGCCGCGATGGACGGCATCGCGGTCCGCGCCGCCGAGACGATCGGGGCCGGCCCGACGACCCCGCTCCAGCTCGGCCCCGACGACTTCGAGGTGGTCGACACCGGCGACCCGCTCCCCCCCGACCGCGACGCCGTGATCATGCGTGAGCACGTCCACCACCTCGACACGCCCGACGGGCCGCGTGTCGAGATCCACGCCGCGGCCCCGCCCTACCAGCACGTGCGCACGATCGGCGAGGACATCGCCACCGCCGAGCTCCTCCTCCCCGAGGGCCACCGACTGCGCCCCGTCGACATCGCGGCGACGGCCGCGGCGGGCAACCTCGACGTCGAGGTGCGACGCCGCCCGGTCGTGACCGTGATCCCCACCGGCGACGAGATCCTGCCCCTCGGCAGCGACCCCGCGCCCGGCGAGATCACCGACACCAACTCGCTGATGCTGGTCGCGCAGGCGCGCGACGTCGGCGCCGACGCCCACGCCACGCCGATCCAGCCCGACGACCCCGACACGATCGCGGCCGCCGTGCGCCAGGCGGCCGCCACAGCCGACCTGGTGATCGTGGTCGCCGGGTCCAGCGCCGGACGCGACGACCACACCGCCGCGATCGTGGCCGAGCACGGGCAGCTCGCCGTCCACGGGGTCGCGGTCCGGCCGGGGCACCCGGTGGTGCTCGGCGTGGTGGACGCCACCCCCGTGGTCGGCGCGCCCGGCTATCCGGTGTCGGCCGCGCTCACCTTCGACATCTTCGTCGCTCCGGTCCTCGCCGACCTCGAGGGCACCACCGCCGCCACCCGCCCCACGGTCCGGGCCCACCTCGCCCGCAAGCTCCCGTCGGTGGTCGGCATGGACGACTGGGTGCGCGTGCGCCTGGGCCGGGTCGGTGAACGCATCGTCGCCACCCCGCTCCCCCGCGGCGCGGGGGTGCTCACCTCGCTGGTCCGGGCCGACGGGCTGGTGGTCGTGCCGGCCGGCGTCGAAGGCCACCACGCCGGGGAGGACGTCGAGGTGGCACTGCTGCGCGGGCTGCCCGAGATCGAGCGCACGGTCGTGGCCATCGGCTCCCACGACCTGGTGCTGGACCTCGCCGCGTCCATGCTGCGCGCCCGCGACCCGGCGGTGAGCCTCGCCTCGTCGAACGTGGGCTCCCTCGGAGGGCTCGTGGCGCTGCGCGACGGCCTGTGCCACCTCGCCGGCTCGCACCTGCTCGACCCCGACACCGGCGCCTACACCCTGCCCTACCTCGACCGTCTCCTGCCCGGCGAGGAGCTGGTCGTGGTGCGGCTCGTCCACCGCCAGCAGTGCCTGATGGTCGCGCCCGGCAACCCGTCCGGCATCCGCGACATCGATGACCTCGCCCGAGACGACGTCCGGTTCGTCAACCGGCAGCGTGGCGCCGGCACCCGGGTGCTCCTCGACCACGAGCTGACACGCCGAGGCATCCCGTCCGACGCGATCGACGGCTACACCCGCGAGGAGCACACCCACCTCGGCGTCGCCGCCGCCATCGCCGCCGGCCGGGCGGACGCCGGGCTCGGGATCGTCGCGGCGGCCCGTGCCTTCGGGCTCGACGTCGTGCCGGTCGCCGACGAGCCGTACGACCTGGTGATGCGGGCCGCGACCTGGGAGGACCCGCGGCTCACCCCGCTCCGCGAGCTGCTCGACGACGACGGCTTCCGGGCTGCGGTCGCCGAGCTCGGCGGCTACGGCGTCGAGGAGATGGGGCGGGTCGTCCGCGGCTGACGCCGCATGGCCGCGGTCGACGCCGCGTCGCCGTCCTCGTCGCAGACCGGGACGCAGCGACCGCGGGGGTGCCTAGAAGCGGCCGGGGAAGAACAGGTCCAGCTCGCGCTTGGCGCTCTCCGGTGAGTCGGAGCCGTGGACGATGTTCTCGCCGATGACCGTGGCGAAGTCACCGCGGATCGATCCGGGCGTGGCGTCCAGCGGGTTGGTCGCCCCCATCAGGCTGCGCATGCTGGCGATCACGTCCTCGCCGGACACGCACATCGCGACGAGCGGCGCCGAGGTGATGAACCCGACGAGCTCCTCGAAGAAGGGCTTGTCGGTGTGCTCGGCGTAGTGCTGCTCCGCGGTGGCGCGGTCGAGGGTGCCCAGCTCGAGGGCGTCGATGCGGTAGCCCTTGCGCTCGATACGGGCGATGACCTCGCCGATCAGCCCGCGCTGGACGCCGTCGGGCTTGACGAGGATGAGGGTCTGCTGTTCGGCCACGGATGCTTGCTCCGGTTCGAGGTCTGGGAGAGATCGGCGCGCATCCTCCCAGCCCGCCCGCACGGCGGCAAACCGGTCCCGAACTGAGCGGGATAGCCTGCCGCGCACACACAGGTCTCGGGGGATCGATGGGAGCCGCGACGCGGATCGACCGGTTCACGAACCGGACCGATGCCGAGCTCGCCCGGTCGGTGCTCGAGGCCCACGGGATCCCCGCCCACGTCTCGGGGGACGACGCGGGCGGCCTGCACCCCGACATCCCCTTCGGCATCGGGGGGACCGTGGTCGTGGTGCCCGCGGACCGATACGCAGAAGCGATCGCGATCCTCGACCAGGCTGCGCCGGGAGACGACGGCGGCTCCTCCGGGACCGACCGGCCCGGCTCGCCGACCTAGGTCCGGGCCGCCGCGACGCGCCGGACCGGTTGGCGAGGAGCCGTGCTGGTCACCGTGCTCGTGCTCGTGATCGACGGCGCGACCCAGACGGTCACCTTCGCGTTCCGCTCCTGGTTCTGATCGCGCCCTCGCGCGGGCCGGATCACCTCGCCGCGCCTCCCGAGGGATCGTTCGGCCGCCGCGCGACCGCGAGCAGATGGCTGGCCGCGGCGAGCATCTCCGGGTCCGACTCGACGAGCCGGGCGGCCTCGAGCAGGGCCTGCCGCCGCGCCGGGTCCTCCCAGCGCTCGGGGAGGTCGGGGACGACGAAGCCCGGGCCCTCGATGTTGTAGACCGCTGCCCCGACGTAGCCGGCCGCCTCAACCTCGGCGCGCAGTTCGCTGGGGCGGTGGAAGTACGCATTGGTGAACAGCCCGGCGCGCGCACCGGCGAACCGTCCCGACCGGGCCGCCTCCCGCGCGACCGCCATGACCTCCGGTTCGTGCAGGCGGTCCAGACGCACGAGCAGGTCGAGCAGAGCCGCGTAGCGCGAGATCGCCGCGGCGAAGACGCGACCGCCCGGACGCAGGACCCGCCGGGCCTCGGCCAGGGCGTCACGGCGGTCGTCGGCCTCGACAAGGTGGTAGAGCGGTCCGAGGAGCAGGACGACGTCGACCGAGCCGTCGGGGACGTCGAGGTGGCGGGCATCGCCGGGGGTGGCGTCGATCCGGCCATCGGCCGCCACCGCCTGCTCGAGGTGCAGGGGAACCGGGTCGATCAACCGCACCTCGTGACCGAGCCCCGCCAGCCACGCCGCGTACACGCCGGGACCGCCGCCGATGTCCAGGATCCGCAGTCGACCCCCGGGCGGCGCGTCGGGCAGGTCCCGCAGGATCAGCTCCTTGGTGCGTTCGAGCTCCAGCGGCCCGGCCGCCGCGCCACCCTCGAGCCGCTCCACCTCAGTGCCGCGTTCGTAGTAGGTGCGCACGTGGGGATCGAGCTCGGCCACGCCATCCCCTCCCCACCGGGCACCATCAACCGCCGCGACCCGAACGGAAGCCCGGCGCGCACGACCCCGGACGGTGGAGGTGCGCCGTGCCCGGTCAGGCCGGGCCGGTGGACAGGTCGGCGATCTCCGGCTGCACGACGCGGACGAAGTCCGCGACGGACAGCGTGATGGTCTCGGTGTGCGAGCCGTCCCGGCAGATCATGCGCTCCTGTGCCCGCAGCTGCTCGTCGAGGAACACCGGGATCCCGTACAGCGAGCCGAACGGGGGCTCGGCGCCGGCCTCGCAGTCCGGGAAGCGACCGACGAACTCCTCCTCACGCGCCAGGCGGACCTCGTTGCCACCGAGCACTTGGCTGGCCTTGCCGAGGTCGAGGTTCGCCGCTCCCGGGATCACCGCCATCACGAGCTGGTCCCCCTCACCCACGGCGAGCATCACCGGCTTGGCGATGTGCCAGCCACTGACCTCCTCCTCGGCCGCGAGCCGTTGCGCGCTGACCGCGCGCGTGTGGGTGTGCGTCTCGTAGCTGACCCCGTGCTCGTCGAGCAGGGTGTGAACCTTCGTCGCCGTCATGACACACCTCCCCGTCACCACGACTGTCGCCTGCGAGATGGGTCACGTCAACCACGAGCGGGACGTGTGTGGTCAGCGGTCGGCCTCCCCCTCCTCCTCCAAGAGCCGTTCGACCGCCTCGTCGAAGGCGGTCTGGTCCTCCTCCTGGGCGGCGAGCTCGAGCGCCAGCGCGACGTCGGCGTCGTCGAGGTCCAGCTCGTCCGCGTCGTCGGGCTCCCACACCACCTCGTCGTCCTCGCCCAGCTCGGCGAGGTCGTCGAGCGGCAGGTACCGGTCCCGCGCCGCCCCGACGGTGTGCAGCGACCCGGCGACGAGCACCCCGTCGCCCTCCCCGGCCGTCGACTCGGCCAGCTCGAGGGCGCGGTGCAGGTCGTCCACCACCTCGACCGCGACACCGGTGCCGTCCCAGGTGGCGATCGCAGCGTCGTGCATCCGCTGCAGCGAGGCAGCACGCGGTGACGGCGCCTGGGTGACGATCACGTGGGACGCGGTGCCGCGCAGCTCGGCGAGGATGCCCGTGATGTCCTTGTCGTCGAGGCAGGCCACCACGAGGATCAGCTCGTCGAAGGCGAAGGAGCCGGCGACAGTCGCGCTCGCGGCAGCCGCGCCGTGCGGGTTGTGCGCCCCGTCCAGCAGCACGGTCGGGTCGCGGCGCACGACCTCCATCCGACCGGGGATCGCGACCGCACCGAGGCCGTGCCGGACCACCTCGTCGTCCATCTGCGCGAAGGCCTCGCCGGTGAGCGCCGCGAAGGCGCCCAGCGCGAGGGCCGCGTTGCGAGCCTGGTGGTCGCCGTAGAGGGGCAGGACGATCTCGTCGATCACCCGCTCCCCGACCCGCAGGGTGAGCTGCTGGCCACCGATCGCCAGGCGGTGGTCCACCACCTCGAGGTCGCTGCCGAGACGCCACAGCGTGGCGTCGTTGTCGGCGACGGCGGCGTCGATGATCCGGGCGACCTCGGGTGCCTGCCGCGCGGTGATCACCTGTGCGCCGGGCTTGATGATGCCGGCCTTCTCACCGGCCACCGCCTCCGGGGTGGCGCCGAGCTCGGCGTGGTCGACATCGACCTCGTTGATGACGGCGACGTCGCCGCGGACCAGGTTCGTCGCGTCCCACGTCCCACCCATCCCGACCTCGAACACACCGACGTCGACCGGGGCGTCCGCGAAGTAGGCGAAGGCCATCGCGGTCAGCAGCTCGAAGAAGGTGACGTGGTCGGCCGGCTCCCCGCCGGCGGCCCGGATGCGCTCGTCGAGGAGGTCGGCGAGCACGGCCACCTCGTCGTGGACCTCAGCGAATCGGGTCGGTGAGATGTGCCGCCCCGCCAGCGTGAGCCGCTCACGGACGGTCTGCAGGTGCGGCGAGGTGTAGGTCCCCGCCGACAGCCCCGCAGCCGAGCAGAGGGCGCCGACCATGCGGACCACAGAGCCCTTGCCGTTGGTGCCGGTGACGTGCACCGTCGGGTAGGCCAGCTGCGGGTCACCCAGCAGCTCGGCCAGCGCGGTGATGCGGGAGAGGTCCGGGACCATGCGGCCCGGACCGCGTGCCATCAGCGCGTCGAAGGCACGCTCGAACTCGGTGGGCACGGTGAGGAACCCGTTCGCGGAGGCGACGTCGAGGTAGCAGCAGGCTACCGCCCACCGCGACCGGAGCCGTGTGGAGTTCAGCCGTCGTCGCGGGCGGCCCGGCGCGCCTCGCGGGCGGCACGCTTCTCCTCGAAGCGGGTGGCCTTGGCGTCGAGCGCGGCGAGGAACGCGGCGAGTTCCTCGCGTCGTGCCTCGGCGTGCTCGTCAAGGCCCTCCTGCTCGAACACCCGCCAGTGTCGCAGCAGCGGCCACACGATCTCGTCGTGGTGGATCCGCAGGTCGTAGATCCCGGCGTTGGCGATCTGCGCCGACTTCGTCAGGAAGTTGCGCATCCCGGCGCCGGGCATCTCGAACCCGATCACCTCGTCGGCGATCGCCTCGACCGCCGCGGACGCGTCCACGTGCATCGCCGCCTGGAGCATGTCGCGGTAGAAGCGCATGTGCAGGTTCTCGTCCTTGGAGATCCGCGCCATGATCCGGTCGGCGACGGGGTCCTCGGAGTACCGGCCGGTGTTGCGGTGACTGATGCGGGTCGCCAGCTCCTGGAACGCGACGTAGGCCATCCCCGTCAGCGTGCCCTTGTTGTCGTGGTCGTAGCCCTGCTGGACCTGCGCCATGCGGGCCCGTTCGAGCTCGTACGGGTCCATCGCCCGGGTGACCACGAGGTAGTCGCGCAGGACGATCGAGTGGCGCCCCTCCTCGGCGGTCCACCGGTGCACCCAGTTGATCCACGCGCCGTCGCCGTACCCGAACATGTCATGGATCTCACGGTGGTACGAGGGGAGGTTGTCCTCGGTAAGCAGGTTGACCTCGAACGCGACCTGGGCCACCCCGGTCAGCCGCGCCTGGTCCGGCGTCCACGGGTCGGTGTCGTAGTCCCGACCGAGCGAGTACGGGATGTAGTCGTGCGGGAACCACTCGTCGGCGAGCGCCTCGTGCCGGCGGAGCTGCTCCTCGGCGACGGGCTCGAGCTCGGCGAGCAGGTCCCGATCGGAGCGGCGGTGGTCGGTGGACGGCGTGGGGCGGTGCATGTGGCTCCAGGCAGCTCGGGGCGTCACGGTTGGCGCGCGGGGACGGCCAGGAACCTACGCTAACGTAGGTTACGCTCCGGTAGCAACGGTCCGGTCGTCGAGTCGGCGTCGTCGCGCGCCGCCGTACGCGTCGTCGACCGCCCGGGTGTTAGGTTCGGGGACGACCGCGTCCACCGCGGGTCGCGGCGCGGAGGTCCGCCCCATGAGCGCAGCGCAGCCGTCGAGCGCGGCGCCGCCGACGAGCGCAGCGGCGCCGATCACCACGGCCCCGGACGACCCCGAGCGCCTGCTCGCCACGATCCGGGCGAGCGTGATCGGCCGGGACGCGGTGTTCGCCGGGCCCTACGGACCGACCCGCCTGGTCTACGCCGACCACACCGCCTCGGGACGGCCGCTCCGACCCATCGAGGAGTACCTGCACGCCGAGGTCCTGCCGTGGTACGCCAACGTCCACAGCGAGGCGGCGGTGACCGGCGCACGGACCGGACGGCTGCGTGAGCAGGCGCGGGAGATCATCCGGCGGGCGGCGGGCGCGAGCGATGAACACGCGGTGATCTTCTGCGGGACCGGCGCCACCGGCGCGATCGACCGGCTGGTGTCGATACTCGGCCTGCGCGGTCCCGTGCCCGACGACCCCGCCGACCGGCCGCTCGTGCTCGTCGGCCCGTACGAGCACCACTCGAACCTGCTGCTGTGGCGCGAGTCACACGCTGAGGTGATCGAGATCGGGGAGGACGACCACGGACGGCCCGACGTCGAGGAGCTCGAGACGTTGCTCGCGCGGCACACCGAGCGCCGACGGCTGATCGGCTCCTTCTCCGCCGCATCGAACGTGACCGGCATCGTCACCGACACCGACGCGATCGCCACGCTGCTGCACCGCTACGGCGCCCTGTCCTTCTGGGACTTCGCCGCCGCGGGCCCCTACCACCCGATCGTGATGGGTCGCGCCGACGACGCTGACCTCACCTACAAGGACGCGGTGTTCCTCTCGCCCCACAAGTTCGTGGGCGGGCCCGGCACGCCGGGCGTGCTGATCGTGCGGCGGGAGCTGCTCACCAACCCGACGCCGGCGGTCCCCGGCGGCGGCACCGTCCGGTTCGTCAACGACGAGTCCCACGTGTTCCACGACGACCCCGAGATCCGCGAGGAGGGCGGCACCCCCGACATCGTCGGGGCGATCCGCGCCGCCCTCGCCTTCCAGGTCAAGGCCGCCGTCGGCGAGGACGTGATCGCCGCACGGGAGCACGCCTACGTGCGCCGCGCCCTCGACGCGTGGGAGCACGACCCCAACATCGAGGTGCTCGGGGACACGACGGTGGACCGGCTGGCGATCGTCTCCTTCCTCGTCCGGGGTCCCGACGGTCGTCGCCTCCACCACGGCTTCGTCACGGCGCTGCTGAACGACCTGCTGGGCATCCAGACCCGCTCGGGCTGCTCCTGTGCGGGCCCCTACGGTCACCGCCTCCTCGGCATCGACCACGAGCGCTCCCGCCGCATCGAGGCGCGCATCCTCGCCGGCGACGAGGGGGTACGGCCGGGTTGGATCCGCCTGAACCTGCACTACCTGCTCGACGAGGAGGAGCTGTCCTACCTCCTCGACGGCGTGCGCCTGATCGCCGCGGAGGGGTGGCGGCTGCTGCCGGAGTACCGCTTCGACCGGGCGACCGGCCGGTGGGTGCACCGGGCGCAGCCGCCGGACGACGGACCGGACCTGACCGCGATCTCGTACGCGTCCGGTCGGATGGCGTGGCCCACCGCGCACCCGGCTCCAGCACCGATCGAGCTCACCGCGCAGCTCGCACGTGCCCGCGAGATCCTCTGCACCAGCGCCGGCGACGCCGACGGGTTGCGCCGCGGCGACGACGAGGACGACGACCTCGCGTGGTTCACCCTCCACCGCGCGAACCTGCCGACGTGACCTCCGACCGTGCCACCGGTATCGCCGTGGCTCGGGGGGCTGTCTACGGCCTGCTCACGGGGGCTGTGCTGGGAGCCGGCGTCATGGGGGCGATGGGGATCATCGACGCCCTTCTGAGCCGTCGGTCCGGCTCCGTCGGTCCCGGACCGGACGTCGAGGTGCTCGTCCTCGCGATGATCGTCGCCGCCGGCGTGGGAGCGCTGGCGGGAGCCGGGTTCGGTGCCGTCGCCGGACTCGTCGGCGCGCTCGCGTGGCGACGCAGCCCGGAGGGGGAACTCCGGGTGGTTCGCTGGGCCGTCGCGGCGGTCGCCGCCGTCGCTGGCACGATACCGCTCCCCCTCGTGTACGGCGCGCTCATGTCCGCGGGAACCGGGTCGATCGCGGCACCCGCGCTCGGGGTCGGGGCACTCGCGGCCGCGGTCGGCTGGCTCCTCGCGCCGCGGCTCGTCCGGACGTGAGTCCGGCAGCGGGTGGACACGGGATCGGGCGTCGCCTCTCCGTGACGAGCGCAGCAGCACGGCGATCATCGCGACGAGGCGGCAACCGGCCAGAACGGCCAGGGCGGCACGGAAGTCCCCGTTGTGCTCGGATGCTCGAACGAGGCAACCCGCCCATAATGAGCCACCCACCGGGTCGCCGGGCCTCCCGGCCGCCGACCC
>SKNO01000066.1 GCA_007120465.1 Nitriliruptoraceae bacterium
AGGGCCACCAGCCCCCTCACTTCAGGTCGCCACATCACCTGTGCGCAACCCGCCCCCGCGACGGGCCCGACCGCGCACGTCCTCGCCCAAGTCTTGACCGCCCTACCGTCAGCTAGTGCGATCCCGGCGCTGCGGCCAGCCGGCTCACCGGTCGCTCATCGACGACGAGTCGGACCGGCAGGTTCCGCGCCTCGTGCAGGATCGCGAGGAACCGGGCCCGGGGCAGCTCTCGTGCCCCCATCGTCGCGAGGTGCGGGGTCACCAGCTGCACGTCGAACAGTTGCCCACCGGCCTCCGTGAGGCGGCTGACGGCGTCGACGAGCGCCACCTTCGACGCGTCGTTCACGCGGTGGAACATCGACTCGCCGGTGAACACCCCGCCGACCTGCACCCCGTACAGGCCGCCGACGAGCTCGCCCCCCGACCACACCTCGACGCTGTGGGCCCAGCCCAGCCGGTGCAGGCGACCGTAGGCGCGGCCGAGCTCGGACGTGATCCAGGTGCCCTCCGCGCCGGGGCGCTCCGCGCACGCGGCCACCACGGCGTCGAACCCCCGGTCGACGGTGGTGGTCCACCCGCAGGTGCGCAGCCGTGACCGCAACCGTCGGGAGACGTGGACGCCCTCGAGGTCGATCACCCCCCGCGGGTCGGGACTGAACCACGGCAGCGGCACACCCGGGTGTGGCCACGGGAAGATGCCGCGCTGGTAGGCGTCGACGAGGGTGGAGGGGTCGAGGTCGGCGCCGACGCCGACGACGCCGTCCTCGTCAGCGTGCTCGGGGTCGGGCAGCATCCAGGCCGATGGCGGAACCGGCTGCGGAGCTCGGGCGAGTCGGCTCGGCGCAGCCTCGCGGCGACCGATCCTCGGTCCGCGCAGGTGCTGGCCCGGCGGGCTGTGCCGCGGTGACCGTGGATCCATCGGCGGGCGCCTCGTCGCTGTCGCGTACGGCGGAGCGACGTCGCCTGGCCGCCGCCGCTCCGCGGTGAAGCTAGCGTGCCGGACACCGAGCCGAGCCGGGAGCCCGCGTGCGCCTCCACCTGGTCGACGGGACCTACGAGCTGTTCCGCGCCCACCACTCCAAGCGTCCGTCCCGCACGGACCCGCAGGGGCGCGACATCAAGGCCACCGTCGGCGTCGTGAGCTCCCTGCTGCGACTGCTGGACGATCCGGACGAGGCGGTCACCCACCTCGCGGTCGCCTTCGACAACCCGATCGAGAGCTTCCGCAACCGGCTGTTCCCGGGCTACAAGGACAGCACCGGGGTGGATCCCGCGCTGCTGGCGCAGTTCGACCGCGTCGAGGAGGCTGTCGACGCGCTCGGGCTCACGGTCTGGTCGATGGACGAGCACGAAGCCGACGACGCGTTGGCGACCGCGGCGCTGCGCTTCGCCGACGCGGTCGAGCAGGTCCGCATCCTCACGCCGGACAAGGACCTCGGGCAGGTGGTACGGGGACAGCGCATCGTGCAGGTCGATCGGGTCCGTGAGCGGGTGCTCGACGAGGACGCCGTCCACGCACGCAGCGGGGTGCCGCCGGCCTCGATCCCCGACCTGCTGGCGCTGGTCGGGGACACCGCCGACGGGATCCCCGGGCTGCCGGGGTTCGGCGCGAAGACCGCGGCGGCGCTCCTGTCCCGCTACGGCCACCTCGACGCCATCCCCGACGATCCCACGGCGTGGGACGTGCCCGTCCGCGGTGCTGCCCGGCTGGCGGACACCCTCGCGTCGCACCGCGATGAGGTCGATCTGTACCGGCACCTCGCGACGCTGGTCACCGACGTGCGGTTGGACGATGACCTCGACGACGTGGCGTGGCTCGGTGTCCCGCGCGAGCGGTACCGCGCGTGGTGTGACGCGCTCGAGGTCGGCGGGTTGCGGGACCGGCCGACGCGCTGGAGCAGCGACGGCCGATGAACGGTGACGGGCCCCCCGACGAGCCGGCTGCCGGCGACGCCGCGGCCGAACTGCGCCGCGGCTCCTCCCTCGTCGCACTCGGGATCCTCGCCTCCAGGCTGACCGGCCTGCTCCGCGAGATCGCCACCGCCCGGTTCCTGGGCGTCGGGGTCGGCGCCGAGGCCTTCAAGGCGGCGCTGCGGATCCCGAACCTGCTGCAGAACCTGCTCGGCGAGGGGGTCCTCGCTGCCTCCTTCGTCCCGGTGTACAGCCGGCTGATCGCCGACGGACGGGAGCGGGACGCGGGCCGCCTGGCTGGCGCGGTGGCGGGCCTGCTGACCCTCGTGACCAGCGTGATCGTGCTGCTCGCGGTGGTGTTCGCACCCGCGGTCACGCGGGTGCTGGCCTGGGGGTTCGCGCCGGGGACCGCGCGCTACGAGCTGACGGTGACGCTGGTCCGCGTCGTCACCCCCGGCGTCGGGTTGCTGGTCCTGTCGGCGTGGTGCCTCGGGGTGCTCAACTCCCACCGTCGCTTCTTCCTGGCGTACGTCGCCCCGGTGGTCTGGAACGCCGCGATCATCGCCGCGCTGGTCACCACCGCGATCGTGACCACGTCGCAGGTCAGCCTGGCCCAGGCGATGGCGGTCGGCGCGCTGGTCGGCTCGGCGGCGCAGTTCCTGGTGCAGCTGCCGACGGTGCTCCGCCTGGTACCCGAGCTGCGCCTGTCCCTGTCCTTCGCGGCCCCCGGGGTGCGCACGGTCGCGCACCGCTTCGGGCAGGTCCTGGCGGGACGGGGCAGCGTGCAGCTGGGCAGCTACGTGGACCTGATCGCCGCGTCCCTGCTCGCCGCCGGGGCCGTCGCGGCCCTGACCTACGCCCAGGTGCTGTACCTGCTGCCCGTGGCGCTGTTCGGGATGAGCGTCGCCGCCGCCGAGCTGCCGGCCCTGTCCACCCTGGACCACAGCGACCGCGCCCGGGTGGTGGCGCGGCTCGACGGCGGGGCCGGGCGCGTGGCGTTCTTCGTGGCGCCGACCACCGTCGCGTTCCTCATCGCCGGTGACCACGCGGTCCGGGTGCTGTTCCAGTGGGGTCGCTTCTCCCCCGAGGCGGCCCTGCAGGTGGGCACGATCCTGGCGGTGTACGGCCTCGGGCTGCTGGCCAGCACCTGGTCGCGGCTGCTCCAGTCGGTGCTGTACGGCAGCGGCGACGCCCGTACGCCCGCGCTCTACGCCGCGATCCGCGTGGCCGTCTCGGCGGTGGTCGGCATCACGCTGATGCTGCCGCTGGATGCCGTCGGGGCGACCCCCGATGGGCTGCGCCTGGTCGACGAGGTCCGCTGGTCGATCGCCGACGTCAGCCAGCGGGAGGGCACCGAGAGCCTCCTACGGCTGGGGGCGGCGGGTCTGGCCGTCGGTGCGGTGGTCGGCGCGTGGGTCGAGTACGCCCTGCTGCGGGTCCGGATCCGGCTGCTGTACGGGCGGACGCGACCCGCGGGCCCCCACGCCCGGGCGATCGCCGCCGGCGCCCTCGCCGCGGCGGCGACCGGCG
>SKNO01000268.1 GCA_007120465.1 Nitriliruptoraceae bacterium
CCATCGCCGGCGAACCGTCCGTGCAGTTCCGCATCTACGGCTACAACGCCACCGGCGCGACCGGCACCTGGCGCATCGACGACGTCACCTTCGACGGCCTCACCGACGTACCGCCACCGCCACCACCGCTGTCCCTGACGTGCACCGCGCCGCTGACGATCACCGAGGGCTATGCGGCCGCGGACGGCGAGTTCGTCGACAGCAAGGCGATCACCGCCACCGCGAGCGGCGGGGCGGGGGACTACGAGTTCGCCGTCACGGCGGTGGACCCCGACCCGGCGCCGGGTGCCGTGACCATCACCGAGGTCGACGGCGCGGACGCCGAGGCCCGCTTCTCCGACGAGGTACCCGGCCTCGATCCGCGTGAGACGGACGGCAGGTACGCGGTGACGATCGAGGTCACCGACGCCGAGGAAGGGGCGGCGACGTGCGACGTTGACGTCCGGGTCGTCCCGGTCCTCAACATCGGCGAGATGCGCGGCGTGGTTCCCGACGACGTCAACGGTCGCCTGCACGTCTCCCCCTACGCACTGGGCAGCCCGATCTTCACGCCCGGCGACCCGATCGCCGTCCGCGGGATCGTCACCCAGCGCACCCTCGAGGAGAGCCGTGGCCGCTTCGACTTCGAGGGCTTCTTCATCCAGAGCCTCGACGCCGATCCCGATGACATCGTCGGGTTCGAGGACGGCGACCCGCTGTTCGCCGACGGTGACCACCGCACCTCGGACGGGCTGTGGGTCTCGACCGGGACGTTCTCCACCGCGCGCACGGACCAGGATCCGTTCGGCCAGTACTTCGCGCAGCCGGGTGACATCGTGACCCTCCGCGGCCCGGTGGTCGAGGACTTCCAGCAGACCGTGCTCCAGAACCCCTTCGTCGTCGACGTGGTGACCCCGGAGGGTTCCGGCGCCGACCTCGACGAGCACATCGCCGTCCCGGAGGTCGACCCGCCGGACGACGTCCAGCAGGCGTCGGTGTACTGGGAGCGGCTCGCCGGGATGCAGGTCGAGGTGCCAGCCGCCAGCCTGGTGGTCAGCGGCAACGACTTCTTCGCGCCGTCGACCAGCGAGTTCTGGGTGATCCGCGGCGACCACCCGGTCGCGCAGCGCGACGACCCGACCCACCGGCGCGTGTTCCGCGACTACCACCCGCTTGCCCATCCCCACCCGGTCGACCTGACCGAGGGGCCCGGCGACCAGAACGGCTACCGGATCCTGCTCGGGTCGTTCGGCGTGAAGGCCACCCTCGGCGATGCCACCGCCACGATCACCCCGGCCCGCAGCGGTGACACGCTGACCGAGGCGCGCCAGGGCGGCGTGTACTTCAGCTTCGCCAAGTACCAGGTGATGGCCGACACGCAGCCCGAGTTGACGCGTGGGCCCGACCCGGCCGCGCCGAGCCTGACGGCCGTGGAGGGCTTCGACCCCGACACCGAGTTCTCGGTGATGGTCTACAACGTCGAGAACCTCTACGACTTCCGCTCCGACCCCTTCAGCGGGTGCGACCTCGATCCGGACGTCGTCCCCGAGGGCCAGCAGCCGACCACGCGGTGCACCCCCGACGAGCCGGGCGGCTCGACCGTGAACCCGCCGTTCACGTACGCACCGCGGAGCCAGGAGGCCTACGACGAGCACCGCATCGCGATCGCCGAGCAGATCCTGCATGCCCTCGAGGCCCCGGACATCATCACGATCCAGGAGGCCGAGAAGCAGGACGTGTGCACGCCGGTGTTCGACGAGTCGGAGCCGAGCTCGTCGTTCATGGAATGCGACCTGTCCGCGCCGGCACCCGGCGAGACCATGGAGAACACCGACCGGGGCTCGGGCGCGCCCGACACGGTGGAGGAGCTGGCGCTGGAGATCTTCATCCGGTCCGACGGTGAGATCCGCTACGAGGCCTCGGGCGACGCCGTCAACGGCCGCGACGTCCGCGGGATCACCCAGGCGTTCCTGCACCGCACCGACCGCGTGGAGCTGGTCCCGACCGACGAGCTGGTGGACGACCCGGTGCTCGGCGCCGGGGACGCCATCGACATCCCCTACCCGGAGGCCGACGACCGCACCGACGTGGCGCCGTGGGTGCTCGAGGCCGCCAACCCGAAGGCCGTGAACGCCGAGCTGCCGGACGACGTGGCGATCCAGGACGGCGGGCGCTTCCCGCAGACCGGCTACGTGTTCACCCGTCCGGTCCAGGTCGGCAAGTTCCGCATCTACCCGGACGGGGTCGGCACCGCCCGCTACGTCGAGCGGTACGTGACCTCCAACCACATGTCAGCGGTACCCGACGCGCGTGTCGAGCAGCGCACCGAGCAGGCGCGCCTCAACGCCGCGGTCGCGGAGGCCGTGCGCGACACCGGCGGGAAGGTCCTCGTCACGGGCGACTTCAACGTCTTCCCGCGGCCGGATGACCCGTTCCCGGCGTACAAGACCGACCCGGACCGTGCCCCCACCGACCAGCTGGCGGCGATGTACGAGCGCGGGTTCGTCAACCTCCACGACCTCATCATCGAGGAGGCCCCGGAGAACACCTACAGCTTCATCTTCCGCGGCATCTCGCAGATCCTGGACCACATCTTCGTCGACGAGGCGACGCTCGAGGACCTGGTCGTCGCCCGCTACATCCACGTCAACACCGACTACCCGGCGGCGACCCCCGGCTTCGAACCCGGACGCGGCGCGTCGGACCACGATCCGCTCTACGCCCGCTTCCGGTTCTTCCCCGAGCCGATGTGCGTCGACCTGCTCGCTGGTCAGCACTTGCCCGTCGGTGAGGTGTGTGTGCAGCCCTACGTCGACGACCTCGAGGTGACCTACACGACCACCGGCGGCTGGGCCATGACCGAGACCCACCTGGCCGTGTCGACCGATGCGCCCGGCACGGGCGAGTGGATCGACGAGGGCTGGCAGAACCGCCGGGGTATCCCGGTGCCGGGCCGGTTCCCTCACAGTGACGCCCACGACCCGCCCGAGACCTCGGTCACCTACACCCTCTGGTTCGACGACCTCGGAGCCGCGTCGGGGGACACGCTGTACCTCGCGGCCCACGCGGACGTCGCGATGAACCGGCGGTCCGAGGGCGCCTGGGCAGACGGGGAGCGCTTCGTCGACCACGGCCCGTGGGCGACGTACGTCACCTACCTCGTGCCCTGACCCCACGGCCTGCGCCCGCGGCCGCTGGGGCCGCGGGCGCGCCGCGGTTCAGCGTGGCCGGCGGTAGAAGGGCAGCTCGACGATCTCCACCGGGAGCGGACGCCCACGGACATCGACGGCCAGGGCGGTGCCGACCTCGGCCCGGTCCACCGGCACGTACGCCATCGCGATCGGGACGCCGAGCGTCGGTGAGAGCACCCCGCTGGTGACCGTCCCGATCGGGGTGTCGCCGTCGAGCACCGGGTACCCGGCTCGTGGCGCGCGGCGGCCCTCCGCGGTCAGCCCGACCAGGGTCTCGGTCGGGCCCGTGCGGGCGACCTCCTCGAGCGCCTCCTTGCCGACGAAGTCGGTGTCGAAGGCGACGATCCGGCCGAGCCCCGCGTCGAACGGGGTGCGGTCCGGACCGAGCTCGTGGCCGTACAGCGGCATCCCCGCCTCGAGCCGGAGCGTGTCGCGGCAGGCGAGTCCGGCGGGCACCACCTCGGCGCTGCGGCCGGCCTCGAGCAGCCCGTACCACAGGTCCGCGGCCTCGTCGGCGGGCACGAACAGCTCGACGCCGTCCTCGCCGGTGTAGCCGGTGCGGGCGAGCCACACCCGGTGCTCGAGCACGTCGGTGTCGATCCCGGCGTAGTAGCGCAGCTCGTCCAGCCCGGAGAGCCCCATCGCGGCCAGCACGCCGCTGGCGGCCGGGCCCTGCAGCGCGATCAGCGCCGTCTCCTCGCTGCGGTCGACCACCTCGGTGTCGAACCCGTCGGCGCGGGCGACCAGCTCCCGGCGGACCACCTCGGCGTTGGCGGCGTTCGCGACGACGAGGTAGCGCTCCTCGCCGCGGCGGTACACCACCAGGTCGTCGAGCACCCCGCCGTCCTCGGCGCACAGCATCGAGTAGCGCGCCCGCCCGACCGTGATCGCCGATGCCTTGCCGACCAGCGCGTGGTCGAGCGCCGCCGCCGCACCGGGGCCGGTCAGCTCGAGCTCGCCCATGTGGCTGAGGTCGAACAGCCCGGCGCGCTGGCGGACGGCGTGGTGCTCGGCGAGGTCGCTGTCGTAGCGCAGCGGCATCGACCAGCCGGCGAAGTCGGTCAGGGTGGCACCGAGCTCGACGTGGACCTCGTGCAGCGGCGTCCGCTTCATCGCGCGACCTCCACGGGCTCGGCCGCACCGGACCCGGCGAGCTCCTCGATCGGCGGGCAGGCACACATGAGGTTGCGGTCACCGTGCGCCTGGTCGATCCGTCGGACCGGCGACCAGTACTTCCACGCGCGGGTCGCTGCCGACGGGTAGACCGCCTCCTCCCGGGTGTAGGGGTGCGGCCAGTCGCCCGTCAGCATCTTCGCCGTGTGGGGCGCGTTGACCAGCGGGTTGTCGTCCCGCGGCCAGCGGCCCTCCTCCACCGCGTCGATCTCCCGCCGGATCTGGATCATCGCGTCGCAGAACCGGTCGAGCTCGGCGAGGTCCTCGCTCTCGGTCGGCTCGATCATCAGCGTCCCGGGGACCGGGAAGCTCAGCGTCGGGGCGTGGAAGCCGTAGTCGATCAGGCGTTTGGCGACGTCCTCGGCGTCGATGCCGGTGCGGTGCGCGAGGGGGCGGACGTCCACGATGCACTCGTGCGCGACCAGCCCGCTCGCGCCGCGGTACAGCACGGGGAAGTGCTCGTCGATGCGCGCCGCGACGTAGTTGGCGGCGAGTACGGCCACCTGGGTGGCCCGGGTCAGCCCGGCGTCGCCCATCATCCGCATGTACGCCCAGGAGATCGGCAGGACCCCGGAGGAACCGAAGGGTGCCGCGGAGACCGGCCCCACCGGCCCGTCGCGCTGCTCGGGGTCGGGATGGAAGGGGTGCGTGGGCAGGAAGGGCACGAGGTGCTCCGCGACCCCGATCGGGCCGACCCCCGGGCCGCCCCCGCCGTGGGGGATCGAGAAGGTCTTGTGCAGGTTGAGGTGGGAGACGTCGCCCCCGAAGTGGCCGGGTGACGCCAGGCCGAGCAGCGCGTTGAGGTTCGCGCCGTCCACGTACACCTGCCCACCGGCGTCGTGGATCATCCCGCAGATCTGGCTGATGTCCGCCTCGTACACGCCGTGGGTCGACGGGTAGGTGACCATCAGCGCCGCGACGTGCTCGCCGTGCTCCTCGAGCAGGGTCGCCAACGCGTCGACGTCGATCGTGCCGTCGTCGGCCGCCGGCACGACGATCACGCGCAGTCCGGCGATCACCGCGCTGGCGGCGTTGGTGCCGTGGGCGCTGGAGGGGATCAGGCACACGTCGCGCTGGTCGTCACCCCGCGAGCGGTGGTAGGCGGCGATCGCCAGCAGCCCGGCCACCTCGCCCTGCGATCCGGCGTTGGGTTGGACGGACACCGCGGCGTACCCGGTCACCTCGGCCAGCCACTCTTCGAGCTCCGCGATCAGCTCGAGGTAGCCGGCGACCCGCTCGGGGGGCGCGAAGGGGTGCGGGGCGGTGAACCCGTCCCAGCCGATCGGCTCCATCTCGGTGGTGGCGTTGAGCTTCATCGTGCACGAGCCGAGCGGGATCATCCCCCGGTCGAGGGCGTAGTCGGCGTCGGCGAGCTTGCGCAGGTAGCGCAGCATCGCGGTCTCCGACCGGTAGGAGTGGAAGGTCGCGTGGTCGAGGTAGCCGGTGGTCCGCTGCAGCGCGGAGGGGATCGCGCTGCCACCGTCGTCGGGGGCGGCAGCGGACACACCGAAGGCCTCGGCCACGCTGGCGAGGTGCTCCTCGAGGGTGGTCTCGTCGCACGCCACGCGCACGTGATCGGCGTCGACCTGGCCGAGGTCGATCCCCCGCTCCGCCGCGGCTGCCAGCACCTCGTCGGCCCGGCCGGGGACGGCGACGGTCAGCGTGTCGAAGTAGGCGTCGTGGACCACCGCGATCTCCGCGGCGGCGAGCGCGGCAGCCAGCCGTCGGGTGTGGCCGTGGACCCGTTCGGCGATCGCACGCAGGCCGTCCGGGCCATGCCAGGTGGCGTAGAGCCCGGCGACCACGGCGAGCAGGACCTGGGCGGTGCAGATGTTCGAGGTGGCCCGCTCGCGGCGGATGTGCTGCTCGCGGGTCTGCAGGGCCAGGCGGTAGGCGGGGTCGCCGTCGGCGTCGATCGACACGCCGACGAGCCGTCCCGGCAGGCTGCGCTCAAGCCCCTCGCGGACGGCGATGTAGCCGGCGTGGGGGCCGCCGTACCACAGCGGCACCCCGAAGCGCTGGCTGGAGCCGACGGCGATGTCGGCGCCGAGGGTGCCGGGGCTCTCGATCAGCGTGAGCGCGAGCAGGTCGGCCGCGACGGTCACCTGTGCGCCGCGATCGTGGGCGGCGGCGATCAGCTCCCGGTGGTCGCGGACCGCGCCGGACGCGCCCGGCTGCTGCAGAACCAGCCCGAAAAGCTCCCCCTCCGGGAGGTCGTCGAGGTGGTCGGGGACCACCACCTCGAGGTCCAGCGCGGCGCAGCGGGTGCGCAGCACGGCGAGCGTCTGGGGCAGGACGTCGGGGTCGACGACGACCCGGTCACTCGCGCCCCGCGTCGTCCGGTGCATCAGGGTGACCGCCTCGGCGACCGCGGTGGCCTCGTCGAGCAGGGACGCGTTGGCGATCGGCAGGCCCGTCAGGTCCGCGACCATCGTCTGGAAGTTCAGCAGGGCTTCGAGGCGACCCTGGCTGATCTCGGGCTGGTAGGGCGTGTAGGCCGTGTACCAGGCCGGTGACTCGAGCACGTTGCGCCGCACGACCGGCGGGGTGATGGTGCCGCAGTACCCGAGCCCGATCATCGGGGTCGAGACCTGGTTGCGGTCGGCGCGTGCCCGCAGCTCCCGGAGCACCGTCCGCTCGTCGAGGGCCGGGGGCAGCTGCAGCGGCTCCTCGAGCCGGATCTGGTCCGGCACCGCCACGTCGATCAGCGCCTCCATCGACGGCTGCCCGACCGCCTCGAGCATCCGCTGGACCGCGGCGGTGTCGGGGCCGATGTGGCGCGCGACGAAGGGCGCGTCACCGGCCGGGTCGGAGAGGGTCGTCGGGGTGGTGTCGCTCACGATGCGAGGCTCCTTCGCCGGAACGCCGGCGTGGTCGCCTCCCCGCTCTGTACTGGACCTGAGAGGTTCACCGCGCCGGTGGGCGCGGCTTGCACCAACGGTGAGCCGTGCACGTGCGGGGTTCCCGGTCGGGGAACGCCCCGGCAGCGTGCTCGGCTGCTCTCCAGAGTGGCCTGCCCGATCGGTACCGGTTGCCTGAGAGATTCCCGGGAGGAGGTTGCTCCTTCGGCGGCTGGCGGCGGTGCCGTGGGTCCAGCGCTCTCCCGAACGGGATGGGACGGCCGGTATGCGGTTGTACCCCAGACCGTAGGCGCCGCTGCGAGGCCCTGCAACGACGGTGGGGTGTGACCGCGCGTCACCGCCCGCCGGCGGGGCTGGTCCCGCGGCCCCGCCAGCGGGCGGTTGCGCGGTGCCACGACCACCCGACGGCCGGAACGGCACCGCGAGGAACGGCGAGGAACAGCACCAGCAGCACCGCGCCGTACACCGCCAGCCGCAGCTGCCCCAGGGGGCGCAGTACCTCGTCGAGCAGGGTGACCACGACCCCGCCGACCACCGGGCCGAGCAGCGTCCCCAACCCGCCGAACGCCACCGCCACGATCACGCGAACGTCGACGGTGGCGAAGGCGAAGGTGGTCGGGCTGACGAACCCCTCGACGTGGGCGTACAGGCTGCCCGCGGCGCCGGCGAGGGCGGACGCCACCGCGGCCGCGAGCACCTTGGTCCGTGCCACGTCGATGCCCGCCAGTGCCGCGGCCTCGGCGTCGTCGCGGATCGCGCGGAACGCCCACCCCAGCGCCGACCGCTGGATCGCCCGGTGCCCCGCCAGCCCGACCGCGAGCAGGGCCAGCACCGCGTAGTAGCCGAGCACCGGGTCCCGCAGCGCGGTCCCGGACCCGGCCTGAACGACGAGCCCGGTCTCGCCTCCGGTCAGCTCCCGCCGTCCGAGCAGCAGGTTGTGGACGACCAGCGAGGCGGTGAGGGTCACGACCCCGACGAAGATCGTGTCCAGCCGCCGACGCACGGCCAACCAGCTCAGCGCCGCGCCACCGGTGGTCGCGAGCGCGACGCCGAGCGGCAGCGTGATGGCCAACGGCCAGCCGAGCTCGCCGCTGAGCAGCGCCGAGGTGTAGGCCGCGACGGCAGCGAGCGCCCCGATGCACAGCAGCAGCTGGCCGGTCCCACCGAACACGACGTTGAACGCGACCCCGTAGGTGACCAGCACCACCAGCAGCGTCGCCACCGAGACGAGGTAGCGGGATCCACCGGCCAACGGGGGCACCAGCCCCAGCACCAGGACCGCGAGGACGACGGGGAGGTAGCCGCGCAGCAGCCCCTCCCGTCGCTCCAGCGGGGCGCCGGTGACCGCGGAGTCGAGGAGGCTCATCCGCGTCCCTCCCCGGCGCGATCGGCAGCGTCGTCATCGGTGGTGCGGTCGGGTCCAGCGATCCGCCGGGACCACCGGGCCGTGTGCCGTCGCGGCGCCCGGCCACCGAGGCCGAGGATCCCCTCGGGACGCAGCACGATCGTGACGGCCGCGGCCAGCAGGAGCACCACCCAGGTCGCCGAGGCACCGACCGTCGCGGTGGCCAGGGCGTGCACCAGCCCCAGGACCACGCCGGCGACGGCCGCACCCGCCACCCGCCCGAGCCCTCCCACGACCGCGACCACGACGGCCAGGATCGTCAGGTCGAAGCCGTCGGCGACCGCCACCGACGACGCGAGTCCCTGCGCGACCGCGACCACCCCCGCCAGCGCTCCGCTCAGGACCACCACGACCGTGCGGACGCGCGCCGGCTCGATCCCGCACAGCTGCGCACCCTCCTCGTCCTGGATCACGCAGCGGATCGCGCGGCCGGCCCGCGTGGTGTGCAACAGCAGGAACGTCGCGGCGAGGGCGACCAGTCCGAGCCCGGCCGCGAGCAGGCTGCCCCCACGCATCCGCACGCCCAGCACGTCGACCGGCGGTCCGGCGACCGCGAGACTGAACGCCGCGTGGGGCCACCGGCTGACCAGCACCCCATCGATGACGAACGCCACCGCGAGGGTCACCAGCAGGCTCAGCACCACCCGCGCCTCGCCGTGTCGCCGGTACACCGGCGCCAGGACGGTCCGGTCGATCCCGAGGGACAGGACGACCGCGAGCCCGACGGTCACGGCCACCCCGAGCAGCACCGGCCCGCCACCGGCGAGCACCAGCGACCCGACGATCGCCGCCGCGACGACCTTCGCGCCGTAGGCCAGGTCGAGAACGCCGCTCAGCCCGAACACGAGGCTGATGCCGACCCCGAGCACGGCCAGCTGGAGTCCGAGGACCGACCCGTCCAGGACGATCGCCATCAGCCGACCCCGAGGTAGGCGCGACGGACCGCCGGGTCGTCGGCCAGCTCCGTGCTGCTGCCGCGGTGCCGCACGCGGCCGCGCTCCAGCACGATCCCCCGCTCGGCCATCGCGAGCACCCGCGGCAGCTGCTGTTCGGCGACCAGCACGGTGATGCCGGTCTCCGTGCGCAGCGACGCCAGGGCGGCGTACAGCTCCGCGGCCAGCGGGGGTGCGAGCCCGGTGGTCGGCTCGTCCAGGACCAGCAGGCGCGGACGGCCGACGAGCGCACGGCCCACCGCCACCATCTGCTGCTCACCGCCGCTGAGCGTTCCGGCCCGCTGCCCCCACCGCTCGGCCAAACGGGGGAACAGGGCGGTGACGCGGCGCAGGTCGGCGGATGCCACACGCCGCGGGTGGGCGCCCAGCAGCAGGTTCTCCCGCACCGTCAGCTGCGGGAACAGCCGCCGGTCGGAGGGGACGAGCCGCAGACCGGCGCGGGCGATCGCCGCGGCAGAGCGCGCGGCGAGCGGTGCCCCGTCGAAGGTGAGCGCACCGGCGCTCGGCCGGTGCAGCCCGGCCACGCAGCGCAGCAGCGTCGTCTTGCCCGCCCCGTTGGCCCCGATCAGCGCCACCACCTCGCCGACGCCCACCGACAGGTCGACGCCGTGGAGCACCGCCAACTCGCCGTACCCAGCGTGCAGGTCACGCACCTCCAGCACGGGGACCTCCTTCCTCGGACGGGGCGGCACCGGGCGCGCCGGCCCACCCCGCCGGACCGGCGTCGGGGACGCCGAGGTAGGCGGCGATGACGGCCGGGTCGCGGCGCACCTCGGCCGGGTCGCCCTCGGCGAGCACCCGACCGACGTCCATGACGACGACCCGCTCAGCGAGGAGGTCCACGGCGGGCATGACGTGCTCCACCCACAGCACCGTCAGCCCGTGCTCGTCGCGTAGCGCGCGGATCAGCGCGATGGCGTGCTCGAGCTCCCCCGGGGTCAGCCCCGCCATCGGTTCGTCGAGCAGCAGCAGGTCCGGGCGCCCCGCGAGGGCGCGGGCCAGCCCGAGCAGCCGTGTCCCGTGGAGGGTCAGGCTGGTCACCGGCGCGGCGGCCTGCTCGCGCAGTCCGACGAGGTCGAGCACCTCGTCGGCCCTGTGTAGCGCCGTCCGGTGGTCCAGGGTCTCGGCCCGACCGAACCGTGCCCCGACCGCCACCTCCTCACGGACCGACATCGACGGGAAGCGCGTCGGCGCCTGCCGCACGGTCCCGATGCCGGCGTGGCGCACCTCGTGGACCGCCGCGCCCACGAGATCGCGGTCCCCGAACCGGAAGGTGGTGCAGGCCGTCGGGGGCACGATCCCGGCGACCAACGACAGCAGGGTCGTCTTCCCCGCCCCGTTCGGGCCGATCAGCGCGACGATCTCGCCGGTGTCCACGTCCAGGTCGATGCCGTCGACCGCGGGGAGCCCGCCGAACCGCTTGGTGAGCCCGCGCAGCGTCAACAGGGCCATCGCACCACCGTCGCTACGAGCCGGCCGGGGTCAGCGGCGGGGAGCGGAACACCACCTCGGGGTACCACCCCGCGCCGGGGTTGACGCCCGGCGGCGGCTCACGTTCGCGCAGGATCGTCAGCAGCGGTTCGGCTCCGGCGAGATCACCGTTGGACGTCCACGCGAGCTCCCACGCGTACCCGGGCAACGTGAAGCGGTTCTGGCGCAGGTGCTCGGCGATCAGCGCCGGATCCTCGGTCCCGACCGCCTCGATCGCGTCGGCGACCAGCAGCACCTGCCCGTACCCGGCGAGCGCGGCGTCCTCCATGAAGCTGCCGAAGCGGTCGTGGTAGCGGGCGGCGAGCTCCTGGTAGGCCGGGTCGTCGAAGTCGGCACACGCGAGGTCGAGGTAGCGATCGAAGGCCGCGTCGCCCACCTCGGCGACGACGGCGGCGGCGGGGCTGTTGGACCCGGTGACCATCGCCGTGAGCCCGAGCTCGTCCGCCTGGCGGGTCAGCGGCAGGGCACCGGGCGGGTGCGGGGTCGCGAGGATCAGCTGCGGGTCGAGGTCCTGGAACCGGCGCAGGTAGCTGGTGAACTCCCGCTCCTGGACCGGGGCGACCTCGATCATCAGCTCCACGTCGTCGAGCGGACCGATCCGCGCGACGATCGCGTCCTCGACGGCCCGGCCCCACTCGTAGTCGGCGACGATCGCGGCGACCCGGGTGATGCCCTCCGCCTCGAGGTAGGCGACCAGCGGGTCGATGATCGTCGACGCCGACGGCAGGCACGTGCGGAAGGTCATCCGGCTGTCGGGGGTGAGGATGCGGTCGGAACCGGCCATGACGAGGAACAGGGGCACGCCCTCCTCCTCGGCGATCCGGGCCGTGGCCAGCGCGACGTCGCTGGAGATCAGCCCGCCAGCGGCGATCACCCCGCGGCGCTCGATCAGCTCACGCAGCGCGGTGACCCCCTCCTCGGGGACCCCCTGCGTGTCGCGCTCGACGAGGGTCAGCTGCCGTCCGTCGATACCACCGGCGGCGTTGAGCTCGTCGACGGCAAGGCGCATCCCGTCGCGTGCGGGGACCCCCCAGATCGCGAAGGGACCGGACAGCTCACCGACGAACCCGATCGCGATCGGGTCGTCCCCGGCGGTGGACTCGGGGCCCCCACCATCGGCGCAGGCGGCCAGGAGCGCACCCACGAGCAGTGCGCACCCCACCCACCGGATGCGATCCACGACGTCCGACCTCCGCTCACCGAGGGCCGGAAGGTAGTGGTTCCCCGGCACCTGCCACACCCTCGGGTCGGCCGTCGCACAGCCGTCGACGCGTCGCACCGCCCGTGCGGCGGACCCGTAGTCTCGACGCTTACGCAGCGGCGCGCCTCGGCGCGCATCCGATCCGCCGAGAGGACGATGTCCGCACCGGACCCACCGCCACCGCCGGGGGCACCTCCGCCTCCGCCGCCTCTGCCGCCGGCACCGCCGGCACCCGCCGGACGGACGCTGGCCCCCACGGGAGCCGGGGAACGCGAACCCGTGCTCGACCTGCTGCGCGGCTTCGCGCTGCTCGGGATCCTGCTGGTCAACATCGAACTGATGCGCGGCCCCACCTTCTACGCGGTGCTGGCGGGCGACCTGCCGGAGCCGACCGAGGGCCTCGACCGGGCCGTGCAGTTCGCGATCGGGTGGCTCGCCACCGGCAAGTTCGTCTCGAGCTTCGCGATCCTGTTCGGGATCGGCACGGCGCTGATGGTGGGCCGTGCCTTCGCGGCGGGCGGTTCGGCCACCGGCCTCCTCGCGCGGCGGTACGGCTGGTTGCTGCTGATCGGCGTGGCCCACATGCTGCTGCTGTTCCCCGGCGACATCCTGTTCGTGTACGGGCTGACCGGGCTGCTCCTGCTCGCCTTCGTCTCGGTCCAGCAGCGCACGGCCCTGCTCTGGTCGGCGGTGCTGGCGGGTGGGACGGCGCTCCTGACGATCCTGGTGACGTGGGTCGGGGCCGCGCTCGCCGGCCTGACGGCGCCCACCGACGACCCCTTCATGGCCGCCTTCGAGGGGTTCTTCGCCGAACGCGGCGAGGCCGCGGTCCGCGCCCACCTCGAGGGGAGCTACCTCGATGTCATCGCGGTCAACGCCGTCGAGGCCGCCATCACGCAGGCGGGCCAGGTGTTCGTGATCCCGTGGCTGCTCGGCCTGTTCCTGTTCGGGTTCGTCGTCGGCCGGTCGGGCATCGTCGACGATCTACCCCGGTTCCGTCCGCACCTGCGGCGAGCGGCCGCGATCGGCCTGGGGCTCGGGCTCCCGCTCACCGTCGCGCAGGGGGCGGTGGATCCGATCGTCGCGCTCGGCGGGGGTGCCGGGGCGCGGGTCGGTCCTGGCCTGCTCGTGCTGGTCACCACGGGGCAACTGCTCGGCGCGCCGCTGCTCGCGGTCGGGTACCTGTCGGGGCTCGCCCTGCTGGCGCTGCGGTTCGGCGTGCTGCGTCCGCTCGCCGCGGCGGGCCGGATGGCGCTGTCGGCCTACCTCGCCCAGAGCGCGCTGGCGCTGGTCGTGTTCGCCGGGCTGGGCTGGTACGGGCGACTGACGGCCACTGGCGCCCTGGGGGTGGTGGCCGGCATCTGGGCGGTGCTGCTGGTGGCCTGCCCCCTGTGGCTGCGCCGGTTCCGCTTCGGCCCCGTCGAGTGGCTGTGGCGGACGCTGACCTACGGACGGCGGCAGCCGCTGCGCGTGTCCGCGCCACCGCGCTCGGGGACGTGAGCCCAGGGTGCTCCCGGACCTGCTCGGCTAGGTTCGCGGGCTACACCGTCGGCCACAGAGGGTGGGATGCACGCGGACCTGCAGCGGCTCGGCCGGATCGCCATCGTCAACCGGGGCGAACCGGCCATGCGATGCATCCACGCGGTACGGGAGCTCGCCCACGAGTACGACGTCCCCCTCAGCACGATCGCACTGCACACCGAGGCGGAACGCGGCGCGATGTTCGTTCGCGAGGCCGACGAGGCCGTGCGCATCGGCCCGGGCCCCGGTGAACCACCCGCCAGCACCTCGCCGTACCTGGACCACGCCGAACTCGAGCGGGCCCTGATGGCCGCCGAGGCCGACACCGTCTGGGTCGGCTGGGGTTTCGTCGCCGAGCACGCAGCGTTCGCCGACCTGTGCGCACGGCTCGGCGTGACCTTCGTCGGACCGAGCGGTGACGTGATGCGGGCGCTCGGGGACAAGATCGGGGCGAAGCAGCTGGCGGAGCAGGCCGGCGTCCCCGTCGCACCGTGGAGCGGCGGCGCGGTCGAGAACGTCGAGGCGGCCCACGCCCACGCCGAGGCGATCGGTCTCCCGCTGGTCGTCAAGGCCGCCGCAGGTGGCGGCGGGCGTGGCATCCGGTTGGTGCGCCGCGCCGACGAGCTGCCGACCGCCTTCGAGCGTGCACGGGAGGAGGCGGCCCGCGCCTTCGGCGACCCGACGCTGTTCATGGAGCAGCTGGTCACCGGGGCCCGTCACGTCGAGGTCCAGATCGTCGCCGACGGACACGGGGGCGTGTGGGCACCGGGGGTCCGCGACTGCTCGGTGCAGCGCCGCAACCAGAAGGTCCTGGAGGAGTCGCGCTCCCCCGCCCTCGACCCGGCCGAGGAAGCGCACATCCGCGACGCGGCCGCGGAGCTGGCCCGCCTCGCGGGGTACCGCGGGGCCGGCACCGTCGAGTTCCTGTACCAACCCGAGGCGCGCCGCTTCGCGTTCCTGGAGGTCAACACCCGGCTGCAGGTCGAACACCCGGTCACCGAACTCACCACCGGCCTCGACCTGGTGAAACTGCAGTTCCTCGTGGCCGCTGGTGCCCGGCTCGACGGGGACCCGCCCCCAGCCGAGGGGCACGCGATCGAGGTGCGGCTCAACGCGGAGGACGCCGAGCGCGCCTTCGCCCCCGCCCCGGGGACGATCGAACGGCTGCGGCTGCCGTCGGGGCCGGGGTTGCGGGTCGACACCGGGGTCGCCGAGGGCGACACGATCCCGCCCGAGTACGACTCGATGATCGCGAAGATCATCGCCCTCGGCCGCGACCGGGACGAGGCGCTGGCCCGCCTTCGCCGGGCGCTCGCGCAGAGCAGCGTGCTGGTCCGCGGTGGCACCACCAACCGGGCGTTCCTGCTCGACCTGCTGCACCAGCCGGCGGTCGTGAAGGGTGAGGCCGACACCGGCTGGCTCGACCGCCTCACCGCCGATGGCGGCTACCGCTTCGACACGCGCGGCGAGGTGGCGTTGGTCGCCGCGGCGATCGACGCCTACGACGGTGCTGCCGCCGTCGAGCGCGACCGGTTCTACGCCTCGGCGGCTCGGGGACGTCCCCATGTCAACACCGACGTCGGGGTCAGCGTCGACCTGCGCCACGCCGGGTGCGCCTACCGCCTCGAGGTCGCCCGGAGCGGCCCCCACCGCTACCTCGTCACCACCGACGGGGTGCGCGTGGTGGCCGACGTGGAGCACCTCGACCGGTTCGAGCGGCGACTGACGATCGGCGGCCGACGGTTCCGGGTCGCGTCGATCGCCCAGGGCGCCGACACCCTCGTCGAGGTGGACGGGGTGCCCCACCGCATCTCCCAGGACGACGCCGGCATGGTGCGGGCACCGGGCCCGTCGGTGGTGGTCGCGATCCCCGTCGAGGTCGGTGACGAGGTGGAGGCCGGCGCCGCGGTGGCGGTGCTCGAGAGCATGAAGATGGAGACGGTCCTCGCCGCACCCTTCACCGGGCGGGTCGCTGAGGTGCTCACGACCGGCAACGTGCAGCTCGACGCCGGCGCGCCCGTCGTGCGGCTCGAACCGGTCGGGGACGACGACGGCACCGGTGAGGCCGAACGGGTCGACCTCGCCGTGCTGACACGGGACACGCGCGCCGGGGACGATCACCTGCAGGCCCGGGAACTGCTCGACGTGCTGCGACGGCTGATGCTCGGGTTCGACATCCCGGTGGACGAGGTGCCCACGATCCTCGGTGCGCTGGAGGAGCTCGACACCGACGGCGATCGGTCGCTGACGCATGCCGAGCTCGACGTGCTCTCGATCTTCGCGGACCTCAGCTCGCTGACCCGCAACCGTCGCGCCGGCGACGCCAGCGACGGCGAGGAAGCACACAATCCCCGTGAGTTCCTCCACGCGTACCTGCGCTCCCTGGATGCCGAGGTGGAGGGGTTGCCGCAGAGCTTCCAGGACCGCCTGCGTCGTGCCGTCGCGCACCACGGGGTCCGCTCGCTGGACCGGACGCCTGTGCTGGAGGAGGCGCTGTACCGCATCCACCTCTCCCAGCAGCGGGCAGGTGCCCAGGTCCCGGTCGTGCTCGCGCTGCTCGAGCGCCTGCGTGCGCGCGGTGGCACCACCGACGTCGCCACCGCCGACGAGCTCCGCGACGTGCTGGACCACCTGATCCGTGCCACCCAGGTGCGCCATCCCGTGGTTGGTGACCTGGCCCGCCGGGTGCGGTACCGCTGCTTCGACCAGCCCCGGCTCGAGCAGGACCGTGACGAGGTCCTCACCGAGGTCCGCGAGCACCTCGCGGCGATCTCGGCCGATCCCGACGCGTCCGACCGCGACGAGCGGATGCAGGCGCTGATCGGCGCCACGGAACCGCTGCTGGGCCTGCTCGCCGACCCGCTGGTGACCGCGACGGGGTGGCCGGTGCTGCTGGAGGTGCTGACCCGACGCTACTACCGCACCCGGCAGGTGGACCGGGTCGCGGCCGTGGAGCTCACCGAGCTGCCGACGGTGGTGGCGGACTTCAACGACCGGCGTGGCCGTGGCCGGGTGGTGGCGGTGGCCGCTGACGCGGACGGGCTGGACGAGGCCCTGCGCACCGCGGCGCTGGCCGCCGAGGACGTCCCCGACGACGCGGGTGCGGGCGTCGTCGCCGACGTATACCTGACCCGCTACGACCCCCTGGACGACGTGGGAGACCTCACCGCGGAGGTCGCTGCGGCGATCGACCGGGCCGCGCTGCCTCGGCTCGTCCGGCGGGTGACGACGTCGGTCGTCTCGCCGATCCGAGCCGACGCGACCCGCTCGAGCGTGGAGCACCTCACGTTCCGGCGCGACGGCGAACGGTTCCGTGAGCGCGAGCACCTGCGCGGCATCCACCCGCTGATCGCGGGCCGGCTGGACCTGTGGCGCCTCGAGCGGTTCACCCTCACCCGGCTGCCGTCGTCGGAGGGCGTGTACCTGTTCGACGCTGTCGCCCGGGAGACCCCTGCCGACCACCGGCTGTTCGCGCTGGCCGAGGTCCGCGACCTCACGCCCGCCCGTGACGAGGACGGACGCGTGACCGGGCTCCCGGAGCTCGAACGGATCTTCGCCGCCTGCCTCGACGACCTGCGTCAGGCACGGGCGACCTACGAGCGCAGCCCGGACTGGAACCGGGTGCTGCTCAACGTCTGGCCCGACGTGGAACTGCCGCTGCGCGAGTTCGACGGGGTGATCCGCGCGCTGGCACCGATGACCGAGAACCTCGGGCTCGAGCAGGTGATGGTGCAGGCCTCGCTGCCCGAGCCCGACGGCGGGCACCAACGCCGGATGGTCCGGATGTACCGCCCGCCGGGGCGCGGCCTGACGATCCGGGTGACCGATCCGCCGACCGAGCCGCTGGAGCCGATCGACGAGCTCACCGGCCGGATCCTCCGCGCACGGCGGCGCGGGACCGTCTACCCCTACGAGATCGTCCCGCTGATCACCCGCTCCCCCGAGGGGCCCGAGCTGGCCCGCGCCGAGGGCAGCTTCGTGGAGTACGACCTCGACCCGGAGGGGCAGCTGCGGCCCGTCGACCGTCCCTACGGGCAGAACGCGGCCGGCATCGTGGTCGGGGTCGCGTCGGCGCCCACCAGCCTCCACCCCGAGGGCATGCGCCGGGTCGCCGTGCTGGGCGACCCGACCAAGGGGCTCGGCGCGATCGCCGAACCGGAGGCACGACGGGTGATCGCCGCCCTCGACCTCGCTGAACGCGAGCGCCTGCCGGTGGAGTGGTTCGCGGTGTCCTCCGGCGCCCGGATCGCCATGGACAGCGGCACCGAGAACATGGACTGGGTCGCCGCGGTCCTGCGCCGCATCATCGGGTTCACCCAGGCCGGCGGCGAGATCAACGTGATCGTCACCGGCATCAACGTCGGCGCCCAGCCCTACTGGAACGCCGAGGCCACGATGCTGATGCACACCAAGGGCATCCTGGTCATGACGCCCGACAGCGCGATGGTGCTGACCGGCAAGCAGGCGCTGGACTACTCCGGCGGGGTGTCCGCCGAGGACAACTTCGGGATCGGCGGCTACGACCGGGTGATGGGTCCCAACGGGCAGGCCCAGTACTGGGCGGCCGACCTCGCTGGCGCCCGCGACGTGCTGTTCGCCCACTACGCCCACAGCTACGTCGTGCCCGGGGAACGGTTCCCGCGACGCGCGGCGACGGGCGACCCCGTCGACCGGGACGTGCGGAGCTTCCCCCATGAGGTCGAGGGGATCGCCTTCACACGCGTCGGCGACATCTTCTCCGAGGAGACCAACCCGGGCCGCAAGAAGCCCTTCGACATCCGGACCCTCCTGCGGGCGGTCAGCGACCAGGACCACCCGCCGCTGGAGCGGTGGGCGGACATGGCCGACGCGCAGATGGCGGTGGTGTTCGACGCCCACCTCGGGGGCTACCCGGTCGCGCTGCTCGGCATCGAGTCCCGCCCGATCCAACGCCGCGGCCTGATCCCCGCCGACGGCCCCGACCAGTGGACCGCCGGCACGCTGTTCCCGAAGGCCTCCAAGAAGGTGGCCCGGGCCATCAACGCGGCCAGCGGCAACCGGCCGCTGGTGGTGCTCGCGAACCTGTCCGGGTTCGACGGCTCCCCCGAGTCCCTGCGGGCGCTCCAGCTCGAGTACGGCGCCGAGATCGGCCGGGCCGTGGTCAACTTCGACGGCCCGATCGTGTTCTGCGTCGTGTCGCGGTACCACGGTGGGGCCTTCGTGGTGTTCTCGAACGCGCTGAACGACCGGATGGAGGTGGCCGCGGTCGAGGGCTCCCACGCGTCGGTGATCGGCGGCCCACCCGCGGCCGCGGTGGTGTTCGCCGGCGAGGTGAACCGCCGGACCGACGCCGACCCGCGGGTGCAGGACCTCGAGCAGCACATCGGCGCCGCCGCGGACGGCGAGGTGGCGCGACTGCGCGCCGAGCTCGCGGCGATCCGTGAGACGGTCCGCTCGGAGAAGCTCGGCGAGGTCGCGGCCGAGTTCGACCGCATCCACTCGGTCCAGCGGGCCCAGGAGGTCGGGTCGGTCCACCGCATCGTCGCCGCCAGCGAGCTACGCCCCTACCTGGTCGACGCGGTCGAGCGCGGCATCGCCCGGACGTTCGAGGGCGTGACCGACGCCGGTTGAGCCCCTGGCCCCGGCGACCGGGCGGTACGGTCCGCGCGACCTGAGGAGGCCCCGCACGTGCGTCCCACCCGGCTCGGCCCGCTGCTGCTCGCCGTGCTGGTCGCGGTCGCCTGCGGCCCCGACGACGCGGACGACGTCGACCTGGCCCGCGGTGAGCGGCTGTTCGAGATGAACTGCGTGGCCTGCCACGGCCACCTCGCGACGGGAACGACCGCCGGTCCCCCACTCGTCCACGAGATCTACGAACCGGGTCACCACCCCGACGAGAGCTTCCACCGCGCCGTCCAGCAGGGGGTCCCCCAGCACCACTGGGACTTCGGACCGATGCCGGCGATCCCCGGGCTGCGCGAGGCCGAGGTGACCGACATCATCGCCTACGTCCGCTCCCTGCAACGCGAGGCCGGCATCATCGACTGAACCGGCGTGAACGGGCCCGGGGGCGCGCTCGCTGGCGCCCGGGCCGATCGTCGGGGAAGTCGGGCTGACCGGCCCTTCCGTCCCGGAGGCGATCACGGGACGGTGGGGGGTGGAGGTCGAGATGGCTGCCATCCGATCCGAGCCGGCGGTGCGAGGTCACGGGCTCGTCGTGGCGTACGGCGCCCACCTCGCCCTCGCCGCGTCGGACGTCGAGATCCCCCGCGGGCAGGTCACCGCGGTGATCGGCCCGAACGGGTCGGGCAAGTCCACCCTGCTCAACGCGATCAGCGGGCTGGTCACGCCTTCGGACGGCCACCTCGAGGTGCTCGGCCACCCTGCGGGCGCCCAGCCCCACCGGATCGCGTACGTCCTCCAGTCGACGAAGGTCAGCGACTTCCTCCCGGTCACGGTGCTGGAGACCGTGCGCATGGGCCGGTACGCGCACCGCGGCCTGACCCGGTGGTTCACCGCCGCGGACCACCGGGCGGTGGAGGACGCGCTGGCGCTCCTCGACCTCACCGACCTGGCCCACCGCCACCTCGGCACCCTGTCGGGCGGACAGCGGCAGCGGGCCTTCGTCGCGCAGGGGCTCGCCCAGCACGCCGCGCTGATCCTGCTCGACGAGCCGACCACCGCACTCGACGTCGTCTCCGCCGACCGGATCACCCAGGCGATCGCCGCGGAACGCGAGCGCGGGGCCACGGTGGTGCTGACCACCCACGACCTCGCCGAGGCCCGGACCGCGGACCACGTCGTCGTCGTCGCGGGCCGGGTCGTCGCGGCCGGACCGCCCGACGAGGTCTGCAACCCCGAGGTGCTGGGTCTCGCCTACGGCGCCCGGTTCGTCGTAACGGACCAGGGCAGCGTCCTCGTCGACGACGCCCACCACACCGGCCATCACCGTGGTGCCGGCGGAGGGCCGGGAGGGACACGATGACCGCCCGGTGGCGCCGCACGCTGGCCGCGGCGATCATCGTCGCGCTCGCTGTGGGCTGCGCTCCCGCCGACGACGAGCCCGTCGGGCTGCAGGTGGTCGCGACCACCCCGGTGCTCGGGGACATCGCTGCCGAGGTGGTCGGCGACGACGGCACCGTGGCGACGTTGATCCCCCGCGGCGCCGACCCCCACGACTACCAAGCGTCGCCCTCGCAGGCGGCCAGCGTGCGCCGGGCCGACCTGGTCATCGCGATCGGTCTCGGGCTCGAGGAGGGGCTCGAGCGCGTCCTCGACGCCGCGGCAGCCGACGGGGTGCCCGTCCTCGAACTGGCGCCCCACCTGGACCCGATCGCCGGCGATCCCCACATCTGGCTCGACCCGGTGCGCATCGCCGAGGGCGTGCACCTGATCGGGACGGAGCTGGCACGCCAGGACCCGGACGGCGACTGGCCCGCCCGCGCCGAGGCCTACGCGGCGGAGCTGCGGTCCGTGCACGCCGAGGTGGCGGACCTCCTGGCGGCGATCCCGCCGCACCGCCGCAGGCTCGTGAGCGACCACGACTCGCTGCGCTACCTGGCCGAGCGGTACGACCTCGAGGTGGCGGGCACGATCGTGCCCGGCACGAGCCCACTGGCGGCGCCGGCGCCACGGCACCTCGCCGCCCTCGCTGCGCTGATCCGTGAGGAGGGGATCCCGGCGGTGTTCCTGGACGAGGCCGCGTCGGGCACCGTCGCCGAGGCGTTGCGTCGGGAGGTCGGTACCGACCTCGCGGTGGTCCGGTTGCACATCGGCTCGCTCGGGCCCGCCGACGCGCCGGCCGGCACCTACGCGGGGCTGCTGCGCGAGAACGCCCGCCGCATCGCCGACGCGCTGGGAGGCTGAGATGGAGTGGTTGGTCGAGCCGTTCACGCAGTCCTTCATGCGCCAAGCGCTGCTGGGTGGGTCGCTCGCGGCGATCACCACGGCGGTGGTCGGCACCTGGATGGTGCTGCGCGGCCTGACGTTCATGGGCGACGCCCTCGCCCACGGGGTGCTGCCCGGTATCGCGGTCGCCTTCCTGCTGGACGGCAACCTGGTCGTCGGCGCCGTGGTCGGCGCCTTGGTCATGGTCGGCGGCATCCACGTGGTGCACGAACGTGCCGGCCTGCCCGAGGACGTCGGGATCGGGCTGCTGTTCGTCGGCATGCTGGCGCTCGGTGTGGCGATCATCTCGCGCAGCGGGGCGTTCACCGTCGGGCTCACGGCGGTGCTGTTCGGTGACGTGCTGGGGATCACCACCGCGGACCTCGTGCTCCTCGCCGCGGCTGCGGCCGTGACGGTGGCACTGATGGTCGTGCTCCACCGCGGGTTGCTCGCGCTGGCCTTCAACCCGGACAAGGCCCGGCTGCTCGGGCTGCGCCCACGGCTGATGCATCTCGTGATGCTCGCGCTGATGGCGCTGGCGATCGTGACCTCGTTCCGTCCCGTCGGCGCGCTCCTGGTGTTCGCGATGCTGGTCGCACCACCGTCGACGGCCGTCCTGCTGGTCCGGCGTGTCCCGGCGATGATGCTCACCGCCGTCGCCGTTGGGATCGTCGCCGTGGTGGTCGGACTCCTGGTCAGCTACCACGCCGACACGGCGGCGAGCGCCACCGTCGCTGCGACCGCGGTCGTGATCTTCTTCGTGACGCTCGTCACCCGCGAGGTCTGGCGTCGCAACCGTCCCGTCGCCGCTGCGGGGCAGCCGGCGCCGGTCACGCGTCCCCGTGGGCCGGCTTGACGTCGAGGACCGGGGTCCCGTCGATCGCCTCGAGCTCGCTGACACGCAGGCGGATGCCGTCGATCGCCACGATCCGGACCCGGTGCACCCCGATCGGGTTCGGCCGGTCCGGCGACCGGCTGTCGAACACCCCCGTAAGCGGGCTGTCCAGGTCACCACGGGGGTGCACGGACAGCACGTCGCGAGCGGCCTGGTGCAGCCAGGTCAGCACGAGGATGTCGTCACCGACGGCGAGGCCCCTCAAACCCTCGGACACCGCGGCGTCGAACACCAGCCAGGCGTCGGGCGCGCCCTCGCTGCCGTGCTTGGGCGCGGTCGCGCGGTCAACGAGCGGCGACTTCACGTACCCGATCGGCTGTAGCTCGTAGGTGGTCGGCGTCGTCATGGGTCGCCTCGTCGTCGCAGCTGACCGTCGTCGCAGCTGACCGTCGTCGCGTCCGCGGTGACGGCTGGCACGCATCCTCGACGGCCGAGCGCCGCGCGGCAAGCCGGTGGCCCGGGCGCTCGGCGGGGCTCGCGGAACCTGGTGTCGTCACGTGGACCGCGGGCGCGTTGTGGTGCGGTTGTAGGCTGCACGGACGCTGCGCCGGCGGCGCAGCGTCCGCTCCGGTCCGCCACACGGTGCGCAGGCCGGGGCCTCGGGCGCCCGTAGCTCAGCTGGATAGAGCAGGGGACTTCTAATCCTCAGGCCGCAGGTTCGAATCCTGCCGGGCGCGCTGCTGCGATGCCGCCGCTCCGAGGACGCAACGGTCCCGCTCGGTGCGGTCCGCGAAGCCGAGACCGCCCCCGCCCTACGGAGAGGACACAGGGCGGCTGACCGAGCTCGTCGTCGCCCCTAGCCCGGCGGTTGACGACAGCGCCTACGCCACGATGTACGCCAAGGTTCGAGCTATGACCGACCACGACGCCGTGACGTTCGGTGGGCGAAGGCGATCTCGTCGGCGTCCACCCGGTTGACGGGTCCGTCGATCGGGTGCAGGTGCAGTCGGCCTTCGACGGGCTCTACCCGTCACCCGCCAGTGGAACTGGCGGGGTGACTTCACGCGCCAGATGCCGGACGAGGCCGTCGAACAGCACGCTCGGTTCGCCGAAGCCCTACCGACGATGCAGTCGACCATGTGGCGGTGTCGACCTGATCCCAGGTGTCACCACCATGCACCCGAGCCGGCCGGGCAGCCGCGTCCACCCCGATGGCATCCATCGGTCCCAGATCGAGGACCAGGCCCCGTCGACGGTGCCGAACCCGGCGCCGTTGCAACAGCCGAAGTCGTCGATGGCATCAACCGCATCAACGATGAGGAGGGCGTGCGGTGCGAGGTGGCCCTGCGGCTGGATGGCGTTTCCGCCGCACTCACGCCACCGGCTCTGAAACGGCGAGAGGACGGTAGGTCGCCAGCCGCTTGGTGTTGGTGAGGTGGTGCCACGAGATGTTGTCGGTCGTGGAGGTACCGCCGAAGGTGCCGCAGCCGAGTGTGAACGCGGGCGGGAGGCCGCTCGTGAGCCCGCACACTCCTTGGGAGCCCGGCGAGTTCACCAGCACACGGCTCGCGGGCATCAGATCTGCGAAGCGGTTGGCGCGATCGTCGTCGGCCGTGTGCACGATCGCTGTGTGTCCCGTGCCCATCTTGGCCAGTAGCGCCCTCGCGAGGGTCAGTGCTTCGTCGTCGCCCTGCACCGTGAAGGACGACAGGAACGGCCCCATCTTCTCGGAGGTCAGTGGGCTGTCCAGGTCCGGTTCGCCCGGCACGACCAGCACCTTGATCGGATGCTCACGCCTGATATCGAGGAAGGCCGCGATGGTGTTCGCCGCCTGACCCATGAGTTCGGGACGGAAACCGCCACCGTTATCGGTGAAGGCCGCTTCACGGAAGCGCGCCGCCTCGTCGGCGTTGAGCACGGCGGCTCCGGCGGCTTCGAGGGCGGCGTTGAATGCCGACTCGACCGTGGCGTCCACGACGAGGTTGTGCTCAGCACCGCAGATAAGACCGTGGTCGAAGGACTTGCTCGCCACGATCGAGTGGGCCGCGTGGTCGAGGTCGGCATCAGCAGCTATCCACGCTGGGGCGTTGCCCGGCCCGACGCCGATGGCCGGGGTTCCTGACCGGTAGGCGGCACGCACCATGCCCGGCCCGCCCGTTGCAAGTACGAATGCAACGTCGTCGTGAGCCATGAGCCGAGCCGTGCGATCTCTGCTGCTGCGTACTCGCACGCTCTGCACCAGCTCGGTGGGGGCCCCGTGTCCCTCCAGCACCTCGACGACGGCGTCGGTGAACTCGGCGGCCAGCGGCAGACAGACCCGGTGGAACGACAGGATGAGCGAGTTGCGGCCCTTGAGCGCGATCAGGGTCTTGTAGATCGCAGTTGCGATGGGGTTCGTGACGGGGATCAGGCCCACGACCACGCCGACCGGCGCTGCCAGCTCCGTCACCCCGTCATCGGACGCCGGCCCGAGCGTCCCCTGCCCCGTCGCTCCTCGCAGGTACTCCCACACGCCGAGTGCGGCGAAACGGTTCTTGAATGTCTTGTCCGCCACGTTGCCGAGGTGCGTCGCCTCCACCGTCGCCGTGGCGAATGCTTCCGAACGCGCCGCCATGCTGGTCGCGAGCTCCTCGAGCAGGGCGTCGACGCGCGGTTCGTCCCAGTTGGCGAACGCAGCCTGCGCGGTGACCGCCGCTGCGACGAGGCGGTTCACCTCGGGGTCCTCGCTCTCGGCCCTCAGGTGGCCCACCAACCGCTCGTTGGTCGCCCGCAATTTGCGGGCGACGTCGCGCGCGAGCACCTGTAGCAACGTGGCGGCGATCGTCGGATGTGCCTCTCGCAGCCGTTCGAGCCCTCGCCGTGACAGCTGCCGCGCCTCGACAGCCGTCTCTGCGGTGGCGTGCGCGGACCGCGGAGAACCGTCGAGCAGGGACAGCTCGCCGAGCATCTCCCCCGACTCGACAAAGCCGAGCGTCGTGTCGGTGTCGACCTCGTGGAATGGCACCTCGAGCCGCACGACCCCTTCGTCGATCAGGTAGCAGCGGTCCCCGGACTCACCGGCTTCGAAAAGGCGCGTCTCCGCCGCGATCGTCACCGGTTCGAGGAATCCGTCCAGGATCTCGCGGTCCTGGGCGCTCAACTGCTCGAGGGGTTCGGGCAGGGTGATCATGGTGTGCCGTCCTCTGTGGTCGTGTCCCGGTTCCCTGGCCCGTGACGCAGGTGGGCACCGATCGGCTGCGACGCGGCGGAGAGGTGCTGCGCAGCGTCGCGCCCGAGACTCAGGACCTGCGTGCGCGTCGTCGCGCGGATGCTCGCCGTGCGTCGTGAGCCTTCGAAGATGGAGATCTCGCCGAAGTGGTCGCCGGGGCCAAGATGCGCCAGTACTTCCTCCGCGCCCTCGCCGTTGACTCGCAGCACCTCGGCCTCCCCGCTCTGGAGCACGTAGAGCCGTCGGCCGATGTCTCCCTGCGTGACGATGTCCTGGCCGGCCTCGTAGACCTCTCGCCGGACCGCCATCGCCTCGTCGAGGTGGAGCCGGGCCACGTCACGGCCGACGAAGGGCGTGACGAGCCAGTCCAGGACCAGACGGAGGCGCCGGTCGACCGACGGCATGAACAACAGGAGCAGACCCCGCCAGGCGAGCCATGCCGGGAAGCCCGTGATGCCGACCCCACGGATGTGGGCGACCGCCCGACGACGACCGAGCGAGCACGCGTCACCCAACTCCGTGAAGCGGTACCGCTGCAGCGGACGGCCGCGCACGGTGCGCAGGATGTTGCGGCCGATCCGCCAACCCGTGGCCATCGCGTACAGCGCCAGCTGCGGATTGGCCCCCCCACGCGGGTGCGGGACGGCCGCGCAGTCTCCACCGGCCCACACGTTCGACGCGTCGGGGATCTTGACGAACGGGTCTGTGACGATCCGGCCGCGCTCGTCCCGTTCGAACGGCAGGGTGTCGAACAGGGGCGACTGCGCCGTCCCGGCGGAGGAGATGATGGTCCGCGTCGCGATCCGCTCGCCGTCGTCCAGAACGGCCTCGGTCGGCGTCGCGGCCGAGACCCTTCGGCCGAGCCGGAGCTCGACACCGGTCCGTCCGGTGACGAAGTCCTGTGCCCACCGCTGCAGCCGGGGTTGGCGAACCGACAGCTCCTCCAGGATGTGCTCGCCCGGGTGGACCAGCACGACACGGACCTCGTGGGGCTCCAGGCGGGGATACTCGCGTCCCGCCATGCTCCGCAGGTAGTCGTCGAGCTCGGTGGCGACCTCGACCCCACCGAAGTTACCGCCGACGACGATGACGGTCAGCAGCCGTGCACGTTCCTCCGCGTCAGGCTCCATGTCCGCCATCTCGAGTATCCCTATTACATGGTTTCGCGCCCTCAACGCGTCGGCGTAGCCGAGAAGGACCAGGCCGTGCTCGGCCAGGCCCGGATAGCGCTCAAGATCGTCACGAGCACCCAGCCCGAACACCAGATGGTCGTAGGGGACCTCGAACTGACGGCCGTCGAGATCCCGGCTGGTGGTGACGATCCGACGGTCGAGATCGATCGCTTCCACCTCAGCGTTGTGGAACCTCGCCGGGGCGAACAGCCGCCGCGCGGGCGAGGCCACCTGCCCCGATTGGATGCGGCTGCCCAGCATCTCCGGGACGAATCCGTGGAAGGTGTGGAAGTTCTCCCTACTGATGATCGTGAGGTCGATCTCCCGCCGGCGGACGGCCCGCTTCAGCGCCTTGACGAGGTAGACGGCGACGAAGCCGCCCCCGAGACAGACCACGTGTGGACGGCGTCTCGCCGCCTGCGGCTGTGCAGCCGCCTCCATGGCGCCTCCTGGTCCCCGCGTCCGCTGCCGACCCGCCCGTCCGAGCAGTGGTACGCCGTTCGTTTGCGAGCCGGGTCGGTGGATCTGCGCCGCGGCGAGGTCGTATGCCCGCGACCGTCGGTGCGGCGACGCTCTCGTCCCGATCCCGCCCTCTGGGCGTCACCCGTAGGGTGTCGTCCGTACAGGCCGCGATCGACCCTACCAGCCTCCGACGACGCGCTGCCGGGATCGTGAGGGGCGGCGGTGGATGGGAGCGGGCCGGGCCTCTAGGGTCGACGTACACGTGCGAGTGGAGGCGCGCATGCGACCGGCCGAAGCGGCCCCGCAGCCGACAGCTGACGAACTGGCGTCCGTTCCGCTGTTCCGAGGACTGGATGTCGAGCAGCGGGCGCTGGTGGTGCAGTGGGCCGACCACATCGAGGTCGCGGCGGGCGGCACCGTCGTCGACGAGGGTGAGACCGGTAACGAGCTGTTCGTCATCCTGTCGGGAGCGGCGGACGTCGTCGTTGGAATGGACGACGGTGAACGACTCCCCGTCGGGACGCTCGGTCCGGGCGACAGCTTCGGTGAGCTAGGGGCGCTGCTGCGCGAACGACGCGCTGCCAGTGTCGTCGCGACGGCGCCCTCCCGGCTGCTGCGGATCAGCGCCACGGCGCTCACGACCCTGCTGGAACGGATCGCTCCACTCGGGCTGGCCTTGTCGCGCGTGCTGGCGCGCGACCTCACCTCGGCATTGCGGGACCGCAACGAGCGGCACGCCGACGCGACCCCCGCACGCTCGGTGGGCGGCACCAGCGAGTCCTCCCGGCTGCGCAGCGGCCTCGCCGGCTACTACCTCGCCAACGCGCGCAGCCTGCTGCGTCGGCAACGGCTCCTGCTCGACGCGGAGCGGCCTTTGTACTCGAGCGAACTCACGCTCACCGAGGATCACGTCCGAGGATGGGCCGAGCTCTTTGGGGCCCGGGCCGACACCCCGCCGGTGCCCTTCGCCTACCACGCCCTGGTCTGGGGGGACCTGCTGGTGGAGCTGGCCGACGAGCTGGGCGTGAACCTGCGCAACCTCTCGCACGAAGGCACGCGCCTGACGTTCCACCCCGACGGACGGCGCCTCGAGCCCGGCGGGACCTACCGGGTCCAGGTGCGCACCACGCAGGTCGTGCCAACCGACCACGATCTCGTCACTCTCCACGTCGAAACCCATATCCTCGACCAGGACGGGTCGCGGCTGGTCGCCAGCGACGACCGGTTCGTGGTCGCCAACGTCGATCCGTCCACGATCGAGGCGTTGCGACGCCGAGTCGATGGTGACGGGTCCGGCGCCACCGGCCTGGACGACGACCCGGCACCCGCGAACCCTGACGACCCCGTGGCCAGGGAGCTCGCTCTGACGTTGGAGGACGACCTGGGTATCCGCTACGGGCGATTGACCGGCAACCTTCGCCCGGCGAATACGAGCCGCGCCGGGGCGCGGCTTCTCGGCCACGATCGCCCGTTCCTGCAGCACCTGTGCGTCGTCGACCTCATGCTCTGTCAGCTCACCGAACAGGGCAGTGCCCCGCGCCGCCTGGAGCTTACGTTCCGAGGGCCGGTCCATCCTGGTTCGACGGTTCACCTGCGGCTCGACGGCTCCCGTGTCGAGCTCACGGACGAGGACGACGAGCCGCTCGTCGTCGGCAACCACGAACCGGCCGAGGGCTACGAGCCGGTCGACCGGGAGCGGCGGGCGGCCGTGCCCGACCCCACGGAGGCGACCTCCGCGGATCCCGGCATCACCGCCAAGCCGGACATGACCCGTGAGCTTCCACCGTCGACGGAGGTCGATCCAGCGCGGATGCAGCGCCTCCTCGACGGCGAGAAACGGGCGCTGCGAGCCCAGGTACGCGAGCTGCTCGCGTCACCGGAGTTCGCCCGCGACCCGAACCTGGGGCGCGACGCCTACCGCGATCGCGTCCTCGAGTGGTGCCGCCGGCTGGCTTCGGAAGGACTAGGTTCGGTCGGCTTCCCGGTCGAGGTCGGCGGCAACGACGACCCGGCTGCGGCGATCGCCGTGTTCGAGACCCTCGCAGAGCACGACCTCAGTCTCGTGGTCAAGTACGGCGTTCAGTTCGGGCTGTTCGCTGGAGCGATCCTGCACCTCGGCACCGAGCGCCACCACGAGCGCTATCTGCCGGCGGCCGGTCGCCTCGATCTGCCGGGTTGCTTCGCGCTCACCGAGCTCGGTCACGGCTCCGACGCACGCAGCATCCGGACCCGGGCGGTCTACGACCCGACCGCCCAGCGCTACGTGATCACGACCCCCGATGACGACGCACGCAAGGAGTACATCGGCAACGCCGCCCGACACGGTCACCTCGCCGTCGTCTTCGCGCAACTCGAGGTGAACGGCGCCGAGGAGGGCGTCCACGCCTTCGTCGTCCCGATCCGCGACGAGCGCGGCGTGCCCGTTCCAGGCGTCCGGATCGCGGACTGCGGCGACAAGATCGGGCTCAATGGCGTCGACAACGGCCGTCTGTGGTTCGACGACGTCGAGGTGCCGTGGGACGCGCTCCTCGATCGTCACGGGCACGTCAGCCTCGACGGCGTGTACTCCAGCCCGATCGGCTCGCCGACGGCTCGGTTCTTCACGATGCTGTCCACGCTCGTCCAGGGCCGCATCAGCGTGGGACTGGCCGGCGTGAGCGCGAGCCGCTCCGCCCTCACGATCGCCGTGCGCTACGGCGACCGGCGGCGGCAGTTCGCGCCTCGCGATGGCGAGGAGACGCCGCTGCTCGACTACCTCACCCATCAGCGACGGCTACTCGTGCCGCTGGCGACCACCTACGCGCTACATCTCGCGCTGCGCGAGCTGGTGGACGACTACCTCGCCGTCCTGCGTTCGACCGACACCTCAACGACCGAACGGATGCGGCTGGAGACGCTGGGCGCGGGGTTGAAGGCGATCGCGACCTCGCACGCGTCCGCCACGATCCAGGAGTGCCGCGAGGCGTGCGGCGGCGCCGGCTACCTGTGGGAGAACCGGTTCGGAGCGTTGCGGGCGGACAGCGACATCTTCACCACCTTCGAGGGCGACAACACCGTGCTCCTGCAGCTGGTCGCCAAGACACTACTGACCGACTACAAGCAGCAGTTCGAGGACATGGACCTCGCGGCGACGGTCCGCTTCGTGGTCGGCCACGCCCTCGCTGCCGTCGTCCCCACTCCTGCCAGCCGGCGCACCGACGAGCAGCATCTGCGCAGCCGCACGTTCCAGCTGGAGGCATTCCGGGCGCGAGAGCAACTCCAGCTCGCGCAACTCGCAAGGCGGCTCAAGGGCACACTGGACCGTGGCTCGGACCCACATGCGGCATTCATTCGTCACCAGTCGCGGGTCGTGGCGACGGCGAGGTCGCACGTCGAACGCGTCATGCTCGAGCGGTTCGCCGAGGCGATCGACGCCTGCGACGACCCCACTCTGGTCCGGATGCTCTCCCGCCTATGCGACCTGTATGCGCTGGCCCACCTCGAGCGCGATCGCGGCTGGTTCCTGGAGCAGGGGCTGTTCGCCGGCCCGAAGGCCCGCGCCATCGTGGGGCAGGTCGACCACTTGTGCCGGGAGCTGCGTCCCCATGCGGCCGCGCTGGTCGACGCTTTCGGGATCCCCGACGCGCTCCTCGGCGCGCCGATCGCCACCCCGGCGTCAGATCACGTGGACTGATGCTCCTGCGAAGCCAACGCCACCTCGGCGGCACGGCGTCCCTCCGCGATGGCGTCGTCCAGCCGGCCCCAATCGAGCAGGCCGAGGTCGGGCAGCTCCGGGACCACGGTCAGCCAGGCCCGGTCGCGGGCGGCATCGAGCTCGGCCCGGCTACCGAGACCGATCGAGCACGACAGCGTCTCCACCAGCGACGGGAGCGGCACCGGGGTCGACCGAGGGCGAGCACGAGGCGACCGGCGTGCACGGTCCATGCGGTACTCCCATTCCTGCTGCCAGCGGCGCATCACCTCCACGGCGACGACCGGTCCCTCTCCCGTGTCCGCCATCACGTCGACGGGCAGGTTGTTGACGACCCCGCCGTCGACCATGAGGCGTCCGGCCCACGGCATCGGTGGGGCGAGTCCGGGCAACGACATGCTGGCGCCTACGACGTGCCGGATGGGACCTCGCCGGTGGACGAGCGTGTCGCCCGTGATCAGGTCGGCGGACACGCCGAAGCAGTCGTAGGGCAGCTCCTCGAGCTGGAGCTCGCCGAACACCCGACGAAACATCCGTTTCGCCCGGCGGGACCGGATCAGCGCGTGACGGGGCACGGTGTAGTCGGCGAACGGGCGTCGCTCCGCGACCTCGTGGCGGAGCACGTCGGTGACCGCCTCGGGCGTGCGCCCGGTCGCGAACAACGCCGCCACAAAGGCCCCCATGCTGGTGCCGCCGTACCGATCTATCTCGATCCCCGCGTCGCGCAGCGCGGAGACCACCCCGATGTGCGCGAGGCCGCGTGCACCACCCCCCGAGAACACGATCCCGATCGACCGACCGAACATCCGGCGGGCGACCCGCGCCGTGCCGGACCGCTGGTCGTCACCCTGGCCGATCCAGTGTCGCGCTTCCGGACGCAGCCGGTCGAGCCAGGGCGCGGTGGCGTCCGCCGTCGGTGGCCGTACGCCGACGAACGCGATGTCACGGCCGACGAGCCGGTCGTCGAGGAGCCGATCGTCGGCGGGATCCGTCGGCCGGTCGCGGGCGTCGACGACCAGGAGCAGCCGGTCGGCTTGTCGCAGACAGAACTCCCGCCAGGCGGCATCCGAGTTCGTTGAGGCGGCGAGCAGGACGACGTCGTGCACCTGCTCCCGACGGTCGAGGGCCCGACCGAGCTCCACGTCGTCGTCCGAGGCGTGGTCGGCAGCGCGGAGCCTGCCGACCGATGACCAGCGCTCCACGGTCCGCTGCAGGTCATCGACGATCAGGTCGACCGGCAGCTCCGGTGTCATCCCGATGACCGCCACAACACCGCGCCGCTCGGGCGCGGTCCGTCGCTCGACAGTGCCAGCGAGCCGATGGCCGAGCATCGAGATCAGATTGGCGGCGAACTCGGCGTTCGCGCGAAGGAGCTGCTCGAAGTGCAGCCGGTCGAGCCGGAGCAGCTCCGTGTCTCGCATCGCCCGGACCGATGCGGTACGTGGCTGACCGGTCAGCAGGGCGAGCTCTCCGACGGCCGCACCGCCTCCCAGGACCCCGATCGTGGTCCCCGCAGGGTTGACCACCTCGAGCCGACCCGACATCACCAGATACAGCGCGTCACCTGGATCACCGTGCCGGAAGACGTGGCCACCGGCGGGGACGTGTTCGACCTCCACCACTGCGGCGATCTCGTCGCGCAGTTCGTCATCGAGTTCGGTCCAGAGCGAGACCCGACCGAGGAGCTCCGCTACGGACTGGACCGACCGTGAGGCTCCGCCATCCGGCACCGTGGCCATACATCACCCTCCCGCCGTTGCGAGGGTCCCATGAAAGCACGACGTCCCTTGCGTTGGACGGGTGCGACACCCGAGAGTGGATCGATCTCAGGACCCGCTGCGCGAGCGCACCCCAACGTGGAAAACCGAGCGGAGACCTCCGGAACTTGTCGGGAGGTGCCACGTCCCACCGCAGACCTCAAGCCCACAGCGCCGCGGAGATGTTGGCAGCCTCGTCGACTCCTCCTTCGAACTCGCCCTTTCCCAGGGGCGTAGTGTTCGCAGGCAGCGTCGAGTGACAGACGTGCAGCGCCGTCACCCACCACGCCCTGTGCCCCGCTCGACTGTCCGGCAGCTGCCGGACCGCGACACTGATCGGCCAAACCCGTGACCGATCGTGACAAGTCGTGACCGTCAGGGGCACGACCGATACATGGAGACAGCCCAGATTCGCCAGGATCGCCCAGTTAGAGCCGCCTCGACGAACTTCTAATCCTCAGGCCGCAGGTTCCAATCCTGCCGGGCGCGCTGCCGAATCTACCGGGCTAGAAGCATACGCGGCTGTTTGCTGATTCGGCCGGATCGTTATCCACAGCCTCGCGTGACAAATCCATGCCCGCGCTCAGGCGGCGGTTGCTACGAGCTCGCTGAACTTCTCGGATGGCGTCATCCAGCCGAGCGTTTGGCGAGGACGTTCGTTGAGCTCGGCGGCGATGGCGTCGAGCTGAGCGTCGGTGACGGTGGAGAGGTCGAGGCTGCGGGGCAGGTACTGGCGCAGCAGCCCGTTGGTGTTCTCGTTGGTGCCGCGCTGCCAGGGTGAGTGCGGGTCGCAGAAGTAGA
>SKNO01000108.1 GCA_007120465.1 Nitriliruptoraceae bacterium
CCAGGTGGATGCATCGCGAGGCGGGCCGAGGGAGCATGCCTGGAAGGCATGTGACCGAGGACCAACGAAGCGAGGCGCCGCCTGGGCGACGCGACCCGGGCCACCTACTGTCGGGGCCACTAAGTCACCGAAACAGCTGTGGACGACAGCAAACGTCAGCGGACGCCGGGACTGCGTTTGCGCAGTTCAGAGGCGGTTTCCGTGGACGCCGGCGGTGTGCGGTGGACGCGCCCCAAGCCACTCTTCACCGGCAGGTTCGGGGTTCGAGTCCCTGGCGGCGCACCCACGGATCCGGGTCCACGTGCCCGGATCCTCCGCGTTGCGGCAGCCGGCACGTCCGGCGCAGGGCCACGAACCTCGGGTGCCTGGTAGCGCCGATCAGGTGAGGTCGGCGAGCAGGGTGCGGCGGACGAGCACCCGGAGACGGTCGGCGAACCCGTCGGCGCTCCAGCCGCGTTCGTTGCGCAGGTCGTCGACGACCTCCACGGACATGAGCGCCCAGAGCAGGTCGGCGGCGGTCGTGACGGTCCAGGGCTCGGCGAGCCGACCGTCGCCGTCCAGGGCGGCCGCGAGCGACGTGCACGTGCCGTACCAGCCCTGCATGGCGCGCTGCCACAGGGCCTCGGCGTCGGGATCCTCGTGACGCGAGCGGTCGACGGCCCGAGCGACGCCGACGAGGTGGGCGTGGTAGGTCGCCACGTGCCGCGCCCAGGCGTCCAGCGCCGCGGCGGCGTCAGGCGCCTCCTCGAGCGGCCGCAACGACGCCGCGAGGTCCAGCCGCTCGTCGATGTGGTCGAGCAGCTCGACGAACAGCTGCCCCCGGGAGGGGAAGTGCAGGTACAGGCCCCGCCGGCTGACCCCGGCGGCCTCGGCGACCGCCGACATCGTCAGCCCGGCCCCGCCCTCCTCCTCGAGCAGCCGCCAGGCGGCGTCGAGGATCGTCGCACGCGTCGCGCGGCTCCGCTCGGTGCGGGGCGCCTCGATCCGGTCCACCGGGGACCCCTTGACAGGAAACTGCACATCGTGTGTAGTAAGTGACTGCACAGGGTGTGCAGTTCGTGGGAGCGTACCGGGAGGCGTCGCGTGGACGAGCAGGCGTACCGCAGGGTCGAGCAGCGCTTGTGGGACTCCGTGGACCGGCAACCGTCGGAACGGACGATCCGGTTGCCGCGGCTCGGTGTCCGGCTCCGGGTGCAGGAGGTCGGCGAGGGCGAGCCGATCCTCTACCTCCACGGGGGACCGAACGCCGGCGCCACCTGGGCGCCGGTCGTCGCCGGGCTCCCGGGGTTCCGCTCGTTGCTGCTGGACCGGCCGGGGACGGGCCTGTCGGCGCCGTTGCGCATCGCGCCGGACAACCTCACGGAGGTCGCGGACGCGTTCGTCGCCGACGTGCTCGACGCACTCGACCTGGAGCGCGCCCACGTGGTCGCCTCCAGCTTCGGCGGGTTCCTGGCCCTGCGGTCAGCGGCGACAACACCCGCGCGGTTCGGCCGGATGGTGCAGATGGCCTGTCCCGCCGGAGCTCCCGGCATGGCCATGCCGGCGTTCATGCGGGCGATCGCGACACCCGGCCTGGGCCGACTGATCGCCGCGCTCCCGCCGAACGAGCGGGCCAACCGTTCGATCTTCCGGCAGATCGGTCACGGCAGCAGTCTCGATGCGGACCGCATCCCCCAGGTGTTCCTCGACTGGTACCTGGGACTCCAACGTCACACCGACACGATGCGCAACGAGGTCCGTCTGATCTCGTCGCTCGCCTCGCTGCGAGGCCGGTGGGACCCCGCGCTGCTCCTCCCGGAGGATCTGCTCGCCCGGGTCGCGACCCCCACCCTGTTCCTCTGGGGTGCCGACGACACCTTCGGCGGTGAGGATCTCGCCCGCCGGATGGTGACCGCCATGCCCGACGCCCGGCTCGAGATGCTGGCCGGTGCCGGCCACCTGCCCTGGCTCGACGACCCCGCCCACGCTGCCCACGTGCTCAGCGGGTTCCTCTGCGCACCGGAGCCCGCCGGCCCCGGATCCCCGTCGGCGACGGCCTGAACCACCGCGTACCGTCCCGACGCCAACGCGGGTTCGCGGCTACGGCACGGCCTCCGGGAAGGCGGCACGGGCGTCCCTGGCCGCCCGGCGGGCATGACGGAGCGCCCGTGGGGTCCGGTACCCGGAGGCATCTGCGAGGACGACCTCGACCGCGTCCTCCGGGCCGCAACGCCAGCCGGCGTGGACCGCCAGCGGTCGCACGCCGGGCACGACCCGCACTCAGTAGCCCACCACCTCGCCGTCGATGCGGAGCGGGCTCGTCGCACCGCGCCGGTCCGGCGGGATCGGTCCGCCGGCGACGAGTGGCCGGTCGGTCGCGCCCACGGTGGGGACGTCCACCACGGCACCGAGGTGGAGGGCCAGGCCGGCGCGCCGAGGATGGTCCCGCCCGGCCGCGTCAACGATCAGCACGTCGGGCGGTGCGGCCAACCGACGTACGGCCGCCTCGCGCAGCGGCCCTTCCCGCCGAGCGAGGTAGCCGGGCTGGTACGCGCCGTAGAGCGCACCGCTCACCACCACCTCGTCGTTCCCACCGAGCCGCGGGACGACCGCGCCGGCCCAACCCCGTTCGGCGTGACCACCCCCGCCGAGGTCGTGGCTCGCCGAAGGAGCCTGTCGCCGGTCGCTGGGCCGGCCCGCACAGCAGTAGGACGCCCCGACGGTCGGCACGCCCGTGGGCGACCACGGCTCAGGCGTGCACCGGCCCAGCCGCTCCTGCAGGGCGGCCAGCCCGGCGAGGTCAGCCGGCCAGTCGATGGGCACCATCGCATCAGCGTGCCGTGTCCGGGGCGCGGGAGGCGGACGCTCCGCAGGTCGAGCCGCGGCAGGGGCACGGATCCACGCTGTCGGCTCTCACCCGCTCCGCGGACCGGTCAGTTCACGTCGGCGCGGCCGCGGTCCCGAGGCGGGCGGACCGGGCGGGGACGGGGCCGGAGGTGCAGGCGTCCCGCGCAGCAGCCCACCGGCCGCCAGCAGCACCCCGGCGAGCACCAGCGCCTGCAGGTGGAGCGCGAGGGTCAGGTAGTCGCCGGCGTAGTAGGTCGCGCCCTCCGTGCCGAAGGCGTAGCCGGCGATACCCACGGCCACGGCGAGCGCCGCGACGGCCGCGCCGCCGATCAGCATCGGCAGGCCGAGCCCCCCACCCCACCGTCGGGACGCACCCGGCGACGCCAGGAGCGCGCCCGTGGGCACCAGCAGCAACGTGGTAACGGCCAGGCCGACGAACCCCCGGGTCCAGTACCACCCGTGCGCACCACCGACGATCAGCAGGCCCGAACGGTCGGCGGTCACGTACAGGGTGACGATCACGGCCATCCCGGCGAGCCCGACGAGGCCGGCGGCGACCCGCGCCACCACGGTCGCACGATCCGCGAAGATCCCTGCCGGGAGGAGACCGACGACGAGCGCGACGAGGCCGGCCACGATCCACAGGCCGCCCAGCACCGGCCCGACCGGCGGGGCGGGTTCGAACCACTCCAGTTCCAGGGACAGGCCAGGGCTGCCCGCGGGAGCATCCACCTCGATCTCGTAGACACCACCGGCGTCGCCCTCCAACCGGGCATGGAGAGGTGCCGCGGCGAGTTCCGTGTCCGCAGCTTCCGCGGAGGGCGCGCCCGTACCTCCGTCCGCCGGGTCCCCGCCGGGCTCGATCAACGCGATGGTCACCGCGGCACCCGGCACCGTGCCGACCAGGTCGCCGGTGTCCACCAGGAGGGACAGCTCACCGGCCACCTCCTCACCTGCCTCACCCGCGACCTCCACGAGGAAGGTGCAGGTCAGCGGCGTGTCGACGGTCAGCGGCACGGGAAGCTCCGCGAGCACCTGTCCGCACCCCTCCGGGCCCGGAGCTCCGAGCACCGCCAGCGTCTCCATGGCGCCGGGGTGCTCACGCTCGGGGCCGAACGGGCCGGTGAGCCACGGCGACCACGTCTCCGCCCACACGAGCTCGGCGGGTGCGGCCGCGTCCCGTCGCAGCCGCAGCTCGAGGCGGACCTCCACCTCGCCGCCCGGCGCGGGCAGGGACGCCGGGGTCGCCGTCACCGCGACGTCGACGTCGCTCGCGATGTCCTCCGAGAGGTCGAAGGCGGCGCGTGGCGCGACGGCGTCCTCGATCACCACCGCACCGTCCGGGTCGCGGACCCGGATGGCGACGGGGCCGTCACCGCTGGTCCCGCGCAGCGCCATCCGTACCCCCGGTACGCGGACGAAGGCGGCGAGGCGCTCGTCTCCGGCGCGGATCTCGCCACGGTCGGTGTCCACGACGATGCGCGCCTCGACCGGTGCGGCATCCTCCACGGTGAGCACGGGGACGACGCGCTCCACCTCGCCACGCGGCGCGGTGACGAGCAGGAGGGCACCGACGAGTGCGACGCCGCCCGCGGCGGTCAGCAGCCAACGCATCCGAGCACCGCCTGCGTGTGGGCCACATCTCGGCCGACGGACCCGGAGCGATCCGCTCGGCCGGGGGCCCATGATGATCGTGTCGCGGCCAGTCCGTGAGCGGTAGAGGCCTTGGTCGGTTACCTCGCCCCGTCGGTGCCCGCGCGGGCGGGCGGTGTCCGACGGCCCTAGCCGATCGCTCCTCGGAGGGGTTCGATAGCAGTGTGGGCACGAGGTGTCCTGATGATGGGGTCCGTGTGTCGTCGCTGTTCCAGCCGATCGGTCGTGCTGCTGGTGCTGGTGGCGGTCCTCGGCGTCGCCTGCGGCGAGCTGGTGCCGGCTCCCCCCTCACCCGATGACCCGACCGAGGAGCCATCGGCCCCGGACGCGCCTGATGACGCCGTGCCGAGCCGCCCGGCGCTCCTCGTGGCCGACGCCACGGGCATCCGCATCGTCCAGGACGGCGAGGTGGTGGCGCTCGTCCACGACGGGCCGGCGACGCTGGCGGTGCCCGACCTGCGCGGTGGGGCCGTGTTCCAGGACCTGGTGCACCGCCCGACGGGGCTGCACCACGACGCCGACCTCGGACGCAACGTCTACGAGTGGCAGGAGGGTGGGCCCGACCCGATCTGGCACGCGGCCAGCCCGGGTCGGGAACCCGCGGTGCTGATCGGCCATCCGGACGGCGCGTTGCGGCTCGTCGACGTGGTCCTGGTGGACGAGCACCCACAGGTGCTGTACCGGCTGTTCCTCGGCGGTCCGGCCACCGAACCCACCGCGGAGATGGTGCTCCAGGAGTGGCTGATCCTGCACGATCTGGCGACCGGTGACGCACGTACCCTCGGGCTGATCGGGTCCTTCGAGAGCTCGTCCACGCAGCTGCGGATCGGTGGAGACCTGGTCGCTGCGACCTTCGATCCGTACGGCGACCCTGCGAGCACCGGGGTCGGGATGCTGCCGCTCGCCGCGCTGCGCACCCTCGTCGACCAGGACTGGCTGCCGACGCTCGTCACCGGGCACCTCGACCACGGCCCCGCGACCGTCTGCGGGTTCGACGACCCCTGCGAGGGATGGGCACTGGCGACGGCCGCGTCCGACGGGTCACGGTTGTGCTGGGTGCAGGGCGGGCGCACGTGGGACGACGGCGTGGTGACCCCGTGGCCGGTCGAGGTCCACGCGGTCGATGCCTCGTCGTCCACCGAGACCCTCCGGGTGACGGTCGGGCCCGAGCGTCCGGTGGTCGGCGATCCGGTCGAACGCGCCACCTTCATCGACGACGACGGCACGTTCATCGTCGTGAGCGGCATCGGGTCGTCGCACACCGTCCTGCTCGTCACCCCGGACGGCGAGGTGGACGACCTCGGACTCGACGGGGCCGTCGCGAGCCTGTGGGAGCACGCGTACTGACGTGGTCCCGTCGGTGGGCGCACCCGTCGGGACACCCGCCGACAGGTCAGCTGACGTGACCGGGCGGCCCCAGCTGCTCGCCGAGAGCCTCAGCGGCACCCGCGTGCACGACGGCCAGCACCTCGTCGTGCGCCTCCAGCACCAGGTCACCCCTGGAGTGGAGCACCTCGTCGCCGCGCAGGACCGCGACGAGCACGCACGCCGCCGGGAGGTCCAGGTCGGCGATCGTGCGCCCGACCGCGCGCGCGTCGGGCGCCACGGTCTCCTCGACGAGGGTGAGGTCGCCGCGGCGGAGCTTCACGAGGGTGGCGACCTCGCCGAGGGAGATCTCCTCCACGATCAACCGGGCGAGGAGGTCCGCCTGGTCGACAGCCGCGTCGACGCCCAGGCGTTCCTCGAACAGCCAGGCGTGTGCCGGGTCGACGATCCGGGCGACGGTGCGCGGGGCACCGAATCCCAGCCGGGCCAGCCCGGCGACGACGAGGTTGCGGGCGTCGTCGCCGGTGACCGCGGCGACGACCTCGACGGCCCGGATGCCGGCTGACTCGAGCACCGCCGGGTCGGTGCCGTCCGCCGTCACCACCCGGACCGCCGGTTGGGACGCACGCAGCTCCGAGGCACGCTCGTCGTCGGGTTCGATGACGACCACCTCGTGGCCGGCGTCGGTGAGCAGGCGCGCGAGGGCGGCACCGACCCGCCCCCCTCCGACCACCAGCACATGCAGTGCCATCTCGTTCACCTCCTAGCCGCCGGCGAGCAGCGTCTCGAGCCGCCCGAGCGACGCCCGCGTGACTGCGACGTGCACGAGGTCGCCGCTGGCGAGGCGGCTGGCGGCGCTCGCGAGGGTGGTCCGGCCGTGACGGGTGATGGCGACGACGTCGATCTCACCCTCGACCTCGAGCTCGGCGGCGAGCCGGCCGTCGAGCAGAGCAGGAACCGCCACCTCGACGAGTTCGACCCCGCCCGCACCGAGGGTCGCTGTCGGCGTGGTCGTGGTCGCCGTGACGAGGTCGGCGATCCGCTGGATCCCCCAGGTCACCGGCGCCAGGGTGCGCACACCGAGCCGCAGGTAGATCTCGGCGGTGCGCGGGTCGTAGAGCCGGGCGACCACGATCGGGACGCGCAGGATCCGACGGGCCGCGAGCGCCGTGGCCGCGTTGACGTCGTCGCTGCCCGTGACCACGGCGGCCGCGTCCATCGACGCCACCTCGAGGTCCCGGAGCAGGGACAGGTCGAGGGCGGTCCCGTGGACCTTCCGGCCAGGGAACCCCTCCCCGAGGCGGTCGAGCGCCGTGCGATCACGATCGACGACGGTGACGCGGTGCCCGCGGGCCGCGAGCTCCCGAGCGACGCCCGCACCGACCCGCCCGCAACCGACCACGATGATCCTCATCTGCGTCCCTCCAGTCCCCGTGCACGTCGCCGTATCGCGGCCTTCCGCACCTCGTCGATCACCAGGAGCAGCGGGGCGGTGGCGAGCAGGGGCAGCCACAGCCACGCCGGGAAGGCGGCGGTGCCGATCACCGCCTGCAACGGCGGCAGGTAGACGATCGCGACGATCACGGCCAGTTCCGAAGCGATGCCGATCCACAGCAACCGGTTCCCACCCCAGCCGGTGCGCCGGATCGACGCACGATCGGTGCGATGCGCGAACAGGTTGCCGATCTGGGTCGCCACCACCGCGGTGAGTGCGGCGGCGGTCGCGGCCGCGTAGACCGGCCCCTCGTCAGGCAGGTCGAGCCAGCCGGCGTCGACCCCGAGCGCCCGGTAGGCCAGCAGGAACGCCGCCATCGTGACGGCGGCCTGCGCCGGACCGAGCCACAGGTAGGAGCGCCGGAGCAGCTCCGGGGTGATCAGGTGCTCGTCGCGACGTCGAGGTGGACGGTCCATCACCCCCGGTTCGGGCGGCTCGGCACCGAGCCCGAGGGCGGGGACGAGGTCGGTCCCGAGGTCGACCGCGAGGATGTGCATCACATCGAGGGCGATGGGGATCCGCCCGCCCGACAGGCCGAACAGCATGAACGGCACCGCCTCGGGGGTGTTGCTCGTGAAGATGTACCCGGTGAACCGCCGGGCGTTGGCGTACACCGCCCGCCCCTCCTCCACCGCGGCCACGATCGACGCGAAGTCGTCGTCGAGCAGCACGATGTCGGCCGCCTCACGGGCGACGTCGGTCCCAGACGCCCCCATCGCCACCCCGATGTCCGCCCGCTTCAGCGCCGGTGCATCGTTCACCCCGTCCCCGGTGACGGCCACCACCTCGCCGTTCGTCTGCAGGGCCGCGACGATGCGCAGCTTCTGGGCCGGGGTGGCGCGTGCGAAGATCACCGACGTGGCCACGATCGCCCGCAGTGCCTCGTCGTCGAGATGGTCGAGCTCGTCACCGTTGACGATCCGGACGGGGTCGCCCGCGGCGACGAGCCCGATCCGCCGAGCGATGCTCTCCGCCGTGACCCCGTAGTCGCCGGTGATCATCAGGATGCGGATGCCGGCACGCCGGCAGGTGGCCACCGCCTCGGCGACCGCCTCACGCGGAGGGTCGAGCATCCCGACCATGCCGCACCAGGTCAGGTCTCGCTCCACCGCGTCGACCGGGGCGTCCAGGAGGCTCTCCGGCAGCTCCCGGACCGCGAAGCCGAGCACCCGCATCGCCTCGCGTGACAGCTCGTCGTTGTGTGCGAGCACACGTGCCCGGGTCGTCTCGTCGAGGGGTCGATCGACCCCGTCGGTCCGGATCGTGCCGCAGCGGTCGAGCAGCTCACGCGGGGCACCCTTGCAGCGGAGCACGAGCCGACCCTCCTCGCGGTGGAGGGTGCTCATCCGTTTGCGCTGCGTGTCGAAGGGGTACTCCCCCACCCGCGGTCGCTCCCGCCCCTCCCCGTCCTGGTCGAGCCCGGCCTTGGCGGCGACGACCAGCAGCGCGGCCTCGGTCGGATCGCCCACCGCGGCGCAACGGTCGGCGTGGTCGTCCCGGACCTCGACCCGGGCGTCGTTGGCCAGCACCCCGGTGCGCAGGAGCTCGACGAGATCCCCCGAGGAGGTGATGACCGGCTGTCCGCGCACGGTCAGTCCACCGACCGGCGCGTACCCCGTCCCCGACACCTCGACCCGGTCGTCGCCCAGGACGATCGCGCGGACCGTCATCTGGTTCGCGGTCAGCGTCCCGGTCTTGTCGGTGCAGATCACCGTGGTCGAGCCGAGCGCCTCGACGGCCGAGAGGCGCTTCACCAGCGCCTGTCGCCGCGCCATCCGCTGGGTGCCGATCGCCAGCGAGAGCGTCACGGTCGGCAGCAACCCCTCCGGCACGAACGCGACGATCATCCCGAGCGCGAACACCAGGCCACGGTCCAGCGGCATCGGGGTGAACAGCTGGGCGAGGGCGAAGAACGCCACCCCGACGGCGATCGCGATGATCCCGACGACGCGGCTGAGGGTCGCGAGTTCGCGCTGGAGCGGGCTCAACTCCCGGGGCATGCCGTGGGTGAGGTCGGCGATCACGCCGAACTCCGTGTGCATCCCCGTCGCGGTCACCACCGCCTTGCCGCGACCCTGCGTCACCAGCGTCCCGGCGAAGACCCGGTTGAGCTGCTCGGCGGGAGGCCGCTCGCCGGGCGGCAGGGCCTCGGCGGTCCGTCGGACCGGCCGGGACTCGCCCGTGAGCGCGGACTGGTCGACGCGGAACTCGTGCGTCCCCACCAGCCGCGCGTCGGCGGAGATCCGGTCGCCTTCGCCGAGCAGCAGCACGTCGCCCGGCACGAGCTCCTCGGCGGGGAGCCGCTGTTCGAGGCCGTCACGGAGCACCCGCGAGGTGGTGGGCAGCAGCCCACGCAGGGCGTGGATCGCCCGCTCGGCACGGTGTTCCTGCCACGTGCTGAACGCGCCGTTGATCAGGTTGACGGTCCACACCGCGATCGCGAGCTGCGGGAGCTCGGCGAGCAGGGCGAGCAGACCGCCCGCCCACAGCAGCAGTGCCATCAGGTGGGTCACGTTGCCGACGAACCCGCGGAGCAGGCTCGGTGGTGGCAGCTCCTCGAGCACGTTGGGGCCAGCCGCGGTCAGACGGTGGCGGGCCTCGTCGGCCGTCAGCCCCTCCGGACGCGCATCCAAGCCGGCGTACACGTCCGCCGGCTCCCAGGCGCTGACGTCGTTCGAGCGTCCGTGGATCGTGGTCAGCACCGGCGTGTCGTCACTCACCCGGCTCGCACTCCCCGCGGTACCGGGCCAACGCTTCGCACTCGGACCCGTCGAGGACGAGCACCACGGCGGCCGCCACGGTGACCTGACGCCATGACACAACCATGCTGACCCCTCCTCCAGGTGCGGTCGGCGTCCGGATCTGCCGACGTGCGAGTGCGACCTGGTGGCGTCCGTGTGGGCGCATCGATCCCGTGTGATCAACGTGCCCCCGGCCACATCGGGGTCCTCGGGCCGAAGGGCACAACGTCGACCCTGCTTCGCGGGGCGGCGCAGTGCGTGGACCACCAGCCCGATCGCGACGGCCAACCCGGCCACGCCGCTGAGCGCGAACCCACCGAGGTCGAGGTAGACCACGGACCATGCCTCGGGGTCGGGCGCGTCGAGGAACCACGCCGAGTGCAGCACCGGCAGCGCACCGACGGTGAGCCACCCGAGCAGGCTGAGCCACCGCCGGCCGCCGTAGACGCCGGTCGGGATCGCGGCCGCCCCCAGCCCCACGACCGCGGCGTACACGGTGAGCCACGGCCACACGCCCGGGTCGAACCCTGCCCTGGTCCCGTAGCTCAGCACCGCCGCGGCGGCCAGCATCCCGACCAACCACGGGCGGACCGGCGTCACCGCGCTGACCCGCCGCTGCCGCATCCTCCACGCCGCGGCGGCTGCGCCGAGGGCCAGCACCACCGTCACGCCGGAGAGCGCAACCCCGTCAGCGGACAGCCACGCGCCGGCTCGAGGGACCTGCGACCACCCGACCAGCAGGCGGAGCGGATCGAACAGCAACGCGGCGAGGCTCAGCGCCACGAGCCACCTGGCGCCGGCACGCCGTCCCACCACGAGGGCGGTCGCGGCGGTCGCGAAGGTGAGCGCGTGCGCGGCCACCACCACGACCGCCCGCCAGGTGGCGACGTCCAGCCAGCGGAACACCTCCCCCGCGACGAGGTAGGCGGCGAGCACACCGATGGCTGTTCCGACCAGCAGTGGAGGCACCGCGGGTGGCGGCACCCGACGGTCGGTCGTGCGGCGTGCGGTCTCGCTCACGGGAGGTACTGCTCCTCGAGGGCGATCACCTGCCCGTCGCGCACCGTCAACCAGTGCGGGTTCCACGACAGCCGGGCGTCGTCCGGCGGGGTGAGGGCGAGGTAGCTCGGCAGCTCCTCCCAGGTCGCGGGGTCGAGGTCGGCGTCACCGTTCTCGTGGAGCCTGGCGAGCTCGACCGTGACGTCCACCGCGACCGGCAGCGTGCGCAGCCGAGGGTTGACGTTGAGGATGTAGTAGTCGTTCGGCGGCCCGTCCGGATCGTCGGGGTGGTCGGCCTGGTAGGCCTCGACCGCGGCCTGCCCCGTGAGGAACTGGATCACGTCGACCGTGATCGTCCGGCCATCGACGTCGATCGCGTGCAGGTAGGCCGGGTGGCGTCCGTCCTCGAGGAGCGCGGGGTCGGCCGGTGCCGCCTCCGGCTCGGGAACCGCCTCGTCGGGTGTGGCCCCGCCGTCCGCGTGCACGGCGTCGCCGTCGTCGGCCGCGTCGGCTTCGTCACCCGGGACGGCGAGCTGCAGCCACGCGTAGAACCGCTCGGCGCTCCCCTCGATCGTGTAGCGCGTGCCGGTCGCGTCGGGCGCCGCCGCGAGGGCGGTCGTGTCGAGCTGGGCGAGCAGCGCCGCCGACCCGCAGGAGCTGGACGCCCCGGGGATGACGGGTCGGAGGTCGTCGAGGTCGGCGTGCACCGTGGCGTCCAGCACCTCGGCCGAGCGCAGCATCCCGGCGGTCTCGGCGGAGAACCACCCGCCGTACCCGTCGGCTCGCTCGTCAGGGGTCGGCCCACGGAGGAGCGCCGCGAGCGCGCCGATGAGCGGGTCGTCAGCGTCGACCTCCCGGGTCACCGGGAAGACCTCACCGCACGGGTCGCCGAGGAGCTCGTTGGGGAAGAACACCTCGACCTCGACGCCCGCCGGTGTCGACGGCTCGTCGGGCGCCGGCCCCGTCGTCTCCGCGCCTGCGCAGCCGACCATGAGGCCGACGGCGAGCAGCAGCGCGAGCCCGGCGGTGCGGGTGGCACGCCGGAACGGACCGACGGCACGCATGGCGACCGACTCCCGGCGGGACGGCCACAGCACGAGCGCACCGTCCCGGCCAACACCAGCGTCCGCCTCATCGGCCGGATGCGCTAGAGGACTCCGGCTCTGCCACCCGCGGTGCTCGCAGCGACGGCGGGGTCCACGGCGACGCCGGAGACCGCTCCGGTTCGGGCGGGCGGCACCCGCTGATCCTTAGTGGCCGCGACAGTAGGTGGCTCGATCAGGGAGCGGCGTCCAGGTGGATGCATCGCGAGGCGGGCCGAGGGAGCATGCCTGGAAGGCATGTGACCGAGGACCAACGAAGCGAGGCG
>SKNO01000183.1 GCA_007120465.1 Nitriliruptoraceae bacterium
CGGCGCTGCGCCCACCGGCGTTGAAGGCGATCATCAGCGTGTGCTCGACCGATGACCGCTACGCCGATGACATCCACTACCACGGGGGCTGCGTCGTGGGGTCGGACATGCTGTCGTGGTCGTCGACGATGCTGTTCCGGGGTGCGCGGCCTCCGGACCCCCGGTACGTCGGTGACGGCTGGCGCGAGACGTGGCTGGAGCGGTTGGGGGTCGCACCCTTCGTCGAGACGTGGCTCGCGCACCAGCGCCGCGACGAGTACTGGAAGCACGCCTCGGTCGCCGAGGACCTCGGTGCGATCGACTGCGCGGTGTACATGGTCGGGGGCTGGGACGACGCCTACCGCGATGCCGTCCTGCGGGTGCTGGAGGGCTACGACGGGCCGCGCAAGGGGCTGATCGGCCCCTGGGGACACGTCTACCCGGACCTGGGGGATCCCGGTGCGCCGGTCGATTTCGTCGGGGAGGCGGCGCGCTTCTGGGAGTACTGGCTCAAGGGCATCGAGAACGGGATCATGGACGAGCCGATGCTGCGGGTGTTCATCCGCGAGACGGTTGAGGACCCGCCGTCGCGAGCGGAGCGGCTCGGCCACTGGGTGGCCGAGCCGACCTGGCCGGCACCGTCGGTCGAACGTCGCCGGATCGAGCTGCGGGGGGACAGCCGGCTCGGCAGCGTGGCCGGGGAGGACGCTGGCCCCCGGGGGGTCGGCGAGGACGAACACGTGATCCTGGGCAGCCAGACCGCCGGGCTGGAGGCCGGGGCGTACATGGGACTCGGCATCATCGAGGATCTGCCGGGGGACCAGCGTCGCGAGGACGGGCTCGCGCTGGCCTACACCTCGGCTCCGCTGACGACGCCGGTGACGGTGCTCGGACAACCGGTGCTGCAGCTCGAGCTCGCCGTCGACCGACCGTGCGCGCTGGTGGCGGTCCGGCTGTGCGAGGTGACCCCGTCGGGCTACTCGCGGCTGGTGGCACGGGGGCTGCTCAACCTCACCCACCGTGAGGGGCACGAGACCCCGGTGCCGATGCGGCCGGGCGAGCGGACCACGGTGCTCGTCCAGTTGAGCGCGACCGGGCACACCTTCGGGGTCGGCAGCCGGGTGCTGGTGGCGGTCTCCCCGACCTACTGGCCGTGGGCGTGGCCGTCACCGGAGCCCGTGACGATGACCCTGTTCACCGACGGCGGCAGCCTCCTCGACCTACCCGAGCGGATCCCCCAGGACGGAGACGGCGTCCTCCCACCCTTCGTGCTGGCGGATCAGGCCGGCGAGGAACACCCGACCCGCGGTGGGCACCGCCACGTCACCCACGACTGGATCACCGGCCGGTCGGAGTTGATCGAGTGGGCCGACCGGGAGATCACGGCGCTGCCGGACGGGTTGGAACTGGCGGAGTCGTGGACGGACCACTTCACGATCCTGGAGGACGACCCGCTCTCGGCGGAGGTCCGCTGCGAGCGCTCCTCCGAGATCAGCCGTGGCGACTGGCGGGTCCGTGTCGAGACCGTGTCGACGATGACCTCCGACCCCACACGGTTCATGGTCACCAACGCGCTCGACGCCTACGAGGGTGAGGTACGGGTGGCATCCCGGCACTGGGTCAAGGAGATCCCGCGCGACCACGTGTGAGGTGCGGCACCCCATCGAGGTGCAGGTCGCACGCCTGGCTAGGAACGTCGATCAGGTGGCGCCCGACGAGGCGGGCAGCCGCATGGGAGGTGGCCGCAGCAGCACCTCCAGCGGACCGCGGTCGGCGACCGACCGCCACGCGGCGGCCACGGCCACGGCCAGGGCACTCAGCGTCAGGGTGATCAGCACCGCCGGGAGCAGCCGGTCCGAGGTGGCGATCCCGCTAGCGGTGTGGAGCAGCACGAGGTGGCCGACGTAGACGGTCAGGGCGAGCTGCCCGGTGCTCGCGAGCGGCCACGTGGCGCGGGGGAAGCGTGCGGCGACGAGCAGGGCGACCCCCAACACCCCCACCGCGGCGCCGGTCCCACCGATCAGCCAGAGCGGCATCTGCCCGTGGGCGGCGCTGGTGACGAGGAACCGGGGATCGTCGCTGGTGGTCGGCGGGCCGAGCAGCGCGACCAGGCCGCGGGCGGCGAGGAACGCGGTGATCGCCGTGGCCCACCCCGCGATCGCGAGCCGTCGCTGCAGCAGCGTGGCGCCGAGGTCCTGTCGTCCCAACCACATGCCGAACAGGAACGGCGCCGCCAGCGTGAGCAGCGGGTACGGCCCGGAGAGCACCAGCCCGTGCACGGTGTCGACGACCGGGTCGGTCAGGGTCGTCGGGGCGCGGGTGTAGACCTCCGGTGCGCGGGCCTGTCCCAGCAGGTACGCCACCGGACCGAGGGCGGCCGCACCGGCGGCGAGCGCGAGCAGCCACCGTCCGGGCAGCGGGAGCAGCACGATCGCGAGCACGAACAGCACCGCGTAGTCCTGGAGGATCACGTTGGCGCCATGGTCGAGTTCCTGGAGGGCGAGACCGGCTGGGAGCAGCAGCAGTGCGCGCCAGCCGAGGATCCAGCGGACCTTCCCCGCGTCCGCTCGTCGGGACGACGCCAGCAGCGACACGCCGACGCCGGCGACGAGCACGAACAGCAGGGAGGCCCGGCCGTACGGTGCGGCGTAGAGGCGCCCGAGGAGCCCAGGCACGTCCGTCGGCCCCACGTGCACCGCGAGCATCCCGAGGATCGCGAGGGCCCGTGCGACATCGACCCCGAGGATGCGTGTCCGCTCCGGGGTGCGTGGCGGCGCCGACACCTCGGTCGCCAGGGTCTGCCTCCCGGTCGTCCCGATCCCCCGCTGGCCGGACGCGACGAGCCGCCGACGGACGGCAGGCGGTGGAGCTCCGCGACCGACCCTAGCGCGGTCGTTGCGACGATGGCTGTCCGTCCGTTCATCCCGTCGCTCGCGGCCGGTACGGTCGAGTCGCGGCCAGGACCGACGGGGTCGCGTCCGGGAGGTGCGGATGCGCCGGAGTGCAGCAGCGTGGACCTGGCTGGTCGGTGGCCTCGTCGCGGCCATCGTCCTCGCCGGCTGCAGCGCGGTCACCGCCCCGGAGCCGGTCGGCGAGGCGGCGCCGAGCGTCGAGCCGGCCCCCGCGCCGGAACCGGCACCGCCACCCGAACCTCCCTCGGAGCCCGCTGAGCCCGAGCCGGCCCCGCCGGAGGAGTCGGCGCCGGCCTTGCGCGCGTTCGGCGTCAGTGCGGGGGACGCGGACGCCGTCGCCGCTGGCATGGCGGTGCTCGAGGACGGTGGCAACGCGGTCGACGCGGCGGTGGCGGCCGCCTTCGCCGTCAGCGTGGTCGAGCCCTTCGCGTCGGGGATCGGAGGCGGCGGCGCGGCCATCGTGGCCGCACCGGGGACGGAGCCCGTCGCCTACGACTACCGCGAGGTGGTGTCGCAGGACGGGGTGATCCCGGCCACCAACATCGGGATCCCGGGGTTCGTCGCCGGGATGGGTGCGCTGCTCGACGACCATGGCACCCGGACCCTGGGTGAGGTCCTCGCGCCGGCGGTGGATCTCGCCCGGCACGGCACCGCCACGTCGGCGACCGTCGCCAGCCAGCTGCGCAGCGCTGCGTACCGGCTCCCGGTGGGGCAGCTCCCGCACCTGTACCCGGGCGGCGCCCCGCTGGACGCCGGCGCCCCCCTGGTCCAGGAGGAGCTGGCGGACACCCTCGAGCTCCTGGCGCGGGACGGGGTGGACGCGTTCTACCGGGGTGCGCTCGCCAACCGCCTGGCGGTGAACGTCGACGGGATCGACCGGGCCTCGCTGGAGGCCTACGCGGTGCAGCGGTCGCGCCCACCGGCCGGTCGCGTCGGTGACCTCGAGGTGCTCGGTGCCGCGCCTCCCCTCCCGGGGGCCACGCTCATCCAGATGCTGCAGGTGGCCGAGGCGCTCGACATCGGGGCGATCGAACCGGGGTCCGCCGACCACATCCACACCATCTCGATGGCGTGGCGACTCGCCGATCAGTTCGTGTCGTGGGACCTCGGTGATCCGGCCTTCATCGACGTGCCCCTCGACGAGCTCACCGACCCCGAGCGCAACACGGCCCTCGCCGCGGAGGTGCCGCCGAACGGGTTCCTGTCGGTCGACCCGGGTCAGCCCCGGGGCGGTCTCACCGGGAACACGACCCACCTCACGGTCGTCGATGCCGACGGGATGATGGTGTCGATGACCAACACCATCACGAACTTCTGGGGTTCCGGCCGCTACGAGGCCGGGTTCTTCCTGAACGACCAGCTGCGCCGCTTCTCGATCGGCCGCAGCGCGGCGAACCGGCCCGAGCCGGGCCGCCGCTCGGTGAGCTGGGCGCTGCCCGCCATGGTGCTCGACGACGAGGGCCGCCCGGTGCTCGGGATCGGGTCGCCCGGCGGGCGACGGATCCCGAACATCCTGACGCAGGTGCTGGTGCGCTGGGGGTTCCACGATCAGTCGTTGTCCGACGCCGTCGCCGCGACCCGCTTCCACCTCGAGGGCACCGAGCTGTTCGTGGAGGAGATCCCGCCAGCGCCGATCGCCGACGACCTGCGTGGCCGCGGCTACTCGGCGCTGTCGGTGCCGGGGCCGCCCTACTACTTCGGGTCGGTCCAGGCGCTGGTGGTCGACCACGACAGCGGCGAGGTGACGGGGGCGCGCGACACCCGTCGTGAGGGCGACTGGGCCGTCGGCACACCCTGAACGGCCCGGTCGACCGCACGTGCTCACCGCACGTGCTGATCCCTGCGGCGGTTCGCGACCGGGTGCGCACGCGGAGGACCGTCGGACGGTAGGTCGATGGTCCCGCTCGATCCGTGCCGGACGCCACCTGCATCCCGGGGCGCGGTCCTCGACGATACGGGAGGCATCCGGAGGGGTCCGTCCGCCCCCTCCCTGGCCTCCTGTCGGCGATCGGAGCCCGCACCGTGCCCCACCTCCGGTCCACCCGCGGTGTGCCGATCGTCCGGCGGCTCCTGGTGCTGGTCGCCGGCGTGCTCGCGCTCACCGTCCTGGCCGCACCGGCGCGCGGGCAGGAGCCGGTGACGTTGCTGTACTTCGGGGCGGAGGGTTGCCCGTTCTGCGCTCAGATGGAGTCCTTCCTCGACGGTCTGGAGGCTCGCTACGGCGACGACCTCGAGGTGGAACGAGCCGACGTCGGCCGGGATCCCAGCGCGCGCGACCGGTGGGTCGCGGAGCTCGCGCAACGGGGCTACGAGGCGTCCGGCGTGCCCACCGCGATCCTCGGTGACCGGGTCTGGGTCGGGTTCGACGCGCGCATCGGTGCGGACGTCGAGTCCGCGGTGATCACGGCGATCGCGGCCCGGGAGCGGCCACCCGACGAGCCACCCAACGACCCGTCCGACGTCGTCCCTGACGACGGCACCACGATCAGCCTCCCGTTCATCGGCGAGGTGGACGTCGCGGCTCGTTCCGCGCTGGCGGCGACCGTGCTGATCGCCTTCGTCGACGGGTTCAACCCCTGCTCGCTGTGGGTGCTGGCGGTGCTGCTCGCGATGGTGCTGAACGCGGGCGCGACGCGGGGTCGGGTCGCGCTGATCGGCGGGGTGTTCCTGACGGTGACCGGGCTGATCTACGGCGCCTTCATCGCGGGGGTCTTCACGGTGCTCGGGTACATCGAGCACCTCGGGGTGATCCGTGTCGGCGTCGCGTTGATCGCCCTCGTCGTCGGTGCCATCAACGTCAAGGACTACGTCGCCTTCAAACAGGGTCCCTCGCTGACGATCCCCGACCGGTTCAAGCCACGCATCTACCGCGGCGGACGGTCGATCCGCGACACCGACCGACCGCTCGGGGCGGTGGTCGGCACCACGATCGCGATGGCGGCGGGCATCGCGCTGGTGGAGCTGCCGTGCACCGCGGGGTTCCCGGTGATCTGGACGGGGATCCTGCGTACGCAGGGGGTCGAGGGGGCCGAGTTCGGGGGGCTGCTCGCCCTGTACCTGCTGATCTACATCCTCGACGAGCTGGCCCTGTTCGCCGCCGCCATCGTGACCCTGAAGATCGGGCGGTTCGAGGAGCGCCACGGGCGCCTGCTCAAGCTCCTCGGCGGCACGGTGATGCTCGCCCTGGGCGGCGTGCTGCTGTTCGTCCCCGCACTGATGGAGGACCTCATCGGGGCGACCCTGGTGATCCTCGGGGCGATCCTGCTTGCGGTGATCGTCGATCGGATCAACCAGCGGCGGGCCGCCCAGCGCGGGCCGCGCCGCGGGGGGCAGCACCGACCACCATCGAAGCCGGTGCAACGGTCCCGGTCGAAGGCCGATCAGCGGTCCCGGTCCAGGACCCGCCGATGAGCGCCGGGGAGCACGCCAGCCGAGCAGGTCACGTCCACGACGTCGTCGTCATCGGGGGTGGCGTCGTGGGCGTGACCCTGGCACGCGCGCTCTCGCGCTACCACCTCGACGTGGTGCTCCTCGAGCGCGACGAGGAGGTCGGCTTCGGGGTCAGCAAGGCCAACAGCGGGATCATCCACTCGGGGATCCACGCCGATCCGAACACGGTGAAGGGCGCACTCGAGTGGCCCGGCAACGTCGCGTGGATGACGCTGCGGGACGAGCTCGGGTTCGGGCTGGCCCAGGTCGGTGAGCTGCTGGTCGCGCTGTCGGAGGACGAGCTGGTCTCGATCGAGCGTCTGCACGCCCAGGGGCAAGCCAAGGGGGTCCCCGGTCTGGAGCGGTGGGACCAGCAGCGGGTGCGGCGCCACCAGCCGAACCTCTCCCGCGAGGTGATCGCGGCGCTGTGGGCCCCGACCGCCGCGGTGATCAACCCCTACGAGGCCGTCATGCTGATCGCGGAGAGCGCGGCGCACAACGGCGTCGAGGTCGCGACCGCCGAGCCGGTCGTCGCGATCGACCCGCCCGACCCGGACGGTCCGATCGTGCTGCACACCCCTGCCCGGACGCTGGCGGCGCACTACGTCGTGAACGCCGCCGGGTTGTACGCCGACGAGGTGGCGGGTATGGCCGGCGTCGGGACCTTCTCGATCACCGGACGCAAGGGTGAGGAGTACCTGCTCGACAAGCGGCTCGCGGGGCTGGTGACCTCGATCATCTTCCCGTGCCCGACGGCGACCTCGAAGGGGACGCTCGTCACCCCGACCTTCGACGGGACGATCATGGTCGGGCCCACCGCCGAGGCCACCGACGACAAGCGCGACACCGCGACCACGCCCGAGGGCGCCAAGGAGGTGTTCGCCGCGGCCCGGCGCTTGGTCCCCGGCATCGACGAGCGGGACGTGATCGCTGAGTTCGCCGGTGTCCGCGCGGTGGCCGACACCGACGACTTCGTGCTCGGTCCCACGGCCCGTCGCGGGTTCATCAACGCCGCCGGCATCCAGTCGCCGGGGCTGACCGCGGCGCCGGCGATCGCGGACCACCTCGTCGAGGTGCTCCGCGAGGAGGGGCTGCAGCTCACCGAACGGGACGAGTTCGAGCCGCGCGTCGAGTACCCGGTCCGGTTCGCCGTGCTCCCGATGGAGGAGCAGGCCGCGCTGGCCGAGCGGGACCCGCGGTTCGCTCGGCTCGCCTGCCGCTGCGAGCTGGTCACCGAGGCGGAGCTCGTCGACGCCGTCGACCGCGGGGCGCGCACCCTGGACGGCATCAAGTTCCGGACGCGTGCCGGGATGGGACGCTGCCAGGGCGCGTTCTGCACGTGGCGTTGCATCACGCTGCTGGCCGACCGGCGGGGCGTGCCGATCCCCCGGATCACCAAGCGTGGCGGGGATTCCTGGATCGTGTGCGACCGCGACGATGCCGACGCGGCCCCGCCGCGACCACCGGTCCCCGCCACCTCACCACCGGCACCGGCGGCCGTCGAGGTGGCCGGGTCGCCGGGCGCCGGGAGCTGACCGCCGATGCCAATCACCCCCGACCGTCGCCACCTGCAGTCGAGGTACGACGTCGTGATCGTCGGCGCCGGACCTGCGGGGATGGCGGCGGCGCTCGGCGCCCGCGAGCGTGGGGCCGAACACGTCCTGCTCGTGGACCGCGAGACCGATCCCGGCGGGATCCTGCTGCAGTGCATCCACTCGGGCTTCGGCCTGCACGCCTTCGGGGAGGAGGTGACCGGGCCGGAGTACGCCGGACGCTTCCTCGAACAGGTGCTCGAGCAGGACGTCGACGTCCTCACCGACGCCTACGTGATGGACGTCACCGCGGACCGCCGCGTGAAGCTGATGTCGCCGCGCGTCGGCGTGCACACCGTCGACGCCGCGACGGTGGTGCTGGCGATGGGGGCGCGGGAACGCACCCGGGAGGCGATCCGCATCCCCGGCGACCGGCCCTCGGGGGTGATGACCGCGGGGTTCGCCCAGCAGTTGGTCAACCTCGAGGGCTACCTGCCGGGGCGTCGAGCGGTGATCCTCGGGTCGGGTGACATCGGGCTCATCATGGCCCGCCGGCTGGCCCTCGAAGGCGTCGAGGTGGTGGGGGTGTTCGAGCTGCTGCCCCAGCCGAGCGGGCTGACCCGCAACGTGGTGCAGTGCCTCGACGACCTCGACATCCCCCTGCACCTGTCGACGACGGTGATCCGGATCCACGGTCGTGACCGGGTCGAGCGGGTCACCGTCGCCCCGGTGGACGACGACCGTCGACCGATCCCCGAGAAGGCGTGGGACGTCGACTGCGACACGCTGCTGCTGTCGATCGGGTTGATCCCTGACGCGGAGCTGGCCCGGTCGCTCGGCGCACAGCTGGACCCGCTGACCGGCGGGCCGGTCGTCAGCGGCACGATGGAGACGACCCTGCCCGGGGTGTTCGCCGCCGGCAACGTCGTGCACGTCAACGACCTCGCCGACTGGGTCAGCAGGGAGGCGCAGGTCGCCGGGGAGGCCGCCGGGGCGCTGGCGACGGGGGCGCGTCGGCCCGACCAGGACATCCGGCTGATCCCGGGGGAGAACGTCGCGTACGTCGTCCCGCACACGATCGCCAGCGACGGCACCCACACGCTGTCCTTCCGGGTGCGCCGTCCGATCCACGGCCCGACGGTCCTGCGGCTCGGGGAGATCCACCGCCGCAAGGTCCGGGCAGTGGTGCCCGCTGAGATGGTCACGATGAAGGTGTCGCCGCGCATCCTGGAGGGGTTCCGCGGCGACGTGCTGCGCGTCGACGCGATCGCCGCCGAGGAGGTGGCGAGGTGACCGACCGCACCGCCACCCGCGACGACGGCAGCGATCGCGCGGACCGTGGTGACCGCGACGACCGCGGCGAGGTGGAGACCCACGTCTACCTGTGCACGGGCTGCCCGCTCGGGTGCCGGCTGGAGGTCGACGCGGTCGACGACGACGTGCTGGAGGTGCGGGGCTTCGCCTGTCGCCGCGGGGAGCGGTACGGGCGCCAGGAACACGTCGACCCCCGGCGTCCGGTCGCCACCACCGTCTGGATCGAGGGCGCGGTGGACCGTCGCGCGCCGGTGCGCACGGCCGAGCCGGTCCCGCGTGACCTGGTGCGCGACGTGGTCGCGTCGCTGCGGGGCGTCCGGCTCGAGGCGCCGGTCCGGCGCGGCGACCTCGTCGTCGCTGACGTGTGCGACACCGGCATCGACGTGATCGTGACGCGCGATCTCGAGCGGATCGGCCGGCCGTGACCGGCGGGCTGGCCCGCGCGCCGTACCGTACGGAGCCTCGCGCCCTGCCCCAATCGGGGTTGGCCGCGGATCCTGACGGGCCATCGCCCCGCGACGCGCTGACCCACCCACACACGATCGGAGCGTTGTGGACGCCCTGACCGCGGAGATGGTCACCGTGCTCGTGATCCTCGCGGTCGCGGTGACGCTGTTCGTCTCCGAGGTGGTCCGGGTGGACGTCGCGGCGATCATCATCATGGTCGCGGTCGGGCTCACCGGGTTGATCCCCGCCGCGGACGTGTTCGCCGGGTTCGCGTCGAACGCGGTGATCTCGATCATCGCGGTGATGATCCTGGGGTCGGCGCTGGATCGGGTCGGGGTGATGCGCGACGTCGCGGGTGCGCTGCTGCGGGTCGGGGGATCGACCGAGCGGCGCATCGTCGCGTCCAGTTCGGTCGCGGTCGGCGGCATCAGCGCCTTCATGCAGAACATCGGGGCGGCGGCACTGTTCCTGCCGGTGATGGAGCGCGTCGGTGAGCGCACGGGGACCCCGGCGTCGCGGCTGCTGATGCCGATGGGGTTCGCGGCGATCCTCGGTGGGACCCTCACCCTGGTCGCGTCGGGTCCGCTGATCCTGCTCAACGATCTGCTGGCGTCGACCGCGGACAACCTCGGCGTCGACATCGCCACCTACGGGCTGTTCGCTCCGACCCCGATCGGGCTGGCGCTGCTCGTCGGCGGCATCGCGCTGTTCGCCGTCGCCGGCCGGTGGCTGCTGCCGGTGAGCGCCGCCGCACGCGGCACCACCTCGGAGCTGCCGGGGATCGCGGCCCGGTACGGGCTCGACGGCCGCATCCGGCCGATGGTCGTCCCGGAGGGCAGCGCGCTCGTCGGGCGGCCGGTCGAGGCGGTCGAGTCGGAGCATCCCGGCGTCCTCGTCGCGGCGGTGGACGAACCGGGGGCCGACGTGCTGCTCGCACCGCCGCGCGAGGCGCGGATCCCCGTCGGGAGCACCGTCGGCCTGGTCGGCCGCGACGAGGACGTCGACGCCTTCGCGCGCGCCTGCGGGCTGCAGGCCACGGAGGACGACCCCTTCGCGGGACTGCGCGACGAGGACCGTGTCGGGCTCGTCGAGGTGGTGGTGCGGCCCGGCGGTGACGCGGACGGCCGCGTGGTGCGTGACCTGCGGCTGCGCGCTCACCACGGCCTCACCCTGCTGGCCGTCCATCACCGCGGCGCGGTGGTCACCGAGGGCTTGCGGGAGCGGCCGTTGGCCGGCGGCGACGTGCTCGTGCTGTTCGGTCCGTGGGAGGCGGTGGCTGCGCTCGACGAGCAGCGGTCCCTGGTCGTGATCAGCGACCACCCGACCACCCCCCCGCGCACGGAGAAGCGGTGGTGGGCGCTGGGGTGGTTCGCGGTCGCGCTGACCCTCGTGATCGCGACCGACCTGCAGCTGTCGCTCGCGTTGATGGTGGGCGCAGCGGGCATCCTCGTCAGCCGGGTGCTGACCCCCGACGAGGCGTACCGGTCGGTGTCGTGGAAGACGGTGTTCCTGCTGGCGGCGCTGATCCCGCTCGGGCAGGCGGTCGAGGACACCGGCACCGCAGCGTGGATCGCCGAGGGGGTGATCGGCGCGACGACGGGCCTGCCGGGCTGGACGATCCTGCTGATCGTCGGGGTCATCACCACGGTGTTCACCCTGGTGATCTCGAACGTCGGCGCGACCGTGCTGCTGGTCCCCCTGGCCGCCAATGTCGCCATCGGTGTCGGGGCGGATCCGGCGACCTTCGGGCTGATGGTGGCGATCGCCGCGTCGAACGCGTTCCTGCTGCCGACCCACCAGGTCAACGCGCTGCTGATGGGGCCCGGCGGGTACCGCGTGCGCGACTACCTGCGGGCCGGGACGGTGATGAGCCTGCTGTTCCTGGCGATCGCGACGCCGATGGTGGGCTGGCTCGGCTGACCCGCGCCCCCCGCGGCCCCGCCGCCCGTCACGGGGTTCGTGTGGGTTTCCGGGCGATGGTGCCGCGGAACCCACACGATCGCGCGGAGGTGGAGTTGCGTTGCGACCACAAAAGTACGTACATTTGGTCTCGACGCTGATCGGTCGCGGCCGGTCGCACCCGACGGCGACCGCCCGCACCCGACGGCGACCGACCGCGACCGCCCTCGACCGACCCGACCCCCGGAGTGAGCCCGTGTCCACCACCGCCACCGTCTGTCTGGACGCCACCGACCTGCGCGCGCGGCTCGACGACGTCGAGGTGATCGACGTCCGCACGCCCGGCGAGTTCGCGTCGGTCCACCTGCCGTCGGCCCGCAACCGCCCGCTCGACGAGCTCGACCAGCACGTCGCCGAGATCCGCGACCTCCTCCCCACCGGCCGTGACGTCGTGCTCGTGTGCCGGGCCGGCTCCCGCGCCCACCAGGCGCAGCAGCGACTGACCGCGGCCGGGCTGCCGGAGCTGCCGATCCTCGAGGGCGGCATCCTGGCCTGGCAGCAGGCCGAGGGTCCCGTCGTCCAGGACGTGATCCGCTGGGACCTCGAGCGGCAGGTCCGCTTCGCCGCCGGTGCGATGGTGCTGGCGGCGATCCTGGTGAGCCTGGTCGTCCCACCGGCCCGCTTCCTCGCCGGCATGGTCGGCGCCGGGCTGATCTTCGCCGCGGTCACCAACACCTGCGGGATGGGGATGCTGCTCACCAAGCTGCCCTACAACCGGCCGCGCACGGCGCAGGCAGACTGAACGGACGCCCGATGGCCGCGATCCCCGACCCCGAGCCCGGTGGGCGCTCCCTCGTCGCGCGCCTCCGGCGCCGCGTGCCGCTGATCGGGTGGGTCGCGGCCTCCGACCGGAGCACCCGCCGCGCCGACGCGGTGGCGGGACTGACCGTCGCCGCCATGCTCGTCCCGCAGGGGATGGCCTACGCCGCGCTGGCCGGGATGCCGCCGGTGACGGGGCTGTACGCCTCCACGGTGCCGCTGGTCGCGTACGCGCTCCTCGGTACCTCCGGGCAGCTGGCCTTCGGGCCGGTGGCGATCGTCTCGCTGCTCACGGCCTCGACCCTGGCGCCGATCGCCGGCGGTGACCCTGGTGCGTACGTCGCGCTGGCGGGGATGCTCGCCGTGCTGGTCGGCGTGATCCAGCTCGGCCTCGGGCTGCTGCGCGCCGGCCGCCTGACCGCCCTGCTGTCCCACCCGGTGATCAGCGGGTTCACCTCGGCTGCGGCGATCGTGATCGCCACCAGCCAGCTCGACCGGTTGCTCGGGATCGACGTCGGACGACCCGACAGCTGGCTCGAACGGATCGCCGCCCTGCTCGGCGGGCTCACCTCGACCCACCTGCCCACCCTGCTGATCGGGCTGGTCGCGATCGTCGCGCTGGTGCTCGGCAAGCGCCTCGGCCGCCGCATCCCGACCCCGCTGCTGGTCGTGGGGCTCGCGACCGCGGCGGTCCCGGTGCTCGGGCTGGAGGCCGCCGGTGTCGCCGTGCTCGGTGACGTCCCCGCCGGCCTGCCCCTGCCCACGCTGCCGATGGCGCCACTGGACGCGGTGCTCGCACTGCTCCCCGGCGCGGCGATCATCGCCCTGCTGTCCTACCTCGAGGGCATCAGCGTGGCGCGAGCGATCGCGCGGCGCACCCACGACCGGATCGACCCCGACCAGGAGCTGCTCGCCTCCGGTGCGGCCAACCTCGCCGCCGGGGTGTTCCAGGCCTTCCCGGTCGCCGGTGGTTTCTCGCGGACCGCCGTGAACCACACCGCGGGCGCACGCACCCCGTTCGCCAGCATCGTCAGCGCCGCCGGCGTGCTCGTCGCCCTGCTCCTCCTCGCGCCGCTGCTGTCCACCCTGCCCCAGGTCGTGCTCGCCGCGGTCGTGCTCGTCGCGGTCGCTGGGCTGGTGGACGTGCGCGAGGCGGTGCACGCCTGGCGGGTCGAGCGCACCGACGGGATCGCCCTCGCGATCACCTTCCTGGCCACCCTGCTCCTCGGCGTGGAGGTCGGGATCGGGGTCGGCATCGGCGCGAGCCTGCTGCTCTCGCTGTGGCGGGTCGGCGTCCCGCGCGTCCGCGTCGACCACGAGCCGGACCTGACGGTCGTGCACGTCGAAGGCGACCTGCTGCCCGCCTCCTCGGTGCGGCTGGTCGAGCTCGTCGAGGACGAGCTCGCGCGCCAGGTGACGCCCGCGCCGCGGGTGGTGCTGGACCTGTCGGGCGTGCCGAGCGCCGACCTCTCCGGGGTGCACGCGCTGGCGTCGCTGGACGGGACCTGTCGCGAGGCCGGGGTGGAGCTGCACCTGACCGGCGTCCGGGACGGCCTGCGCGAGCCGCTGCGTCGGGCACGTCTCGACGAACGCTTCGCCGGGCGGTTGCACCCCGAGCTCCCCGCCACCCCGGAGGCGACCCTGCAGCCTGCGGACCCGGTCCCCGCACCGAGCCGCTGATCCACGCCCCACGGGCCGAGATGTCCGGATAATGTTGCCCGCGAGCCGGTCGTCGACGGCGTTGACGCCGCGGGCGCTGGCCGCGGACACTGGAGGGACGCCATGGACATCCTGACGATCGAGACCCCGTCGCTCGGCGACCGCAGCTACGTGGTCACCGACGGGACGGTCGCGGTGGTGGTCGACCCGCAGCGGGACATCGACCGTGTGCTCGACCTGGTCGAGGAGCACAGCGTCTCCGTGACGCACGTGCTCGAGACCCACAACCACAACGACTACGTCACCGGTGGGGTCGAGCTCGCGCGGGTCACCGGGGCCGCGTACGTCATGGCGGCCGACGAGGAGGTCTTCGTCGAGACCCTCGGCGTCCGTGACGGTGATGAGCTCACCACGGGCGCGCTGACGATCCGCGCCCTGCACACCCCGGGCCACACCCCCACGCACATGTCCTACGTCGTCACCGACGGTGAGCGGCAGGCGGTGTTCACCGGTGGGTCGCTGCTGTACGGCTCGGTCGGCCGCACGGACCTCATCTCCCAGGCGATGAAGGAGGAGCTCACCCGCCTGCAGTTCGCGTCGGCGCACCGGCTGGCCGGCGAGCTCCCGGACGACACGACGGTCCTGCCCACCCACGGGTTCGGCAGCTTCTGCTCCTCCGCCGCAGCCGACGAGCAGACCAGCAACGTCGACCCGCGCTACGGGGTGGAGACCTCGACGATCGGGGAGCAGAAGGAGGCGAACGTCGCGCTGACGATCACCGACGAGGACGAGTTCGTCGAGGTGCTGCTCTCCGGGCTGGACGCCTACCCCCGCTACTACGCGCACATGGCGCCGCGCAACAAGCTCGGCCCCGGGCCGATCGACCTCTCACCGGCGGTGGAGGCCGACCCCACCGAACTGGCGCGTCGCATCCACGCGGGCGAGTGGGTCGTGGACCTGCGCACCCGCACGGCCTTCGCCGCCGAGCACGTCTCCGGGACGATCAACGTCGAGGTCGGCAACTCCTTCATCACCTACCTCGCCTGGCTGGTCCCGTGGGGGATGCCCGTCACGCTGGTGGGCGACAGCCAGGAGGAGGTCAGCGAGGCGCAGCGGCAGCTGGTCCGGGTGGGGATCGAACGCCCCGCTGCCCAGGCGACGGGCGGCATCGACACCTACGGCGCCGGCGTGGCGCGCGGCAGCTACCCCGTCTCGGACCTCGAGGTGCTGGCCAAGCGGGTGGCGGACGGCGACGCCCCGACGATGCTCGACGTGCGGCGCACCGACGAGCGGGCCCGTGGCGGCATCGCGGGCTCGCTGCACATCCCGATCCACGAGCTCGAGCGGCGTCTCGACGAGGTCCCGACCGACACCCAGGTGTGGGTGCACTGCGCGTCCGGGTACCGGGCCGCGATCGCGGCGTCGCTGCTGGCGCGCGGCGGACGGCGGCCCGTGCTGGTGGACGACTCGGACGAACGCCTCGAGGAGCTCGGGTTCGAGCTCACGTCGGGCTGATCGACGGTGGACGCCCGCTCCTGGGATGCCCGCTACGCCGCGACCGAGCTGGTGTGGTCGCGCGGACCCAACCGGTTCGTCGAACGTGAGCTCGCGGAGCTGCCGCCCGGCCGGGCCCTGGATCTCGCCGGCGGCGAGGGACGCAACGCGATCTGGCTGGCCCAGCAGGGTTGGCAGGTCGAACTGGTCGAGTTCTCGGCCGTCGCGCTGGCCAAGGCCCGTGAGCTGGCCGCCCACACGGGGGTCGAGGTGGCGTTCACCGAGGCGGATCTGACCGCTCCACCCGACCTGGCACCCGCCGATCTCGTCCTGCTCGCCTACCTCCAGGTGCCCCGCGAGACCTCCCGACAGGTGCTGCGCTTCGCAGCGTCACGGGTGGCGCCGCGCGGGACCCTCCTGGTCGTGGCGCACGCACGCCGTAACCTCGTCGACGGGGTCGGCGGCCCTCAGGACCCGGAGGTGCTGCCCGACGTGGACGAGGTGCGCGAGGACCTCCTCGGCACCGGGCTCACGATCCTCCGCGCCGAGGAGGTCACCCGGCCGGTCGAGACCGAGGACGGGCTCCGCGACGCGATCGACCTGCTGGTCCGCGCCGAGCGGCCGGCCTGAGCGGCGAGGCGAACACCGCCATCCCTCGCCTCGTCTCCTACGCTACGTCCGTTCGAACGATCCGGGAGGCAGCTGTCGTGGCCGAAGGGCAGACCCGTTCGCGGCCCCTGTGGCAGCAGGTGCTCGAGGACCTCGAGCGCCGGATCGAGGTCGGCGACATCGTCGACCGCTTCCCCACGGACAAGGAACTGACCGAGCAGTACGGCGTCAGCCGGCACACCGTGCGCGAGGCGGTGCGTCGCCTGCGGGCGCGGGGGCTGGTCGATCGCCACCGCGGGCGTGGCAGCTTCCTCAACGAGGAGCGGCTGACCCAGCCCCTCGGCGGGATCTACAGCCTGTTCCGAGCCGTCGAGGAGCGCGGGCTCGAGCAGCGCTCCGAGGTCCTCGCCCTCGAGCACGACCGTGACCCCGAGGTGGCCGAACGCCTCGGGTTGCCGCCGCGCACCGAGCTCGTCCGGATCGAGCGGCTGCGCTACGCCGGGGACGAGCCGCTCGCCCTCGACCAGGTGTGGCTGCCGCTCGACCTCGGCCGGCACCTGCTCGATGCCGACCTGACCCGCACCGCCCTGTACGACGAGCTCCAGGAGCGGGCCGGGGTCCGGCTGACCGCGGTCGACGAGTCCCTGGAGCCCGTGATCCCCGACGACGACGCCCGCGAACTGCTCCAGCTCGACCCCGACGAGGCGCTGCTGCGGGTCTGGCGCCTCGGGTGGAGCGGTGACCGCCCCGTGGAGTGCCGGGTGACGCTGATCCGCGGGCAGCGGTTCCTGTACACGAACTCGTGGCGGGCCGACCGGGAGCCCGGCGCGACCACGACCTTCAGCGACGCCGATGCTGCGCGGCTCTGACCCGGCTCCTGCGCGCTCGACCGGCAGGACACCGGCCCGCGGCTGCCCGGCCGTCCGGACGGGTCGACGGGAGCGTGGATCACCGATAAAGTACGGACAATTAGATCCGGACCGACGGAGGTGCCGATGCTGTCGCGCGTGCTGATCGTCCCGCTGCTGCTGCTGGCCACCGCCTGTGCGACGGCGGGTGCGACCGCCACGGCCACCGCCGAGGTGGTGGACGCCGACACCGCCGTGGAGATGCTGTCCGAGCGCGACGAGCTGACGGTCATCGATGTGCGCACGCCGGCCGAGCACGCCGCAGGCCACCTCGCGGGCACCCAGCTGATCGACATCCAGTCGTCCGACTTCACCGCGCGCATCGGCGAGCTGGACCGCGACGGCGCCTACCTCATCTACTGCCGCACCGGCAACCGCAGTGCCGCCGCCGTCCAGGCGATGGTCGAGCTCGGGTTCACCGAGCTGTACGACGCGGGTGGCTTCGCCGAACTGGCTGCGGCGGGAGCGCGCACCGGCCCGTGACCCGAGACGGCGGGGTGCCCGTCCGTCGTGCGCGGGCGGCACCGACCGGCGGGACACCGTCGGGTGCACGAGGTCGCGCCGGCGCTGCCCTACCCTCCGCCGGCCATCCTCGCCCGGAGCCCACGTCCGTGTCCCCCCGGCTGCCTGCCGAGCTGCCCGACCGCCTGAGTGCGTACCTGCCGGGGCGGATCGTGGTCGTGCCCGACGACGTGTGGCCCGCCCGGATGTGCGGGCGCGCGTTCCGGTCCGGGATCCGGACGCGCATCCCCCGGTACGCCCTCGAGGTGCGCATCCGTCGGGACGCCGTGGACCCCGCCCAGGTCCGGCGGCTGGTACAGGGATGGACGATCCGCGGGCTCGACAGCCGCCCCGTCGAGCTCACGAACCACCGCGGGGTGCTGTGGGTCCTCGACGGGCACACCGCGCTCGCCGCCCACCTCGCCGTGGGGACCGAGGAGATCCCGGTCCGGCTCGTCAGCCCGATGCCGGACGCCACACGGGACGGCTCCCAGGGGAGCGGGGCGGTCGGGGTTGCCCGGGAGCCGGCGCTGGACCGTCGGACCCCGGCGGGCGTCGCCGGCTGACGCGTCCCGGCACGCCGCTACGGTCAGCGGCGGGCGCTGCGCGACACCGGAGGGCACGTGCCACGACGCGGGAGGCTCGTCGCGCTGGTGATCACGCTGGCGGTGGTCCTCGTCGCCGTGGCCGCGGCCGGGGCGTGGCTGGTCGACGTGGGCACCGATCGGCTCGCCGGTGCCCGCGACGAGCCCCCGGAGCACCAGCAGGGCGCGTCCGACCCGGACGTCCACCCGCAGGAGGGCGAGCCGGGGGGTGGGGGGCACGGCGACGCCCGTCCACCGGGGGTGCCCGACGACGCGGAGGCCGCGATCGTCGACCGGGTCGTTGACGGGGACACGATCCGGGTGGTCGCCGCCCCCGGCGGCTCGATCCCCGCCGGCGGGTCGATCAGGGTCCGGCTGCTCAACATCGACACCCCCGAGCTGGCGCGCGACGGGCAGCCAGCGCAGTGCGGTGCCGAGGAGGCCCGGGACCGGATCGCGACCCTGCTCGTCCCCGGCGACCTCGTCTGGCTCGCGGCGGACCGCGAGGACCGTGACCGCTTCGACCGGCCGCTGCGCGGCGCGTGGACCGCGGACGGCGTGTTCGTCAACGAACTGCTCGCCGAGGAGGGGTACGCCGAGCCGCTGCTGATCCCCCCGAACGACCGCTTCCACGCCCGCATCGCCGCGGCTGCCGACCGGGCGCAGCGGGCGGGCCGAGGCATCTGGGGCGCGTGGTGTCCCGGGTGACCGACCGGCGAGGTCCCACGTGCCGCCGTGGTGCGTACCCGTCAGCGGACCAGCACCACCCCGAGCGCGGCCGCCAGCACCGACGTCACCAGGGTGCCGACGAGGTTGAGCACCCCGGCGACCCGCTGGTCCGCCTCGAGCTCCACGGCCGCCTGGAACATCGCCGTCGAGAAGGTCGTGTACGCACCGAGGAACCCGCCGGCCACGACGGTGCGCAGGTCGGGTCCCACCAGCCCGCTCGCCGCCAGACCCGCGACGACCCCGGCCGCGAACGAGCCGGACACGTTGACCGTCCAGGTCCCCCACGGCAGCGCGGAGACGACCCGGACGGAGACCCACCGGTCGACGGCGACCCGGCACACCGCCCCGAGCCCGCCCGCCAGCGCCACCCACACCCAGGTCAGCGCGCCACTCACCGCGCCACCTCGGCGTCACGGGGCAGGCGGCGCAGCCGGCGACCCACCCAGATGCCGGCCGCGGCGGCGGCGAGGCCCACGGCCAGGCTGGCGGCCGCGTAGGTGACCGCGGTCGACCCCGCACCGGCCCGGGTCAGACCGTCGAGCTCGACGGCGAGGGTGCTGTAGGTGGTGAACGCGCCGAGCATCCCGACGCCGACCAGCAGCTGGACGCGGCGGTGGGTCGCCCGGCGGTGGGACAGGAACGACAGCGCCACCGCCAGCAGGAACGCGCCCACCACGTTCTCGAGGAAGGTGGTCCACGGGAAGGTGGTCGCCGTCGCGGGGAACGCGGTCGCGAGCGCCACCCGTGCGACCGCCCCGATCGCGCCACCGACGAACACGAGCCCGAGGTCGCCGGCACCCAGGGTCGGCGGTGACCCGTGCCCTGCCGTCGGCGGGCCGGCGATCGGCGGGGGCACGTGCGTTCCTGTTCGGGCTGCGGTGGTCGGCGTCGCACCGTACTGCCGCCGTCCCCGTCCTCCGGTCAGCCCGGCCTGCACCCCGCCGGTCCCCGCACCCCGTATCGTTCGCGCCACCCGCGCCGGGGGCCCGCCACCTCGGCGTCGCTGCCGGACGGGCCCGTCCCGGTCCGGATCCCTGGTCGCCCGCGTCCCGACCCCTGGAACCTCGATGTCGCTGCTCGTCGCGCTGGTGCTGGGCATCGTGCAGGGCCTGTTCATGTTCGTGCCGGTCAGCTCCACCAGCCACCTCGTGCTGACCCAGACGCTCCTCCGCGAGCAGGGGGTGGACCTCCCCCCGTCCGACAGTCCCGAGATGATCCTCTTCGACCTGGTCGTGCACGTCGGCACGCTGGTGTCGGTGCTGATCGTGATGGGCAACGGCCTGCGCGAGCTCGCGTCGGGGGTCCGCGACGACGTGGTCAGCGGCACGCTCCGCCACGACGGGTTGGGTGCCGCCACCTCGACCCGCCTGGTGCTGCTCGGGCTGCTCAGCGTGCTGGTCACCGGGGTGCTCGGGCTGACCTTCCAGGAGCCGCTGACCAGCGTGTTCGGCTCGCCGCCGGCCGTCGCCACCGCGCTGATCGTCACCGGTGGGCTGCTGTGGTGGACCGACCTGATGACCCCCGAGCGCGGCGGACGGCGGCTGCGGTTCGCGTGGCGGGGACCCGCCCAGGTCACCGTGACCGTCGCGGTGCTGATCGGGGTCGCCCAGGCGGCGGCGCTCACCCCGGGGCTGTCGCGCAGCGGCACGACGATCTTCGCGGCCCTCGTGCTCGGGATGACCCGCACGTTGGCGGCGAGGTACTCCTTCTACATCGCGATCCCGACGATCCTCGCCGCGACCGGGTTGCAGATGGTGCTGGTCGCGCTCGACGGGGGGTTCGGCACGGTCAGCTGGGCGGCGATGGGGGTCGGCTTCGTCACCGCGGCGGCGGTGGGGACGGCGGCGCTGTGGCTCGTGCTGCGCCTGCTCGAGGCCGCCCGGTTCCGGATCTTCTCGTTCTACGTGTGGGCGCTGGCGGCCGTGACGCTGGCGACAGGGCTCGGGGTGGAGTGAGCCCGGCGGGGTACGGGACCTCGTGCCGGCACGACCGGCTACCCTCGTGGGGCGCCGCCCGACGGGGCGGCCTTCGTGCGTGTGGCCGCGTCGCACCCCGCTACCTCGGCCCCGCCCCACCGTCCGTCCTCGCCCGCGTGTTGGAGCCGTCCGTGTCCCCCGTCCTCGCCGAAGCGTCGCGCCGTCGGACCTTCGCGATCATCTCGCACCCCGACGCCGGGAAGACGACGCTGACCGAGAAGTTCCTGCTGTACAGCGGCGCGATCCAGCAGGCGGGCGCGGTCCAGAGCCGCAAGGCCGACCGCGCGACCACCTCGGACTGGCTGGAGCTCGAGCGCAAGCGCGGCATCTCGGTCAGCTCCGCCGTCGCGCGGTTCGAGCACGACGGCACGATGCTCAACCTGCTCGACACCCCCGGTCACCGCGACTTCTCCGAGGACACCTACCGGGTGCTGTCCGGCGTGGACGCCGCCGTGATGGTGATCGACGCGGCGCGGGGCGTGGAGCCGCAGACCGAGAAGCTGCACGCCGTGTGCCGGGCGCGCGGCACCCCGGTGATCACCTTCGTGAACAAGATGGACCGGCCCTCCCCCGAACCGCTCGCGATCCTCGACGACATCGAGGAGAAGCTCGGGCTCACCGGTCAGCCCGTCACCTGGCCGATCAAGCCGGAGGGGCGCTTCCAGGGAGTGGTCGACCGGGCGTCCGGCAGGGCGTACCGCTTCCACGCGTCAGGGCCGGGCGGGACCCGGCGGGCGCAGGAGGACGAGGGCGGCGTCGACGAGCTCGCCGAGGAGGTCCGTGAGGAGCTCGAGCTGCTGGACGCGATCGGGGCCGACGTCGACGTCGACGCGTTCCTCGCCGCGAAGGCCACGCCGGTGTTCTTCGGCTCGGCCCTGTCGAACTTCGGGGTGCGGATGCTGCTGGACGCGATCACCGAGCTGGCTCCGGCGCCGGGGCCACGGATCGACGTCGACGGCGAGCCCCGACCGGTCGACGCGCCCTTCAGCGGGCTGGTGTTCAAGGTCCAGGCCAACCTCGACCCGCGCCACCGTGACCGGCTCGCGCTGGTGCGGGTGTGCTCGGGCCGCTTCGAGCGTGGCGCGCCGCTGACCTGCGCCCGCACGGGGAAGCGGATCCAGGCGAAGTACGCCCACGCGGTGTTCGGCCGCGAGCGCGAGACCGTCGACGAGGCCTTCCCCGGCGACGTGATCGGGCTGGTCAACGCCACCGACCTGCGTGCGGGCGACACCCTCCACGAGGGGGACGCGCCGGTGACCTTCCCGCCGATCCCCACCTTCACCCCGGAGCACTTCGCGACCGCCCACCCGGCCGACCGCAGCCGGGTCAAGCAGTTCCGTCGCGGCGTCGCACAGCTCGACGAGGAGGGCGTGGTGCAGGTGCTGCGCCATCCCGACCTGGGCGACCAGGCACCGGTGTGGGCGGCGGTCGGGCAGCTGCAGTTCGAGGTGGCCGCCTGGCGGATGGAGCACGAGTTCGGCGCCCCCGTCCGTCTGGAGGGCACCCGCTTCGACACCGCACGGGCCACCGACGAGGACGGGGTGGCGGCCCTGGCCGGGATGCGCGACGTGGAGGTCTGGCGACGCGAGAACGGCACCCCGCTGGCGCTGTTCCGCAGCCGGTACGTCGCCGAGCGGATCGAGCGGGATCATCCCGAGATCCGCCTCGACACCCTGCTGCTCGGGTGACGCGCCCGGTGCTGTTCGGACCGCTCCCCGCGCCTGCGACGCCACGCCCCGGCACCCGCTTCTCTGGGTGGCGGATCGTCGCGTTCGCGGCGATCGCCCTGGGCGCCACCGGTCCGGGGCAGACCCCCGGCGTCTCGGTGTTCGTCGACCCGATGATCGCGGCGCTCGACCTGACCCGCTCCCAGGTGTCCGCCGCCTACCTCGTCGGGACCCTCGGTGGGGCGCTCGCGATGCCGCGGGTCGGCCGCCTGATCGACGATCGGGGCGCCCGGGTCGCGATGGCGGTGGTCGGGGGGCTGTTCGCGCTGGTGCTGGCGGCCATGGCGGGGGTGACCGGGCTGGTGACCCTGACGATCGGGTTCGTGGGGATCCGGATGCTCGGACAGGGTGGCCTCAGCCTGGTCGCCACCACCTCCGTGGCGCCCTGGTTCGACCGGCGGCGAGGGCTGGCGATCGGTGTCACCACCGCTGTCGGGTCCGGGATCATCGCGCTGGTGCCGGTGGCCAGCGAGGCGTTGATCGGGCAGGTCGGCTGGCGGACCACCTGGCTGCTGCTGGCCACGGCCGTCGCGGTCGTCGTGCTGCCGATCGCGCTTCGTGGCCTGATCGACGATCCGCTGGACGTCGGACAGCGGGCCGACGGGGCTCCCGAGCCCGACCCCGACGGGCCGACCCCCGTCCCGCCGGTCTCCTTCACCCGGGCACAGGCGCTGCGCACCCCGATGTTCTGGGCGATCGCCGCCGGTGTCGCCGCGACCGGGATGATCGGGACCGGCCTGGCCTTCCACCAGATCGACCTCCTCGGTGAGCAGGGGCTCACCCCGGCCCAGGCGGCCGGCAACTTCATCCCGCAGACCCTCGCGGCGCTCACGACCACGATCGCGGTCGGTTCGCTGATCGACCGGCTGGCGCCACGGTGGGTGCTGCTCGGGTCGATGGGGCTGCTGGCCGGGGCGATGCTGGCCGTGCCGTACGTCTCGCCCGGTTGGGCCGCGATCGCCTACGGCGTGACGGTCGGTGCCGCGGGGTCGTCGGCCCGGGCGCTCGAGGCGGCGTCGTTCCCTCGGATGTTCGGGCTCGCGTCGATCGGGCGGATCCGCGGGGTGGTGACCTCGATCAGCGTGGCGTCGACCGCCTTCGGGCCGCTCGCCCTGTCGCTCGGCTACGACCTCGCCGGCAGCTACCGCGAGGTGCTGCTGGTGCTGCTGGTCATCCCGGCGGCGGTGGCGGTCATGGGACTGGTGGCACCGGTCCCGACCGTCCCGCCGGAGACGGCCCGCGACCGGGGTGGCGCCGGACCGATGCGGTAGCGTTCGCCGCTCCGCCACCCGGGCGACCTCGAGCTCGCTGCTGCTGGCGGTGCTGCTCGCCGCTCCCGCCCCGACGTCACGAGGCACGCCGGATGCTCGACGGCCTGTTCCCGCTGACCGATCCGGGTGCGGTGTTCGCGGTGCTGTTCCTGCTCGTGCTGCTGGGGCCGATCGCCGCCGAACGGCTGCGCCTGCCCGGCATCATCGGGATGATCGTCGCCGGGATGGTCGTCGGTCCGAACGTCACGGGCATCATCGGCCAGAACACCTTCATCGAGGCGATCGGGTACATCGGGCTGCTGTACCTGCTGTTCCAGGCGGGACTCGACCTCGACCTCGAGGGGTTCATGCGCTACCGGCGGGACTCGCTGGTGTTCGGGGTGCTGACCTTCGTGCTGCCGATGGTGATCGTCACCTGGGTGGCGACGGCGCTCGGGATCGAGCTGTTGCCAGCGATCATCATCGGCTCGGCGCTGACCAGCCACACGCTGCTGAGCTACAACACCGTCGCCAGCTTCGACCTGCTGAGGAACCGGGCGGTCACCGCGACCCTCGGGGCGACCCTGCTGGTGACCGTCGGCGCGCTGCTCGTGCTGGCCGTCGGGGCTGCCGCCGCCCGGGGCGACGCGACGCCGCTGTTCTGGGTCCTGTTCTCGGCAGGCCTGCTCGCCTACCTCGTCGTCGTGCTGGCCGCCCTGCCACGGTTCACCCGGTGGTTCTTCACGGGCCTCGGCCAGGAGCGGCAGGTGCGCCTGACCTTCCTGCTGTCGGGGATGGGGCTGGCCGCGGTGGTCGCCGGCCTGATCGGGATCGAACCGATCGTGGGCGCGTTCCTCGCCGGGCTCGCCTTCAACCGCTTCGTGCCGTTCGGCACGATGATCGACGACCGTGTCCGGGTGATCGGGCGCAGCGTGTTCATCCCGGCGTTCCTGATCACGACCGGGATGATGCTCGACCCGTTCGGGTTGTTCGCCGACCCACGGGCGCTGCTGCTTGGTGGCGCGTTGCTCGGTGCCTGCGTCGCGTCGAAGTGGTTGGCGGCCGATCTGTCCGGCCGCCTGATGGGTGCGAGCCGTCCCGAACGGGGGGTGATGTTCTCCCTGTCGGTCGGGCAGGCCGCAGGCGCGCTGGCCGCGGTGATCGTTGCGCGCGAACTCGGACTCGTCGGGCAGGTCGAGGTGAACGCGATCGTGCTCGTGATCCTGCTGACCGCGCTGATCGCTGGATGGACCGCGGACCGGCACGCCCCCCGGGTCGAGGCGCGGCACCTCGGCGCCGCAGCGATGGGTACGCGCGTGGTGGTGCCGGTGTCGAACCCGCGCACCGTCGGCTCGCTGGTCCGCATCGCGGCGCAGGTCGCCGCTCCCGACTCGGGCGCGGTGGTCGCGGTCAACGTCCTGCCCTTCGATGCCCGGCCGGAGCAACTGAAGGTGCACCGGGACCTGGCGACGCAGGCCGAGAAGGTGGCGCTGGCATCGGGCGCCGAGGCGTCCACCTCGGTGCGGATCGACGCGTCCACCGTCGATGGGGTGCTCCACACCGTCGTGGAGCAGAGCGGCACCGCGTTGGTGATGGGCTGGAAGGGGTACGCCAACGCTCGGGAGGGGCTGTTCGGGTCGGTGATCGACCAGGTCGTGTCACGCAGCCCGGTACCGGTGCTCGTGTGTCGCCCGGGCGACGACGACGCCACCAGACGGGTCGTGGTCGTGATCACCCAGGAGGACGTCGGACCCGCCGGCGAGATGGGCACGCACCTGGCGCTGGAGGTCGCGTCACGGATCGCGCGACAGGCCGAGGTCCGGATCGTCGCCGTCACCGACGTGGAGGAGACGCTGGTCCGGCCCCGCCTCCAGGCGGTACGCGACGGCGACGCGATCGAGGTCGTCGCGCTCGAAGGGGTCGTGGGGCGGCTCAACCGGGTGTTGCAGCCCGGTGACGTGGTCATCACGGGGATGCCGCCGGCGACGAGCCGGCTCGGCCGCGGTGCCCGTCGCCTCGCGCGGGCGGCGTCGGGCCGGACCGTGATCGTGGCGGTCCCCCACTGACCAGTGGGCCTGCGAGAACCTGGGCGTGGGGCGAGGTTCTTGCACCGTCGGGGTGTGGCGGTCCGGTCGGGTGCGAGAACCTGGGCGTGGGGCGAGGTTCTTGCACCGTCGGGGCGTGGCGGTCCGGTGGGGTGCGAGAACCTGGGCGTAGGGCGAGGTTCTTGCGCTCCGGACGGCGTCGACCGGGCGGGTCGGTTCAGGCGCCGCGGCAGCGGCGGCAGCGGCCGTGCACGACGAGCTCCACCTCGTCGACCTCGAAGCCGTGGCCCTCGTCGAGGTGCTCGCGGATCTGTGCGACGAGCGACCCGATGTGGTGGTCGACCTCGCCGCAGGAGGTGCACACGAGGTGGAAGTGCTCGTCGGGGTGGGCCGGCTCCCACCGGGCGGCGTCCCGGTCCCCGAGCCGGGTCATCCGCGCCAGGCCGAGCTCCTCGAACAGCGCGAGCGCCCGGTAGATCGACGCCTGGTCGACCTGGCCCGCGAGCTCGGTGGCCAGCTCCTCGACCGTCACGTGTCCCGACGCGCTGATGAGTGCGTCCCAGACGAGCCGCCGCGGACCGGTCGCGCGGTACCCCTCCTGCCGGAGGGTCCGGTCCAGCTCGACCGTCGAGGGATCCATGGCGGCAGCCTACGCCACCCCACCGGTCGCGCCGATCCGTGGCCGGAGGTTGCCAGGGTGCACATCCCCCTGCTCGAGCAGGGGGATGTGCGGTCGAGGTGGGGTCAGACGCTCGAGGGTGACGATCCCCGTGCGCTCGCAAGGGGATGTGCACCGCGGGTCACAGCCGATCGATCCAGCGGTCGGCGGCGTGCAACCGGCGTTCGAGGTCCCGGATCGTTGCCTCGCCTACGGCCGTGACCCCGGCCTCCTGGTTGAGGCGGGCGTTGACCACCTCCGGGGTCAGCCCGGTCAGGTGCACGATCATCCGCACCCGGTCGGCGTTGGCCTGTCGCAGCTCCCGCTTGCGCTGCGTGCGGCTCACGGTGAGCGTCGTGCCGCCCGCCCCGTCCGGACCGCCGCGCAGGGGTGGCGGGGGCGCGAGCTCGATCTCCAGGGTCAGGTCCTCCCGGTGCTCGTGGATCAGGTCCTCCGGATGGCTGTCGTCGAACACGCTGTTCGGATCGCTGTCCGCCGGTGTGGCCGAGATCGCCTGGAACAGCGACAGCTGGTCGTCCTCGCCAGCCGGGAGCTGGTCGAGCTCGACCGGCACCTGTTCGCCCGTCTCCTCACGACGCCGCAGCGAGTGGGTGCGCTGCTCGGCCAACTGGTTCGCGAAGGCGCGGATGCGCGGATCGTTGGGGATGAACATGAAGGCCTTCTGGCGCCGCAAGGTCCCGTGCCAGCGCACGAGGCGCCCGACCGCCTGCCGGAAGAACAGCTCGGTGACCGTGTTGGTGGCGTACACGCCGACCCGCAGGCGCGGGACGTCCACCCCCTCCGACACCATCCGCACCGCGACGATCCACGGGTCCGTCCCGGTCGCGAACTCCGCGATCCGTTCGCTGGCCAGCGGGTCGTCCGAGGTCGCGACCACGGCGTCGACCCCGTGGCGGCGACGCAGCAGACGGGCGATCGCCTGGGCGTGGTCGACGTCCATCGCGATCGCCAGGGCCCCCGCGTCGCGCTGCACCTCGCGCAGTCGGCACAGCTGCTCGTGGGCCTGGTCGAGCACCGCCGGCAGCCACTCGCCGCCCGGTGACAGCGCGGTCCGCAACCGCTGGGACGCGCCGGTCCGATCGAGGGGATCGTCGAAGGTGGCGGACATCTCGGCGCCGTCGGGCGCCATCCACTCCATATGTCCGCCGATCGCCGGGAAGAACACGGGGCGGACCACCCCGCCGTCCTCCAGCGCGTCCCCGTAGCCGTAGGTGTAGTGCGAGACGGCCTCGTCGAAGGCGTACTCCACGAAGGGGATCGGATCCTGGTCGCTGCGGAAGGGTGTCCCGGAGAGCTGGAGCCGCCGGGCGGCGAACTCGAAGGCGGACGCGATGCCCTCACCCCATGCCCGCTCCGAGCCGGCGTGGTGGATCTCGTCGAGGATCACGAAGGCGTCGTCGGCGGGGCCGCGCAGCCGGCGCGCGCTGGACGCGACCTGCTGGTAGGTGACGACGACCCCGTGCATGTCGACCGGGAAGCCGTCGGTGGACGCCCACTCCGGTTCGAGGTGGAGCCCGAAGGACGCACCGGCCGCGGACCACTGGTGCTTGAGGTGCTGTGTCGGTGCCACGATGATCACGCGGCGGTGTGGGTAGCTCGCGAGGTCGCGCAGCGCGGCCGTCAGTGCGAAGGTCGTCTTCCCGGCGCCCGGGGTCGCGACGGTGAGGAAGTCGCGACGGTCGGACCCCTCGAAGGCATCGAGCGCCTCCTTCTGCCAGCGGCGTAGACGCAGGGAACGACGCAACGGCGGACCTTCGTGGTCGTGGTCGGTGGCACGCACGTGCCCGGTCGGCGAGCCGCGCGGACCGCTGCACCGGGCGGGCGAGGTGCGGACCGAGGTGCCGTCGCGCGCGGACGTGCGGGCTCGAGAGCGTCGCAGGGTAGGCGGCAGCCTCCTCGAGGTGGAAGCTGCCCTCGCCCCCGCACCCGCGGGTGCGCACCATCCGCCTCCACTCGCCGTGTACGCGCGATGAGCGGGCACAGCGGGTCCGGGTCGTGGGTGTCCGTACACTGTCCGTACCACGGTTCGAGGGGGCGTGGAGGAGCCGTGGCGGATCGGTGGTCGGAGCGAGGATGTCGCGAGGTGAGCGTCGGGGCGCGCACCGCGACAGCCCCTGGCAACGGCTCCGTCGCCGCCTGACCGTGCCACGCGCGACCGCGCTGCTCGTCGCCATGGCCGTGGTCATCGCGATCCTGCCGGTGCCCTGGCTGCACGTCGTCGGCGACGACCCACCGGGGTGGGCCTGGCGGCTCGACGGCCGGATGGTGGTCGACGGCCAGGTGATGGATCCGGCCGGCCGCTGGTCGTGGCTGACGGTGGGTCGCCCCCCGATGGTGTACGAGACCGCGTTGGATGCCTTTCGCGGCACCGAGGAGCCGCCCCGCGACATGCGCATCGGACCGGCCGGCTCCCGGCCGGCGCAGAGCGAACCCCTCGCGGCTGCGATCGGGTTGCGGCAGGCTGGGATCGAGCTCCAGCTCGGGGTGTTCGTGGAGGTCGCCGAGCCGCGCTTCGAGTGGCTGCCCCCACACGCCGTGATCACCGAGATCGACGGGGTCGGACTCGCCACGCGCGCCCAGTACGACGCCGCCCTCGAGGCGGCGGCGGAGTCGCTGGCCTTCACCACCGCCACCGGGGAGACCTTCTCCGCCCCGGGGCCCGAGCTCCCGTACGACCACGTGCGGGTGATCGACCTGGCACCGCAGGGGCTCGAGGCGGGGATCGGTGGACGCTGGTCACGTCTGGCGCCGGTCGCGTGGTTCCGGAGCCTGTCGCTCGGCAGCTCGCACGGGATGATGGTCGCGCTCCTCACCTACTCCCAGGTTGCCGATCCCGACCTGGCTGCGGGACGCCACGTCGCGGGGACCGGCGGGATCCGCGGGGACGGGACGGTGTCGCGCATCGGGGGGCTGCCGGCGAAGGCTGAGGCGGCACGCCGCGCCGGCGCGGACGTGCTGCTGTTCCCCGCGTCGCAGATCGGTGACCTTGAGGACTTCGATCCGGGGTTCATGGAACTGGTCCCCGTCGAGACCCTGGCCGACGCGATCAACCACCTGGCCTTGACCCGCCTGGCGGGCGACCAGGACGGCGGGACGGGCCCGGTGCGCTGAGCCAGCGGCGGCAGACGACCGTCGATGCCTGATCGGGCACCGCGGTCACACGTGCTCGGCCACCACGTCCAGCACGTCGTCGCCGTAACGTTCGAGCTTGGTGGGGCCCACCCCCGGGCAGCCGGCGAGCTCGCCCAGCGACCGCGGCTTGCGGCCGGCGATCACCCGCAGATGGCGATCGTGGAAGACGAGGTAGGCCGGGATGCGCGCATCCCCCGCGACCCGGGCCCGCCACGCCCGCAGCGCCTCGAACAGCGGCTCGTCGGCCGCCTCCTCGCCAGCGTCAGGCAGCTGGCCACCGTTGCCCGTGGGCGTCCGAGTCCGCCGCACGAGCGTCGCCGGCTGTCCGTCGACCAGCACCGTCTCGCCGTACGGCAGCCACAGCGAGGTGGCAGGTGGGTGCGCCGGTCCCGACCCCTCCTCCGCGACCCCGTCGCCGTTGCTGGTGGCAACGTCGAGGTGGAGGGCGACCCCGTCCCGGTCCTGCGCCACGACCTGCGCCGTCAGCCCGCCGACGAGTCCCACCCGCAGGCCGGGCTCCGCGGCGACGGTGCCGTCGGCACCACGGGTCGCGGGGATCGGTGTGCTCGGCGCCGACGCACCGTCCGTGCCCGTCCGTGCGCCGCGCTCGGCGACCTGGTCCAGCTCGGCCAGGAACGGCGACGGTCGATCACCGTCGGCCACCACCAGCACGTCGCGCCGGCAGCGGGTGACCGCGACGTGCAGCACCCGCCGTTCCTCCTCGACGTCGTCGGCGAGGCGGTGCGGGAACAGCCCGCCGTTGGCCGCGAACACCACCACGTGGTCCCACTCCATCCCCTTGACGCGGTGCACCGTCGACAGCGTGACACCCCGCGCGTCGGCAGGCACCCGGAGCCGGTCGGCGAGCCAGTCGCGGAACGCCGCGGGGTCAGGCTGCAACGCTGCCAGTTGCAGGAGGGCGTCGAGGTCGTCGGCGTGGGATGAGCCCTCGGGCCGCGTGCGCGAGCGGTCGAGGGCGTCCATGGCCTCGCCGAGGCCGATCCGGTCGCGGATCAGTCGCAGGCACGCGGCTGTGTCGGCCCCGTCGGTGATCGCCCGCTCGAGGCGGCGCAGGTCGGCGAGGTAGCCGGCGAACCGCTCCTGGTGGGTCGGGTCCAGTGCCGCGGTGACCTGCTCGAGCTGGCGGAGGCTCAACCGCCCGGACGGCAGCAGCGGTGTCACCGCCGACCGCACCTTCCGGGCGGGCCGGTTGATCGTGTCGAACAGGTCGTCCCGGCGGATGCGCTCGAGGTCGAGGCCGAGCCGCAGGTACGCCAGCGCCGTCCGGACCCCGGTCCGGCCGAGCACGGTCGTGTCCAGCGGGGCGGTGTGCGCGACGCCGGCATCGGTGAGCGCGACCTGCACCGGCAGCAGCGTGCTGTTCACCCGGGCGAGCACCGCGACCTCGGTGGGTGCGGCACCGTCGGCGAGCCGGGCCGCGACCCGCTCAACGGCGAGACGAGCAAGGTCGGCCGAGGCGCCCGTGGTCACCGCCAGCGCCACCTCGTCATCCCTGACGGGCGCTGGCGACGCGTCGTCCGCCGGCGCGCTGCGGATCGTCTTGGGGACCCGGACCCGGTTGTGCGACAGCAGCCGGCCAGCGCGGTCGACCACCGGCGGCGGGCAGCGGTAGTTGACCTCCAGGGCGTGGGCGCGGGCGCCCGGGAACCAGCGCTGGATGTCGACGAGGTAGCGCGGGGTGGCACCGGCGTAGGAGTAGATCGTCTGATCGTCGTCGCCGACGGCGAACACCTGCGCGGTGGGCCCGGCCACCAACCGGATCAGCAGGAGGAACGCCGGGGTGAGGTCCTGGAACTCGTCGACCAGCAGGTGCGTGCCGGCACGCTGCGCCCGCGCCCGGATGTCGGGCCGGGTGAGCAGGAGCTCCAGCGCGCGGAAGACCTGCTCGTCGAAGTCCAGGACCCCGCGTCGCGCGAGTTCGGCCCGGTAGGTGCCGAACAGCGCCGCGAACCCGTCGACGTCGCCGCGTGCGGCCTCGACCTCCGCCGGGTCGCGCAGGGCGAGGCGGACCTCGGCGAGGGCCTCGAGGTAGGGCTGGAAGGGGTCCTGGTTGGGTATGCGCGCGGTGCGGACCAACCGCTCGAGCAGGGAACGGACCTCACGCTCCTGGATCACGTCCCGACGGGCGTCGAGGTTGCAGATCCACAGCGCCAGCGAGTGCAGCGTGCGGATCGACGCGTCGAGGTCGCGGGTGCGCTCGCGCATCTCGGCGGCGGCCCGGGTGTTGTAGGCGACGGCGGTCACGAGCTCCGGCTCGATGCGCCGGTCCGCCAGCAGGTGACGCAGCCGGGCCGTGAGCACCCGGGTCTTGCCCGACCCGGCGGGGGCGATCACCCGGGCCGGTCCCGCCGGGTGGGTCACGGCGGCGAGCTGGTCCGGGGCGAGGTTGACCGCATCCCGTGGCGGGTCGTCGCCGAGGACCGTGAGCCGGCGGAGCGTGATCGACTCACGGTGTACCAGCGCGGCGTGCTGCTCGGCGGGCAGCGGCACCGGTCCTCGCGGCCCCCCATCGACCCACGCCGGGCTGCCGTCCGGCAGCACGATGTCGCCGAGGTGGTCGCTGCGGGACGCCGGGGTGTGCCGGACCGCGAGCTCGCCGTGCCACCAGATGGGTGCGCCGCGGCGCAGGTCGTAGGTGTTGGCCCAGGTCAGGGCGTGGAGTCGCTCACGGTGCAGCCCGGTGTCGGGCGGCAGGGCGTAGGGCGGGAGGTCGACCACCTCGGGGGTGCGGGCGGCGTCGTTGTCCGCGGCCAACTCGACCACGATGGGGCGGCGGTGCAGCCAGTGGTCGTGGAGGACGGCGGCCACCGCCTGCGGGTGGGCGAGCACGTCGTCGTCGATCACGACCCGTCGGACGCCGAGGAAGGACGGGGGGACGTCGACACCGGGCCCGATGACGATGCCGCGCCCGAGCGCAGCAGGGCCGGGGAAGCTGGTGGCGGGGGGAGGTGGCATGGTGGTCGCGAGGCTAGGAGCTACCCGTGACCTGACGGGACACGCTGGTCGTGGACCTGTGTACGGCCGGAGCCGACCGGGACCTGTCGGTCAGATGCGCTCCGCCAGCGTCGGGTCCTGCTCGGTCAGCCGATCGATCACCCAGGCGAGCAGCGTGTCGTCCGTGGTGACCCGGAGCGAGCCGAGCAGCTCGTCCGCCGTGGGCAGCGTGCGATCGAGCACCTGGGCGAAGGCGTCCGGGTCCAGCCACGCCGCGTGGTCGGCATCGACGGAGAGGTGACCGCCCAGCTCCAGCTCGCCACGGGCGGCGGCGGCGTGCACGTCGTCCCAGTCGGGCAGCGACCCACCGTCGCTGGCGGCGAGCGGTGCACGGTCGGGGAGCGGGCCGAGGTCCGACAGGGACACCTCGGCGTCGCCGCCCTCACGGTCGAAGGCCTCGAGGGCGGCGCTGGCGACCACGAGCAGCCAGGTCCGGACGGCGATGTCGGCGAGCGCGACCGGGTCGGCCAGCGACGGCAGCCCGAAGGCGCGCCGCGCCGTGTTCGACGCGACGTCGCGGGGCCGTAGATCGTCGGCCGCGTCCTCCGGGTCCGCGTCGGTGCGCCAGACCCGCAGCGTCTCGTCCCCGGCGACGCGGTACACGCCGAGCTCCGTCCCGTCACGCAGGACGGCCATCAGCTGGGTCAGTCCGAGCACCACGTCGTCGTTGGTCACCTCCTCGGCGGTGACGACCACCAGCCCGGCCACGTCGTCATCCACCTCGAGGATGCCGTTGTCCTGGAGGTCGACGTCGACGAGCGAGACCGTGCCGGGTTCACCGGCGCGCAGGCCGACGATCGCACGGGTGTCGGGATCGATCGTGCCGAGCTCGCGGTCGAG
>SKNO01000074.1 GCA_007120465.1 Nitriliruptoraceae bacterium
CGTCGCCGATAGGTACTTCCGGGCTATCTTCTCCGTCCGAACGGACGTTGTGGGTGTCGGGCCTCGCTGGGGGTGGTAGCGCTGCCTCGCAGCGTCGATGGTCGGGCGTCCGACCGGTCGGTGGGTGAGCTCCGGGCCGTGTCGTCACGGTCACACCTCAAGGGCGCCGTCGACGATCCCGGCGGCGACCTGTCGGAGGCCGTGGTTGCCGGAACGTGCGTGGTCGCGGAGGCGGTCGAAGGCCGCGGCCGGCGTGATGCGGTGGCGCTCCGCCAGGATCCCCTTGGCCTGCTCGATCACGACGCGGCTGTCGAGCGCGTGCCGGAGTTGGTCCGCCAGTCGCTTGGAGTCCTCGCGGTCCCGCGCGTTGACGATGTACCCGGCGGCCATGTCGGCGAGCAGACGGGCCGTCGCGAGCTCCCGATCGGACCAGCTGCGGGGACGCTCGCGATGCAGGTGGAGCGCGCCGACCGATCGGTCGGAGAGCCGCAGCGGCAGCCCGACCGCGGCACCGCCCGGGAACCCTCGCGGCTCACCGTCGGATGGGACTCCGAGCACGGACAGGTCGGCGATCGCCACCGGTCGTCCGGAGCGGTGGGCTCGCAGGCACGTCCCGAGACACGTCTCCTCCTCGGGTTGCGCCACTGCGTGCATCCGTTCGCCGGCGACCGCGACGCAGCGCAGGGCCTCGTCGCCATCCCCGACGCACACCCGGGCACCGTCGACCTCCAGCACCGTGACCGCACGGTCTGCGAGCCGGTAGAGGACGTCCTCCACCGCGTACCCGGCCGCGATGCTGGTGACGTACTCCGCGAAGGTCGCCGTCAGTGCATCGTGGTCGATCACCGTGCCCCCGTTCGTCGCGGTCACCCGACCTTCGCGCCCGGAAGCCGGGACGGATCGGTCCTCCTCGCCGGCAGCGACGGAAGGCCGCCGGGGTGGAGGCGGAAGGCCCGGGCAGGAACGGCCGAGTTCAGGCATGGTGTCTGCATCGAGCCCCACGCAGGCCGTCCGTCGAGGATGCCATGGTTCCGAGCGCCGACGACCGTCCCACGCCGCGCACGCTCCCGCTCCGGGAGCTGCCCTCGGCACTGCCCGTCCGGCAGCTCCTCGGGAGCGAGCACCGTGGCGCCCTGGCGGTGTTCCTCGACTACGACGGCACCCTCACCCCGATCGTCGACGATCCCGACGACGCCCTGCTGCCCCCAGCGACCCGGTCGACGATCGAGGCGCTGGCCGCAGCCACCCTGGTCGCGATCGTCAGTGGCCGTGACCTGGACGACGTCCGCGGGATGGTCGGGATCGAGGGGATCGCCTACGCCGGTTCCCACGGGTTCGACATCCTCCACCCGGATGGCTCACGGCAGCAGCTCGCGACCGCGCACGTCGAGGAGCTCGACCGGGCGCAGGCGACCCTCGACGCCGAGCTCGGGGACATCCCGGGGGTGCGGGTCGAGCGCAAGGGGTTCGCGATCGCGGTGCACGACCGACAGGTCGATGATGCGACGGCCCGGGCGCGGATCGCCGAGGTCGTCACGCGCCTGGGGGAGGAGCACGACCAGCTGCGCGCGACCGGGGGCAAGCGGATCCACGAGCTGCGCCCCGACGTGGACTGGGACAAGGGCCGCGCGATCGAGGCACTGTTGGCCGCGCTGGACGCCGAGGACCACGTCCCGGTCTACCTCGGTGACGACCTCACCGACGAGGACGGGTTCCGCGCCGTCAAGGCGCGGGACGGGATCGCCGTGGTGGTCCGCGGGGAGGACGACGACCGGCCCTCGATCGCCGACGCGGCGCTGGACACCCCCGAGGACGCCCGGCGCTTCCTCGCAGAGCTGCACGACCTCGTCGCCGGGGCAACGAGCTGAGGAGGGATCGGCATGGACGAGTGGACGCTGACCTACGCTGGCTACGACCCGGACGACGAGGGACTGCGTGAAGCGCTCTGCACCCTGGGTAACGGGGTCCTCGGCAGCCGTGGGGCCGCACCCGAGTGTCGAGCCGACGACGTCCACTACCCGGGGACCTACCGCGCCGGGGTGTTCAACCGCCTGACCGACGAGGTCGACGGCGTCGAGATCTCGAACGAGTCGATGGTCAACCTCCCGAACTGGCTCGTGCTGCAGTTCCGCGTCGACGACGGGCCCTGGTTCACCCCTGACGAGGCCGACCTCACCGAGTACCGGATCGAACTGGACCTGCGCCGCGGGGTCCTCACGCGGCACCTGCGTGCCGAGGTGGCGTCGGGCGAGCAGCTGTCGGTGACGCAGCGCCGGTTCGTCCACATCGTCGACCCGCAGCTCGCGGCCCTGGAGACCACCTTCGGTGCCCACGGCCTCTCCGGGCGGCTGACGGTCCGTTCCGCGATCGACACCGCCGTGCGCAACAGCGGGGTCAGGCGCTACCGCGACCTGTCCGACCGCCACCTCGACATCCTCACCGCGGAGGAGGTCGACGACCGGACCGTCGGGGTCGTGGCCGAGACCAGCGAGTCGCACGTGCGGATCGCTCAGGCCGTGCGCACCCGCGTGTTCGGTCCGAGCGCCCCCGACGAGGACGACCTCGTCCGCCGGTGGTTCGACGACGACGGGCTCGTCGGCCACGAGCTCGAGTTCGACCTCGACGACGGCGGGTCGGTCACCGTCGAGAAGGTGGCCGCGATCGTCGTCTGCGGGGATCCGGCGATCAGCGAGCCCTACGTCTCCGCCGTCCGCAAGGTCGCGCAGGTCCCCGACTTCGACGTGCTGCTGCGCTCGCACGTGTCCAAGTGGGACCAGCTGTGGGACCGCTTCGAGGTCCGGTTCGGTGAGCGGGAGGGGATCGAGCGGATCCTCAACCTCCACACCTTCCACGCGCTGCAGACCACGTCGCACAACACGATCGACCGGGACGTCGGGGTTCCCGCCCGGGGGTTGCACGGGGAGGCCTACCGGGGCCACATCTTCTGGGACGAGGTGTTCATCCTCCCCTACCTCAACATGCGCATGCCGGTGGTGACCCGCTCGCTGCTGCTGTACCGCTACCGGCGGCTCGGGGAGGCGCGCGCACGGGCACGTCGGGCCGGCCACGACGGGGCCATCTTCCCCTGGCAGAGCGGCTCCGACGGCCGCGAGGAGAGCCAGGAGATGCACCTCAACCCCGTCTCGGGGGAGTGGAAGCCGGACAACTCGCAGCTCCAACGGCACATCAACCTCGCCATCGCCTACAACGTATGGCAGTACGTGGAGACCACCGCGGACCTCGACTTCCTGCGCTACTACGGGCTGGAGCTGCTGGTCGAGATCGCCCGGTTCTTCGCGAGCATGGCCGAGTACGACCGGCTCGAGGACCGCTACCACATCCGGGGGGTGATGGGGCCCGACGAGTTCCACGACGGCTACCCCGACCGCGACGACCCGGGCCTGGACGACAACGCCTACACCAACGTGATGGTGGTGTGGATGCTCCAGCGCATCTTCGAGCTCCTGGAGCTGCTGCCCGAGCACGCCCGCCACGACGCCTCCGGTGAGCTCGACCTGACCCGCTCTGAGCTCGACCGGTGGGAGGACCTCACCCGCCGGCTGTACGTGCCCTTCCACGACGACTGGATCATCAGCCAGTTCGCCGGGTACGGCGACCTCGCGGAGTTCGACTGGGACGGCTACCGGGAGCGCTACGACGACATCCAGCGCCTCGACCGGATCCTGCACGCCGAGGGCGACACCCCCAACCGGTACAAGGTCGCGAAGCAGGCCGACGTCGTCATGCTGTTCTACCTGCTGTCGGCGGAGGAGCTGCACCGGATCATGCGCTCCCTCGGGTACGCCTGGACCCCCGATCGCATCCCCGACACGATCGAGTACTACCGCGCGCGGACCTCTCACGGGTCCACCCTCAGCGCGGTCGTGTACGCCTGGCTGCTGACGCGGTCCGACCGCGCCGGCTCCTGGGAGCTGTTCGAGTACGCGCTCAAGAGCGACATCGCCGACATCCAGGGCGGGACCACCCACGAGGGGATCCACCTCGGGGCGATGACCGGCACCCTGGACCTCGTCCAACGCGGCTACACGGGGCTGGCGGTCGAGGAGAACGAGCTCCACTTCGACCCGGCCCTGCCCGTCGAGGTCCCGCGGCTCGACCTGCTGCTGTACTACCGCGGCCACCACCTGCGCCTCGCCCTCGACCAGACCTACCTGCGGGTCAGTGCGCCGCCATCGGACCTCCCACCGGTGACGATCGCCTGCGACGGGCAGCGTGGCGTGCTCCGCGCCGGGGAGACGCTCAGCTTCGACCTCGGGTCCGCGGACGCGGAGTGAGCCGCGGGACGCGCACCGCACGACCGACCAACACGACCAACCAGCGCGACAGGAGCCCGGCATGGATGGGTTCGGCCTGACCGAGGAGATCCGCATGCTCTGTGAGAGCGTGCGGCGCTTCGTCGAGGAGGAGGTGGTGCCCGTCGAGCAGGAGGCACTGCTGCTCGACAACGCCGAGCTGCTGCGTGAGCTCATGGCTCGGGCCAAGCAGGCCGGGCTGTGGGCGCTCGGCCATCCCGAGGAGCTCGGTGGTGGCGGCCTGTCCTTCATCGGGTACGTCTACGTCAACGAGGTGATCGGACGTTCGCCGCCGGCGGCGGTCGCGCTCGGGACCCACACGCTGCAGGACACGCTGCTGCTGCAGCGGTACGCGACCGAGGAGCAGCGCGAGCGCTGGCTGCGCCCCCTGGTGGACGGAGAGATCTTCGCGAGCGTCGGGATGACCGAACCGGAGGTGGCCGGATCCGACCCGAAGCTGATGCGCAGCACCGCGGCACTCGACGGCGAGGACTGGGTCATCGACGGCCACAAGTGGTTCGTGTCGTGGGCCGACCGCTCGTCGGTGATGACGGTGCTGGCCAAGACCGACCCGACCGCCCCGCTGCACCAGCAGTTCTCCGCCTTCCTCGTGCCAACCGACACCCCCGGCTTCACCGTGGAGCGACTCATCCCGATGATGGGTGACACCACCAGCATGTACGGGGAGATCCGCCTCGACGGGGTCCGGGTCCCGACCAGCGCGCTGCTCGGCGAGCAGGGCGACGGGTTCCGGATCGCCCAGACACGCCTGCAGCCCGTCCGGGTGTTCGACTGCATGCGGTGGCTCGGCCAGGCCGAACGCGCCTTCGAGCTGATGTGCGACTGGGCCAACATCCGCCACGCCCACGGATCACTGCTCCGGGACAAGGGGGAGATACAGCGCTACGTCGCCGAGTCCGCGGCCCAGATCCAGGCCGCCCGCCTGATGACCCTCGACACCGCCCGGATCATGGACGAGGGCGGCGAGGCGCGGGTCGAGACCTCCCTGATCAAGTTCCACGTCGCCGGGATGCTCCACGACGTGATCGACCGGGCGATCCAGGTGCACGGAGCGGCGGGCATCAGCGCGGACCTGCCTCTCGAACGGATGTACCGTGACGCGCGAGGTGCGCGCCTGTACGACGGGCCCGACGAGGTCCACCGCATGTTCGTCGCCCGGGAACTGCTCGACGACCTGAAGGGCCACGCCCCCTGGCTGTGATCGCTGGCGTGGCCCTGCGGGGAGGTCGTCAGTAGCGCAGGATCGCGCCACCGTCCGGGTGGCCGGTGCGCTCCACCTCGCTGAGGACGTACACCGCACCGCCGTGCCGGAGGGTGTGCACGACCGCGTCGTCGATCATCGACAGCGTGCTCGGATCCGCGTCGCGCACCTCAACGGCGGAGCGGACGAACAACACGTCGATCCGCCCTTCCATGGCCGCGTCGGCCAGGACCTCGGGGTCGGTCTCCGCCCGGCGGGTCCCGGAGAGATGCTCGAACCGTTCCAGGGCCTCGCGGCGCTCCTTCGCGAACCAGGGGGACACCACCTCCCAGGCGGCGCTGCGCAGCCGGTCCGCGTGCGCGGTGTCCGGGTTGCCGGGAAGCTCGCCGATCACGGAGCGGCAGGTCGACACCGCCCGGAACTCGGCCGCGAGGTTGCGGACGCCCGCGAGCACGACCGGGTCGTTGCGCCGCTTGAGCACGGGCTGCAGGACGCGGTCCACCTCGAGCAGGTACCGCCGTCGTCGGTCCTCCGCCGCATCCTTGGCGCCGCCGTGCCCGTGGAAGAACCCGGCGTCGCTCGAACCCGCCGCCGCGTGGCGCACCTGCAGGGGGGTCTGGCGATCACGGTCCGGGATGGTGTCCTCGATCCCGTCCGGGAGCCCGGGGACCTCCACCTCGCGGATCGACCAGCGGCCGAACTCGAACAGGCGCACCCGCTGCTGGCTCAGCGTGATGAGCAGCGCACGGTGATCCTCCAGGAGCTCGACCAGGGGGTGCACGTGGAAGCGCTCACCGACGATGACCAGTTCGGGGACCCGGTAGGGCAGCTGGAAGCGGTGCGACCGGTCGACGCTCAGCAGCAGGGCGAGCCCGTCCTCCTGCCGCTGCCAGAACAGCGGGTCGTCGAGCAGCTCGGTCGCGGGCCGCAGCATCTCGTCGAGCTCCGCGCCGCGGAGGCCGACCTCCTCGAGCGCCGAGCGTGCCTTGGTCACCAGCGTGCGCAACCGGGTGCGGTCCTGCGCGGCCTCGCTGGTGATCCGGTGGGTCGGCAGGTACAGCGAGAGACACGGTGGCGAGACGCCGGCGGTGAGCGTGCCCAGCTCGTCTGGGCGCAGGTGGTGGACGGTGGTCGGCACGGTCGCGGTCATCACACCCTCCGATACGGGCCCCTGTGCGCGGGGCCGGTTCCCGCACGTCCCCGGGACGCTGCGACCTCGAGCATCGCACTCGGTTGCGGTCACCGCCAGTGCCGATGGGCCCGGGACCGCGATCAGCGGGGTGCGTGCCCGGTGGGGTCCATCGAGCCGGTCGTTCGCAGGACCATCGCCCCTTCCGCTCGTCCGTCCGACGCCCCACCCTCGAAGGAGCACGGCAGCGAGGTGACACGAGTCGACACGGAGGTGGGCCATGGGGACGCGGACCGGTGACAACGCGGACCTCGGGACCCTGCCGGCGATCGGTCCGCGGACCCGGCTCCTCGAGGCCGCCCGGATCGCGGAGCTCGGGCGCAGCGAGATCGCCCCTGGGGTCACCTACGTGCAGTTGTGGTCTGAGGGCCGTTCCTACGCCGGGACGATGGAGCTCGAACCGCAGGCGACCTTGTCGGAGCACACCCACCGGCGGCACGCCCACCACGTGTGGGTCGTCGACGGGGTGGTCGAGGCCCTGGGGCGGCACCTGCCCCGGGGGTCCTACGCGTACGTGCCCCCGGGTCAGCCCCACGACCTGACGGCAGGACCCGCCGGGGCGACGATCTTCTACCTCTACCTGGAGTCGGACGACCACGGGTAGTGACGGCGCGCCGCTGTGGCGACGCCCGGGAGGTGACCATGCACACCGAGGTGTCGTCGTCACCGCTCCAGCGCGAGTCCGCCGTGCGGTGGCGGCTGGAGCGCCGGGGTCAGATGCGCGTGCCCGGCGTGGTGTTCGCGTCCGAGCGGCTGCTGCCGGCCGTCCAGGGCGACCGCAGCCTCGAGCAGGTCGCCAACGTCGCGACGCTCCCCGGCATCGTCACGGCCAGCTTCGCGATGCCCGACGTCCACTGGGGCTACGGGTTCCCGATCGGTGGGGTGGCCGCCACGCAGGTGGACCGCGGTGGCGTGGTCTCACCCGGCGGGGTCGGGTTCGACATCTCCTGCGGCGTGCGGCTGCTGGCGACCCCCTTCGACCGCGACCACCTCGGAGACCGGCTCCCGGTGCTGATGGACGCGCTGGCGGCGGCGATCCCCACCGGGATGGGGCGCGGCGCGGTCTGGCAGGTGTCCGACCGTGACGAACTGCTGCGCATCCTCACCGACGGGGCGCTGTACCCGGTGTCCCTCGGGTACGGCGAGGAGCGCGACCTCGACCGTTGCGAGGATCGGGGCCGGCTGCCGTCGGCCGACCCCGCACAGGTCAGCGATCGGGCGATCAAGCGGGGGCTCGGACAGGTCGGCTCGCTCGGGTCCGGCAACCACTTCCTCGAGGTGCAGGTCGTCGACGAGGTGCTGGATGCGGCGGTCGCCGAGGTGTTCGGGCTGCATCCCGGGCAGGTGTGCGTGATGATCCACTGCGGGTCGCGTGGGCTCGGCCACCAGGTGTGCCAGGATCACGTCCGGCACATGAGCGACGCGATGCACCAGCACGGCATCGAGGTCCCGGACCGGCAACTGGCCTGCGTCCCCGTCACCTCCGACGAGGGCCAGGCGTACCTCGGCGCGCTGGCCGCCGCGGCGAACTTCGCGCGGGCGAACCGCCAGTGGCTGACCGACGCCACCCGCGCGGCCTTCGACCGGGTCACGGGCCGGCGCGACCTGCCGCTGGTCTACGACGTATCCCACAACCTCGCCAAGATCGAGACCCACCGGATCGACGGCCGGGACGTGGAGCTGTGCGTGCACCGCAAGGGAGCGACCCGCGCGTTCCCACCCGGTGCGTCGGAACTCGCTTCGGACCTGCGGCCCGTCGGCCAACCGGTGCTCCTCCCCGGGTCGATGGGGACCGCCTCCTACGTCCTGGTCGGCGTCTCGCCGGGTGACGCCTTCGCGTCCTGCGCCCACGGCGCCGGTCGGACGATGAGCCGCCACGAGGCGAAGCGGCGCGGGCACGGCGGGCCCCACCTCCGCGACGTGTTGGCCGAGCAGGGCATCGAGGTGCGGGCCGGTTCCCTCCGCGACCTGCCCGAGGAGGCGCCGATGGCCTACAAGGACGTGGAGGAGGTCGTGCGGGTGTGCGAGCAGGCGGGACTCGGCCGGCGCGTCGCACGCCTGCGCCCCATCGGGGTGGTGAAGGGATGACCCTCACGTCCAGCGAGCGCGGCTACGCGGTCCGCGCCCACACCGCCGACGAGATCCTCGAGGCGTGGGGTCCGTCGCGCGAGGCGTGCCTGGAGGAGGCCGTGCACGCCCTGGTCGAGAGCTTCGCGGACGTGTCGGGCGCCGGCTGGTGCTGCTACCTCGAGGTTCCCCTCGCCGGGGACGACGTGGACCTGCTGGTCGGGCTCCTGGACGAGGTGATCTTCCGGCTGGACGCCGACGACGGCGTCCCCGTCCGCGTGCGCGTCCGGGAGACCAGGGGCGGTGTGCTCGTCGATCTGTGGCTCGCCGACCGCCGTCGCGTGACGGGCGTCGGCGCCGCGCCGAAGGGGGTGTCCTACTCGGGCCTCGAGTTCGCCGAGGACGACGCCGGACGGTGGCACTGCCGGGTCACCGTGGACGTCTGACCAGGTTCCGTGCTCCGGTCGGGACCATCTGCCCTTGCGACACGTCCTGCCGCGGCGGACGCTCGTCGTGGGGCGGTGGAACGTGCGCCGCCCGAGGAGGCAGTCATGCCGTTCTCGGATCGTCGTGACGCGGGACGCCAACTCGGTGCGGAGCTCGCCACGCGGACCTACCCCGATCCGCTGGTGCTCGGGCTGCCACGCGGTGGGGTCCCGGTGGCCTTCGAGGTGGCACGGACGCTCGATGCTCCGCTCGACGTGCTGGTCGTCCGCAAGCTCGGCTGCCCACGACAGCCGGAGCTCGGGATCGGCGCGATCGGCGAGGGTGGTGTCCGGGTGCTCAACCGCCGGCTGATCGCCCAGGTCGGGGTCTCCGACGCCGAGCTGGAGCGGATCGCAGGGCGGGAGCAGGCGGAGCTCGAACGACGGCTCGACCGCTACCGGCAGGGCCGGCCCGCGGTCCCGCTCGCGGGTCGCACCGTCGTGCTGATCGACGACGGCCTCGCCACCGGGTTCACCGCCCGTGCGGCCGTCGAGGTGTCCCGCCGCCGCGGAGCGACGCGGGTGATCCTCGCGGTCCCGGTGGCACCGGCGGAGGCGGTGACCGACCTCGCCAGCGTGGCCGACGAGGTCGTGTGCCTCGAGACCCCGCGGTGGTTCGGCGCGATCGGCGAGTTCTACGCCGACTTCTCCCAGACCTCCGACGAGGAGGTGGCACGCCTGCTGATCGACGCGGCCGCGCCGACGACGCGCTCGGGCAGCGACCAGACGCAACGTGACGACCCGCAGGCACGCGGCACGGACCGTGGCGGGGTCCGCGAGGTCGAGATCACGATCTCGCGGCGCGTCACGCTGCCCGGAGAGCTCCGCGAACCCCCGTCGGCCGCCGGCATCGTCGTGTTCGCCCACGGCAGCGGCAGCGGTCGCCACAGCCCCCGCAACCGGGCGGTCGCCGACGCGCTCGGCGACGTCGGGCTCGCGACGCTGCTGTTCGACCTGCTGACGCCGCGGGAGGCCGCGGACCGGCGCAACGTGTTCGACATCGAGCTCCTCGCCCAGCGGCTGGTCGCCGTGACCCGGTGGCTGCGTGCGCAGCCGGCGCTCGCGACGCAGCCGGTCGGCTACTTCGGTGCGAGCACCGGAGCCGCAGCGGCGCTGTGGGCGGCCGCGGAGCAGGGCGACGAGCTCGCCGCCGTCGTCTCCCGCGGCGGACGCCCCGACCTCGCGGAGAAGCGGCTGCCCCTGGTCACCGCGCCAACCCTGCTGATCGTCGGATCGCGTGACGTGGAGGTCCTGGAGCTCAACCGGTCGGCGCAGCGGCACCTGCGTTGCGAGAACCGTCTCGAGGTCGTTGCCGGCGCCACCCACCTGTTCGAGGAGCCGGGTGCCCTCGAGGAGGTGGCCGACCTCGCCGGGCGGTGGCTCGCGCAGCACCTGCAGGGGCTGCCCGCGCCGTCGTAGGCGCTCAGGCCTCCACGGGAACGGTCGCGACGGCCAGCACGAACCGGTGCGCGACCCGCTCCCAGTCCAGTGTCGCGACCACGGGACCGTCCGCGTCCGGCTCGATCGCTTCGACGGCACGGCCCCGGTCGTGGCCCTCGGGGTGGATCGTGATGCTGCGACGGGTGACCCGGGTGTCGTGGGCCTTCAAGGTCGCCTCCTTCGCGACCCACAGGCGCAGCAGGTGACGGCGTCGCTCCTCCGGCGGGTGTGCTGCGAGGCGATCCTCCTCGCTGGTGGTCAACCAGGCGTGCCCCGGTGGGAGATCCGTGCGGGACAGGGGTTCGACGTCGATCCCGACGGGGCCGCGGGTGGACACCGCGGCGGCGGCGAGCCCGTGGGTGTGACTCACGCTGACGTGCATGTCGGCGCAGCCGGCGATGGTGGGTCGTCCGGAGGCCGCCACCTCGATCGCCACCGTGTGGGCGTCGACGTCGGGGCACAGTTCCGCGATCGTGGCCCGCAGCAGGGTCCGACCGGTCAGGAACCGCTGACGTGCGGCCGGGTCGGCGATGGAGGTCGCGCGGGCGAGGTCGGTCGCCGGCAGGCCCATGGCCTGCAGGTCGCGCGGGAGGTCGTGGATCGGGCAGGTCCGCCAGGCGAGCTCCCGCTGGCGGCCGTCGGCCCGGTCCATCACGCGTGGGTCGCGAGCCGGCCGGTGAGGTAGGACACGGCACCGTCGAGGCTGCGCATCTGCGGGTAGTCGCGCTCCGGGATGTCGATCCCGAGCCGTTCGCTGACCCGTGTGATCATGTTCAGTTCGTCCATCGAGTCGAGGTCGAGCTCGTCGCGCAGGTCCTCGCCGGGGTCGATCGCGGTGGGGTCGGTCTCCGGAGCGATGCCGGAGAGCACCTCGATGATCAGGTCGTGCAGTTCGTCGGTGTTCACAGCGTCTCCGGTCGGGTGAGGTTGGTGGCGAGGGCGGCGAGGAAGCGGCCGCCACGGTGACCGTCGCTCGCACGGTGGTCGCCGGCGAGGCTCAGGAACAGGGTGCGCCGGACCGCGATCGTCCCCTCGACGACCCACGGGCGCTCGGTGATCCGTCCGACCCCGACGAGCGCCACCTGGGGAGGGGTGATCACCCCGTGGATCGCTTCGACCCCGGTGTCGCCGAGGTTGCTGACCGTGATGGTCGGGTCGGTCAGCTCGGAGCCGCGCAGCCCTCCGGCGCGGGTGCGTTCCACGAGGTCCTTGAGCGCCGCCATGAGCTCCTCGAGCGACCGCTGGTCGGCATCCCGGATCGCCGGCGCGAGCAGGCCGCCGCGGCGCAGGTTGATCGCGACCCCGAGGTGGATGCCCCCGCCCGGCCGGAAGCCGCCGTCGATCCAGTACCCGTTCAGATCGGGGTACTTCGTGAGCGCCAGGGCGGTCGCCTTGAGCACCAGTGCGGCCGGCAGGATCCGCTCCGACGGTGGTCGGTCGGCGTTGCGGTCGGCGAGCCAGGTCAGGGTGTCCTCGACGTCCACGGTCTCGCCGAGGTGGTAGTGGGGGATCTCGCGGTTCGCCTGCTCCATGGCTCGGGCGATCGCCTGCCGCATCGCCAGCGCACGCTCCTCCGCGGAGCTGGCGGCGGCTGGTTCCTCGCGTGCCGGCGCGGCCGGCTCGACCGCCGGCGTCACGGGGGCCGGCCGCTCGCGCGCCTCGGTCGGTTCGC